>CAZROX010000058.1:0-5384 GCA_964601845.1 uncultured Halothiobacillaceae bacterium
AGCTGATTTAACTGGCTCCAACCTCACTAATTGGTCGGGCAGTCGTGCGGTGCATTCACATCCGGGCGGTAACTATTTGTACTATGGCGTGCGCGAGTTCGGCATGTCCGCCATCGTGAATGGCTTGGCATTGCACGGTGGGTTTCGCGCATTTTGCGGCACATTTTTAGTGTTTTCCGACTATGCGCGCAACGCGCTGCGCATGGCGGCCCTGATGCAGCAGCGGGCTATTTTTGTCTATACACACGATTCTATTGGGCTTGGCGAGGATGGGCCAACGCACCAGGCAGTCGAGCATGTGTCGAGCTTGCGGGCGATACCGAATCTATCGCTCTGGCGCCCCTGTGATCTGGTCGAGTCGATGGTCGCTTGGCGTTGTGCAATCGAGGCGGATGGGCCGAGTGCGCTGATCTTCTCACGGCAAAAAGTCCCCCATATGGATCGCAGCGCCGATCAAATCGATGCAATTAATCGCGGTGGCTATGTGTTGCGCGGCGATTCACAGACGGCGGATCTGATTTTAATCGCCACCGGCTCTGAGGTGCATCTGGCAACATCGGCAGCCGAACAACTACAAGTGATGGGTGTGCATGCGTGCGTCGTGTCCATGCCATCGTCCGAGTATTTTGAGCGACAAGATGCCGATTGGCGGGAGCGGGTACTGCCGAGTGCTAATCGCAAGCGTATCGCTATCGAGGCCGGCGTATCCGACTATTGGCGCAAGTATGTGGGGCTCGATGGCTTGGTGGTCGGGCTCGATCAGTTCGGTGCCTCGGCACCGGGGCCAGAATTGTTTGAACATTTTGGCATCACAGAGGCGCGCATCATTGAGTGCGCGCTACAGCTGTGCCCTAGCGAAAGCGCTTGATAATTGTGCTGTTGGTTATATGATCTACTTTGATAGGATCATCTATTAAATAGTTTTCACCCTCATGCTGGTAAAAAGTGGAGTCACAGGCTATGTCTATAATTGATCAATACCGCGCGCATGTACAGGAGCGTGCACAACAAAATATCCCCCCACTGCCGCTGAATGAGCATCAGACAGCTGAAGTGATTCAGCTGCTCGAATCTGCTCCAGCCGATCAGTCGGAAGACTTGTTGCAGCTGTTGTTGCAACGTGTGCCGCCGGGGGTGGATAAAGCGGCGATGGTCAAGGTCAGCTTTCTAACAGCCGTTGCCCGCGGCGAGATAGCCTGTAGCAAAATTACCCCAATCTATGCCACTGAAATTTTGGGCACCATGCTGGGCGGCTACAACGTGCAATCGCTAATCGAGCTGTTGGACCACCCGGAAGTGGCCGATATGGCGGCCACTTCACTTGAGCATACCCTGGTGATATTCGATTCTTTTCACGATGTTCAGTCCAAGATGGAAGCGGGCAATGAGCGGGCGCGGGCGGTGATAGAGTCCTGGGCCGAGGCGCGTTGGTTCGAGCGACATCCGCCCGTTGCCGATGAGATCGAGCTGTGCGTGTTTCGCGTCCTCGGCGAGACCAACACCGATAGCTTGTCACCGGCACCCGATGCCTGGTCGCGCGCGGATATCCCGCTACATGCTAACGCGATGCTGAAGATGGCACGCGAGGGCATCGTGCCAGATGAGCCGGGTGTGACAGGGCCGATGAAATTGATTCAGGAATTAAAACAAATGGGGCAGCCATTGGTGTATGTCGGCGATGTGGTCGGCACTGGCTCCTCGCGTAAATCTGCGGTTAATTCGCTGTTGTGGCACTTTGGCGACGACATCCCCTATATCCCCAATAAACGCGCGGGTGGCTATTGTTTTGGCGGCAAGATTGCCCCTATTTTCTTCAACACCCTAGAGGATTCTGGTGCCTTGCCGATCGAGATGGATGTCTCGACTCTGTCTATGGGCGATCAGGTTGTGTGCCATCCGCACGCCGGCATCTTGACCAAGCAGGGCGCCAAAGACATTCCATTTAGCCTGCGACCAGATGCAATTTGCGACGAAGTCCGCGCAGGCGGGCGCATCCGCTTAATCGTCGGTCGCGAACTGACCACTAGGGCGCGCAATGCATTAAAGCTGGGTGAATCGAGCATTTTTATCCCACCCGCTGCCCAGAGTAAATCGACTACCGGCTTTACCTTGGCGCAGAAAATGGTCGGTCGCGCCTGCGGTGTGGAGGGCGTGCTGCCGGGTACCTACTGTGAGCCACGGGTCTCCTCTGTCGGCTCGCAAGATACCACAGGCCCCATGACACGCGATGAATTAAAAGATCTCGCCTGCCTCGGGTTTTCGTGCGATCTGGTGTTGCAGTCTTTTTGCCATACCGCCGCTTACCCCAAGCCTGTCGATGTGCAGACCCATGCGAGCCTACCGAGTTTCTTTGCCACACGCGGTGGCGTCTCTTTGCGCCCCGGCGATGGCATCATCCACTCATGGCTCAATCGTATGTTGTTGCCAGATACGGTCGGCACCGGTGCCGACTCCCATACGCGTTTCCCCGTTGGTATCAGTTTTCCAGCCGGGTCGGGGCTAGTCGCTTTTGCCGCCACCACAGGCGTGATGCCGTTGGATATGCCAGAATCGGTTTTGGTGCGCTTTCACGGCCAGATGCAACCGGGTATTACCCTGCGCGATCTGGTCAACGCCATCCCTTATTTTGCCGAGAAGCAGGGGCTGTTAACGCTCGATAAGGCGAATAAAAAGAATATATTCTCCGGTCGGGTGCTAGAGATAGAGGGCCTGCCAAAACTCAAAGCCGAGCAGGCATTTGAGCTATCCGATGCCTCTGCCGAGCGCTCGGCCACCGCTTGCACCATCGCACTAGATCAAGAACCCATTATCGAGTACCTGCGCAGCAACATCACCTTGCTGCATTGGATGATTGCCAATGGCTACAAGGATCAGCGCGCTTTAGAGCGGCGTATTGAGGCCATGGAGTCCTGGCTTGCAGACCCGCAGTTAATGCGTGCGGATCCGGATGCGAGCTATGCCGCCACGATCGAGATCGACCTAGCGCAGGTGACAGAGCCACTGTTAGCCTGCCCCAATGATCCGGATGACATCAAGCCACTATCGGCCGTAGCGGGCGATAAGGTGGATGAGGTATTTATCGGCTCGTGCATGACCAATATCGGCCATTTTCGCGCGGCAGGAAAATTGCTCGATGGCATCACCAGCCTGCCGACCCGCCTCTGGGTCGTACCGCCCACTATGATGGATGCGCACCTGTTGCGCGACGAGGGCTACTATGCCATTTTTGGTCGAGTCGGTGCGCGGATAGAAATGCCGGGTTGCTCTTTGTGTATGGGCAATCAGGCGCGTGTACAGGAGCGGTCAACGGTGGTCTCTACCTCGACACGCAACTTTCCCAATCGCCTCGGCGATGGGGCGAATGTCTATCTGTCATCTGCAGAATTGGCGGCTCTGTCGGCCACCTTGGGCCGTCTGCCAAGCGTCGAAGAGTATATGGCGGTGATGAGCAAAATTGATACGCAGTCCGACGATATCTATCGCTACATGCAGTTTGATCAGATTGAATCGTATCGCCAGCAGGGCGGTGATGTCATCCCCATCGCCGAAAGTGCCTAGTTTTTGCTTTTGATAATGCCCCCGCCAAGGCAAATGGGCCCTTGGTAGAACACGATCGACTGCCCGGGTGTGATGGCGCGTATGCCCTCTACAAACTGCACAGTTGCACGATCGGGCGCGGCTTCATCGAAGCTCACTGAACAGGCTTGGTCTTGTTGTCTGTAACGCACTTTGGCGGTGCAATTAAATGGCACCGCCGGTGCACTGCCCGCGCACCAGTGCAAGGTGTCCGCGATCAAATGCCTTGAAAAAAGCCGCGGATTATCGTCGCCTTGCCCGACAATCAGTCGGTTGCCTGCAACATCTTTTTCGAGCACATGCCAAGGTGCACTCGCCGCATCGCGCAACCCACCGATGCCTAAACCTTGTCGTTGTCCTAGGGTATAAAACGCCAAGCCACGGTGCTGCCCGATAACCCGGTTTGTCTCATCGACTATGTCACCTGGTTTTTCTGGGATGTACTCGCCAATAAATTGGCTAAATTTTCTTTTGCCGATAAAACAAATGCCCGTGCTGTCTTTTTTTGCATGGGTCGGCAATCCAGCCTGTTTAGCCAGCACTCTGACAGCTGATTTTTGCATCTCGCCGAGTGGGAACAAGACAGACTTGAGCTGATTTTGGCCCAGTGTATAGAGAAAATAGGATTGATCCTTATCGCTATCGAGACCGCGTTTTAGTTGGATCGTATCGCCAGATACAGCTGTGGAGCTGTAATGGCCAGTGGCGATGTAATCGGCCCCCAGTTTTTTTACATGCGCTAACAGTGCGCTAAATTTTATGTTTTGATTGCATAGAATGTCTGGATTTGGCGTGGTATGCCCCGATTGATAGGCCTGTAAAACAGGGCTAAACACCTGTTGCCAGTATTCGGCGGCAAAGTTCACACGATGCAGCGGAATACCCAGCAATTGGCAGCAGCTGGCCGCATCGCGGTAGTCTTGGCGCATGGTACACGCGCTCTCCTCATCCTCCCAGTTGTGCATGATCAGGCCCTCTACGCGATAACCTGCGCGCAACAACAGCAAGGCGGCCACCGATGAGTCAACACCGCCTGACATACCAACGATAACGTGCTTTTTTTTATCTGGAGAATGTTGCATGTCACTTGTTATACAGGGTAAATCGCATAGGCTAGCCTTAGCCAAAACGACAACAGCATACAAGATATTGGGCTAATTGAACCAGCTTTACACCGTAGGTGCCGCAATTACCCATGGTTTTGAAGGGACAATAACGCGTTTGGCTATCATAAGATGTGTTATCGTTGGTATACTTGCCCAATGCCAGCTCGTTGTATTTGCAGTCAATGGTGTTTTTGTAAAGACGCCACTGCCATCAGTACAGCCAAGTATCAATACCTGGGCGCAACTTCAGGTTAAGCAAAGCTGGCAAAAAGTGACTTTGTGGCGAACCGGTAGATTTTTAGATAATTTTTAGTATAGCAAGATGCAGTACTCACTGATATTAGTCACTTTACTTTCATTTGTGTTGTCTGCCTGCGCATTTAAGCCTATTTCTCAGCTACCTACGCTATCTCCTAGTGAAAACAGCACAAAGGTAGGGACGGGGCTGGTTTTTTTTTCCACCTCCAGCTTAGCGACATTTGCATCACAAAAGTTTGTAATTTTGTTGCGCGATGAGAAAAGCGACAAAAACATTGTGCTCTCTGGGCCGCTTTGTGCCGCTGCAGACAGTGCTAACACTTTCTCTGTGCTGGATCGCAATCAATTGGCAGCGGGTGCAGATGCGCTAGAGCCACTGCCAGATGCTTACACGCTAACAGCGGCGCTGGATGCCGATGCGCTAGATTCTCAGTCAGATGCTTA
>CAZROX010000058.1:5484-9943 GCA_964601845.1 uncultured Halothiobacillaceae bacterium
TAACAGCGGCGCTGGATGCCGATGCGCTAGATTCTCAGTCAGATGCTTATACGCTAACAGCGGCGCTGGATGCCGATGTGCTAGAGTCTGATCCAGATGCCTATACGCTAACAGCGGCGCTGGAGATTGATGTGCTAGATGCTGAGCCAGATGCCTATACACTCACAGCAGCGCTGGATACTGATTTGCCAGCCGGCCTAGTATCACAGCAGGATGCACCTGTATCGTCAAGAACTTGTCATAATTTAGCCGCTTTTAACATAGCCCCTGGCGTGTATACGGTACTGCGTACCTATATTGATAGTGGTGGCGAGGGTGACCCCGAAGAAATAGTGGCATCTTATCGCTCTGGTAAGGCTGTGCCGCTGCTGGTATTACCCAATAGTGTGATATATTTGGGCAGATTTTTTCTACAAAATGTAAGTGTTGATGGGGGATTGACCGGTGACAGAGAGGATATGGTGATGAACTATACCGATCGGTTCCAGCAGGTTGATTATCAGCTATTTATACGCTTATACCCTCAATTTTCCGATAGATTTGTATATCGCACGCGTGCGTTTTGATGCAATTTAGGTTTTATTATTCTATGAAGCAATCTCGTGTGATTTTCATCGCTTGCTTGATGCTGTTTTTTGCGACAGCTTGTGCTACCGGCGGTAAGCAAATACATAGCGGCGATGATGCAAATTTGAGCTTTACAGAGGGCGTTTTTTTTGTTGCCACTGCAGCGACCTCCGAGGAAAATGTCTTGTCTCTTACATTCAGAAACAAAGAGACATTGGAGACGACAACCATTTGGCGCAGTATTTGTTCGGGCGGTGAATATGGTATTTTTAGTAAATTACTGAAGAAAGAGCATTCCGATCATTTACGTAATAAAGAAAAATGTGGCAATATTTTTATTGGCGCTCTCCCATCTGGGGAATACGATATAGTCGAGCTGTTCCTGCAGCCAAGAGATGATAGATACGCTGGCAGAAATAATGGTAGCGAGCAATACGATATGAGTCGCTCACACAGTTTTCTTGTGCGCCCCAACAGCATCACACATGTGGGTCGCCTCGATGTATTGAAGCGCTCTGGTATAGTCAGAGGTGTTGATAGAACGCTGTGGATTATCAACCCGACCAGTCGTCAGTATAAAAACGATTTTAAGTTGCTAAAACAGAATTTTCCAAACCCCTATGCGCTGAAGAAATATGTTGCTAAAGATCGGATAGTCGCAAAAATTATTCTATAGCTATTGAGATGTAGTCGATGTCATCGACTCATCTGTACTTTGGTGCGCTTCGAACCAGCGAAGCTTTTCGTGTAGGCTGACTACCTCTCCCACAATAATCAACGTTGGCGGTTGGATGTTATCGCACTGCGCAACGATATCTGGCAGCGTGTTGAGCTTGCCAATTTTTACCTGTTGCCACTGAGAGGTGCCATTGGAAATCAGTGCGGCGGGTGTTTGCGCTGGCATACCGTGTGCAATCAACTGCTCACAGATTATCTGTAACCCGTACAGCCCCATATAGAATACCAACGTCTGATTTTGATGTGCCAACATCGGCCAGTTAAGATCGACCTTGCCATTTTTTAGATAACCTGCAACAAAAATGCACGCTTGTGAGAAGTCTCTGTGCGTCAGTGGGATGCCAGCATAGCTTGCACAACCGAGCGCGGCGGTAATGCCAGGTACGATTTGAAAGGGGATGCCATGGCTAATGAGGGTTTCTAATTCCTCGCCGCCGCGCCCAAATACAAATGGGTCGCCACCCTTTATACGCAATACGCGCTTGCCTTCCTTGGCGAGTTTAACCAGTAGTGCATTGATATCCTGCTGCGGCAGATAATGATTAGCACGCCGCTTACCGACATAAATCTTTTCAACACCACGGCGCATCATTTTTAGTATATCGTCCGATACCAAGCGATCGTGCACGACGATATCCGCCTGTTGGATTAAGCGCATGGCGCGAAATGTCAGCAGATCTGGGTCGCCCGGCCCAGCGCCCACTAGATATACCTCACCTGTGACGCTCTCTGTTTGGGCGTTGCGCAACATGTTATCTATTTTCTGCATCGCTTGGGATGTGCGACCCGACAACACCATATCGGCCACACTGCCTTGCAGGATATTTTCCCAAAAGCGTCGCCGCAAGCGCGCTTGCACAAAAGTAGCTTTGACTTGATCTCGATAGTGATCGATCAGCTCCATCAGGTTGCCATAGCTCTGTGGAATCAGCATATTGAGCCGCGCTTTAAGCAGCCTAGCTAGAATGGGCGAGCGCCCCGTGGTACTAATGGCGATGCGCAAATCCCCACGCTCCAAGGTTGCGGGAATAATGATATTGCCTTGCTCGGGCCCGCTGACCACATTGACCCATATGCCCGCCGCATCGCAAGTGTGGCCAATCTGTGTGTTGAGTTGATGATCGTCGGTTGCGGCGATAACCAGATGGTAGCCTTGCAGATCTGCATCGGTAAATGTTTTGCAACGATAGTCAAAATCATCGACGCGACTTTGCAATGCATTGCACAGCTTGGGTGAAATCACCACAACCTTGGCATCGCATTCGCACAACAGGTCCAGTTTTCGGGATGCGACCACGCCGCCACCGACTAGGAGACAGCGTTTATCGCGTAACTTTGCAAAGAGGGGAAAGTATTTCATTCAGCCGCGTATTTTACGGTGCCAAGGCCGTGCATAATAGCGTTAATTGGCATCGGTTTCTCGTGTCCAGTCGGTTAAAATGTTCGGCTGTGTTGGTATAGTGGTGTGGTTTGGTGTCTTGTCTACATATCGTCAATCAATGTGATGCCGATGGTGCACTGGCCAGCTGTCTACGCTTGGCCAGCACAGATAGTGCCATCCTGCTCATTGAAAATGCGGTGTATCTTGCCAGAAAAAACACCCTGATGGAGTTAAACTTTGCCAGCATTATTGATCGGCAGGCGGTATATGTATTGGAGCCTGACCTATGGGCGCGCGGGGTGTTGCAGGATCAAATATACGAGGGGCTGCATCTAGTCAATTACATCGGGTTCGTCGAGCTGACTGTTCGTTACAATCGAATAGTCTCTTGGTGTTAGTTGGGGTGGTCTATGTGTGCCGATAGCGTGTTAGATAAACAGGATATAGCCTGGCAAATCACTGTTAATGGGCAGCCGCTCAAAAACATGCCAAAAGACTTTTATATCCCACCCGATGCCATGGCGGTGGTATTAGAGGTATTCGAGGGCCCGCTCGATCTGTTGCTCTACCTAATCCGCCAGCAAAATATAGATATTCTCGATATTGCAATCGCCGAGATTGCACACCAGTACAGCCAATACATCAGTGTGATGCAGATTATGCAGTTGGAGTTGGCATCGGAATACATGCTAATGGCTGCCATGCTAGCTGAAATTAAGTCCCGCATGCTGTTGCGCCGCCCATCGGCATCCGAGCAAGATGAGCAGGATGATCCGCGCGCGCAGCTAATCGAGAGCCTACAACAGTACGAGCGCTTCAAAAAGGCAGCCGAGTCGATAGATGCGCTAGAGCGGGTCGATCGCGATGTGTTTTTAACCACGGCAGATAGCAGCCAATTAGAACAGCCACGCCGCCTACCAGAGGTGGTGCTGGATGATTTGGTGCAAGCTTTACAGCAGGTCATGCATCGCTATGCATTGAATCGCCAACATGTTGTCGAGCGCGACTCTGTCTCTGTCGAGCAGACAATGCAGGCAATTTTGGGTGTTCTGAAGCTGCGGGCGCGGGTGTCTTTTCATGAGCTATACGATCCGGCTGTAGGGCGAGCGGGGATTGCCTTAACACTGCTGGCGCTCTTAGAGTTGGCGCGAAAACGTGCCATCACTCTCGTGCAGGCATCACCCTATAGTGTGATTGACATCAGTAGCGCCTAAAAAAGGAGATTTTTTATGCCCGATAGCACGATCATCAATATCAAGCACACCGTCGAGGCGGCATTGCTCGCCGCATCGCGCCCACTGACTCTCAAAATGTTGCAAGAGATATTTGCCGATGATGGTGAGATTGGACGCGATCAAATTCTAGACGCTTTGGATCTATTGCGCGAAGATTACACCGATCGTGGCATTGAATTGATGCAGGTGGCCGGCGGCTACCGCATTCAAGTGCGCGCATCACAGCAACCTTGGGTTGCCCGTCTGTGGCAAGAAAAGGCACCGCGTTATTCACGCTCGCTTATCGAGACGCTGGCCATTATTGCCTACAAGCAACCCGCGACACGTGGTGATATCGAGCAGATTCGCGGTGTGAGTGTGGCAACTCAAATTATCCGCACATTACTTGAGCGCAACTGGATAAAAGTGCAAGGGCAGCGCGAGGTGCCAGGCAGACCAACACTCTACGGAACTACCCGCGAGTTTTTGGACCATTTCAATTTGGCACGCATTGAGGACTTGCCACCTTTGGCAGAGGTGGTCGATCAATCTGTGGCGA
>CAZROX010000059.1:0-9937 GCA_964601845.1 uncultured Halothiobacillaceae bacterium
GAGTAATGAAGAGGCCGATAATGGACCACCAGGCCATCAGCACGTTGTTGGCATGGCCGTTTAGCCGCGTATGCAGCCAGGCGGCGTAGTTGAGCCAGACAATCAGCGCCCAGGTTTCTTTTGGATCCCAAGACCAGTAACTGCCCCAGGCCTCAGCGGCCCAAAGTGCGCCGAGTATCGTCGCGATAGTGAAGGCGAAAAAACCGAGGGCGATGGTGCGGTAAGTCAGCTCGTTGAGTAGCTTTTCATCCGGTAGGCGCGCGGCCACGCTGGGGTAGTTATGTCGCAGGCACCAGTGACGCAAGAGGTAGGCGGTACTAATCATGGCGGCAAAGGCAAAGGCACCGTAGCCGACAAAATTGGCGGGCACATGAATCTTCATCCAGTAGCTTTGGAGTGCAGGCACCAGTGGTTGGATTTGCGCCGCATCGCGCGCCTGGCTGTACCAGAGTAAAAATAGCACCGCTGCGCTGATGATTAACAAGGCGAAGCCACCCAACTGCCAAACCCGATAGCGCTGCTGGTAGTACAGATAAATGAGCGCCGCGATCAGACAAAATAGAATAAAGACTTCGTACAGGTTGCTGATAGGGATATGGCCAAAATCTTGCTCGATGAGATAGCTTTCCTGCCAGCGCACCACAAGCCCGATTAAACCTGCAGCCACTGCGCTCCAGGTCAGTGCAGAGGCCATCTGCGCTATCCAGATTTGATTGGCGATCAAGGCCGCCCAGTAGGCGAATAGGGCGCAGAAAAAAAGTGTGCTCATCCATGCAATGGCACTTTGACTAGACAGCATATAGCGCAGGAAAAAATTCTCATCAGCCGCCATCAGATCGCCGCCGTATAGACTCAATGCCAGGGTGCTCAAGACAAACACCGCCAACACCAAGCGCGCGTACGCCAGCCAGAAGAACCCAATGGCGCAGGAGCCAGCCGCGAGCACGATGAAAATGACATACTCGTAGATGTCCATGGCACTGCTGTAGATCACCAGCAGATAGATAAACATCAAGATTGAGAGCAACAGGTACACACCCTGTCTGTACAGGCAGGATGAGTCGCGCTGCGAGCTATTAAAAATCAAATTTCCACCGATATGCCAGTGATTCCTGTGCCGATAGTCATGCAATTATACGCATACCGCTCGTGCGTGATGCGGCGGGGTTGTTACCGATTTGTTAGGTACTAGCGGATGTGCTCAGAGGAGCCGCGTGTAACGCGAATCGGCGACAAAATTCAGAGCGTTTTGATCGACATTGCCAGCTAGGATGATTTCAATAGTCGATTCCTGCGCCGGCCCGACCCAAACCCAGACTTGCTGCACGCGGATGTAAAACATCATAAACACGCCCAGAATCAGCAGGATCGAGCCGAGGTAGATCAGATAGGTGCCAGGTAGCCGTGCTATCTGAAGCCCCGATGCCTCTAGGTGCTCGAAATGCTGTAGTTGCAGGTAGAACGGGCTGGCGTACTGTGTGAGAGAGTCGAGTGCAATCAGCGCATTCTCAAACCAAACCCAGTCGATTGGGTTGGTTGGGTCCAGCGCGGTTCCCTCGGCGAGCAGCAGTTTTTGATACACCTGTGATAGCACGCTTTGCAGCATACCGACGTATACCAGCGATCTTTTTTTGCGCGCATCCTCTGCCAGCGTTTTTGGGGTACTGTCGTAGATGGCATCGAAGCCGCCGCTGAGAAAGTGTGTCACCAAGCCGCTAATCGCAGTGACCACTGGTGCGATGCCCTGTTCCTGGACTAGATCTTGCTCGATCATATCCGGCACCAGATCTTGGCGAATAATCTCATCGATGTACGCTGAATTATGTGCGGCCTGTACAAATTTTATAAATCGCTGCACACTGTTTTCGGCATCGACCGGAATCTGTAAGTACTGCCAGTCATCCTGTACCGAGGCGCGCACGCCGCTGATAAGAAAGCGTGCCCCATCGCGCGCGATGGGCAGCATGTAGTTGTGGTACTCGTGTGCCCGCCCATCGGGTGCCCTGAGTTTAAAGCGCACACTGGGGCCGACGTTGGTTAGCTCCTCTTCCCCTGGTATGTCTCCCAATGCCTCGATATTAAAAAGGCGAAAATCCTCAAACTCCAATCGGCCACTCCAGGGCGCTGACAGCGGGTACTGCTCGTACACCTTCGAGCTGATTTGATCGCTCGCATCGCTGCCATCTAGCGGCAGCAAACTGGCCTGCAAGCTCGAGCCACCATCGCTAAAGCTAGATTGGTATATCGTGTAGCCTCTGTGTTGCAAGGGATGGTTGACGGCGATGCTAGCGCGTATGACCTCGGGTTCGGTCGGGTCGTGCACTAGCAGATCGCTGACAAAAGCCTTGGGCTGGCCAGTGCTGTAATGCTCGACGCGAAAATCGACCAGCTCGATTTCAAATGGGAGCGGCTGCACCAGATAGCCATCGTCGAGGCGGACAAAAGCCACTCGGGTGCTCTGTCCCTCTGGAATCAGCACATCGGCGCGAAAGGTCGGGTTCCACAGAGGCAGATAGCTTTTTTGCGGCACCTGCGATGCTGGGATATCGCGTGTTTCAATGGAGATATTGCCCATCCATTGCGCGACCTTTAACCCCAGTGGGCTGTCCAGCACGCCACCCAAAATCAACACGACTATTGCCAGATGCGTGAAGATATAGCCCAATCGTTTGATGGTGCCGCGCCTGGCCGTAATCATCTGGGCACCTGGCTCGCGCGTATCGGCCACCTTGCAACGATAGGCGGCTCTTGTGAGTCTTTGCTTGCAGTGTGTGATGACAGCATCGCTGCTAGATGCGATCTGCCAGCGCTGTGCATTGGGGTACTGCAATACATCGGCGCGTGTCAGGCGCGCGCCCTGCCAGTGAAACGCCTGGCGGATCATGCTGGGGGTATTGCGATAGAGACACACCGAGGTGGAGATCAGCAAAAATGCCAGTAACAGTAAAAACCAAGGCGTGGTGTACAGCTGGTACAACCCCAGCAGGTTGAAGTAGTCAAACCAGTAGGGGCCAAATTTGGATAGGTAGGCGCTGTAGGGTTCGTTCTGGCGTAGCAGGGTGCCGATAACAGAGGCGATAGCCACCACAATCAGCAGATTGACTGCAAGGCTCATAGAGCCTAAGAAGAGAAGTAGCTTTTTTTTCAATGCGGCTTTAGCACCCGAGCATCACACAGAGCGGGTGACTTGCTCGACGTTTGCGAGGCTTCAGTTGAGTCCCTGGATGTAATGACTCAGCGCACGGATTTCTTCATCTCGCAGGCGCGAGACCAGCTGGCGCATCGCAGCGGCTGGGTCGTTGCTGCGGGTGCCATCGCGGTAGGCTTTTAGGGTTGCCTCGATATAGGCGCTGTTTTGGCCGGCAAGGGATGGCCAGCCAGCCTGTGGGTTGCCCCGCCCCTTGGGGCCGTGGCAGGCGATACAGGCAGCCACACCCAGCGAGCGGATGCCGCCGCGATAGATGGCACCGCCAAGTTCGACATCGTCGGCATCTGTGCTATTTTCAACAGCGGGCTGCTGGGAGTAGTAGGCGGCTATGTCGGCCATGTCCTGCTCGCTCAGTTGAGCGGCGAAGGAGGACATAATGGGATTTTTGCGCGCCCCGCTCTTATAGTCGCGCAATTGCTTGATCAGATAGCTCGCATGCTGCCCCGCCAGATTGGGGTTGGTCGGCACCAGGCTCTTGCCATTGGCGCCATGACAGGCGATACAGGCAGAAATTTTCCCCTTGCCTGCAATCGGGTCGCCCGCAGCTAAGGCCGCAGCGGGCAGCGACAGGAGCGCGAGTGACAGGTAACAAAAAGCCAAGTGTAGCGCACGGTTCATGGAAGTCTTATCTCGTCGGTGCATGTAACTTAAAGTGTATTCGATGCTTACATGGCTGATTCTAACAGATGCTTTGCATCGGTTGGTACGCTTTGTTGATTGTTTGATCAGCTTGAGAATATCTGCTCGATCTCCAACTGAATCGCCTCGGCAACTTGTTGTGGCTTGAGTTGCTGGGCGCCGGTGATCGGGCGTCCAACCACGATATAGTCCGCACCCCTTTCAAATGCTTGGGACACACTCACGGTGCGTGCCTGATCATCGTGCGTTAGCACCTGGCGGACACCGGGGCTGACAATGATCGGCAGATCACCGCAGTGGTCTCGGATGGTCGGTGCCTCCAAGCCCGAGGCGATCACCCCGGCGCAGCCGCAGTCCATTGCTCGGCCCGTGCGCTCGATGACCAAGTCCGTCACCCGCGCACCCGCTAGGTCGGCCTCGCGCAGCGATGTGAGCACACTCACAGCGAGTATGTCGATATGTTCGCTCGCGGCGCAGGCTGCCTGCATCACCTGGTCGATCGGGTGTACGGTTGTCATGCGCACATGTGCGTACTGGGTTAGATTGCGCACGGCAGCGGCGACCGTATTGGGTATGTCGTACATTTTGAGATCGACAAAAACTTGTTTTTGTTGCTCGCCGAGCCACTCGATCAGCTCGTGCGCGCTGCCAGCAGTAAACAACTCTAGGCCAATTTTGTAAAAGTGCACATGGCTACCCAGTGCCTGCACGAGCTTTTTTGCCTCGGCATTACTGGGCACATCGAGTGCGACTATCAGGCGCGCTTGCCTGTCGATTGTTTTTTTTGTTGTGGTCACGTGGCGGAACTCAATAAATCCTCGGCAGCATTCTTTTTGATACCGAGTAGACGATAGGTGAGATCGGTCGCCATGCGCCCGCGTGCCGTGCGCATCAGCAGCCCCTGCTGGGTCAGG
Organism: uncultured Halothiobacillaceae bacterium; assembly: GCA_964601845.1. Lineage (GTDB taxonomy): Bacteria > Pseudomonadota > Gammaproteobacteria > CAZROX01 > CAZROX01 > CAZROX01. The sequence goes on from CAZROX010000059.1 coordinate 4,762, forward strand.
TAGGGTTCGATCACATCTTCGACTGTATCGGGCTCTTCGCCGATGATCGTCGCCAGGGTATCCAGCCCGACCGGCCCGCCATCGAATGTGTGCAACAGGGCGTGTAACAGTTTGTGATCCATGACATCCAGCCCGCTTTGATCGACCTTGAGCAGGTCGAGTGCCTGCATGGCAGTCTGGGCATCGATGGTGCCATTGCCGCGCACCTGGGCATAGTCGCGCACCCGCCGCAGCAGGCGATTGGCGATGCGTGGCGTGCCGCGCGCGCGCCGGGCAATCTCGTAGGCACCCTGTTGTTCTATGGGGCAGTCGAGCAGCAGGGCCGAGCGCATGATAATGTTGCTCAAATCCTCTGCCAGATAAAATTCGAGCCGTTGCGTGATGCCAAAGCGATCGCGTAGCGGCGGTGTCAGCATGCCAGCGCGCGTGGTCGCCCCGACCAGTGTGAAGGCGGGCAGGTCGATTTTTATCGAGCGCGCAGCGGGGCCCTCGCCGATGATAATATCGAGTTGGCAGTCCTCCAACGCCGGATAGAGTGTCTCCTCAACAACCGGATGCAGCCGGTGTATCTCGTCGATAAATAGCACGCCATTGGGTTCTAGGTTGCTCAGCAGTGCGGCCAGATCGCCGGCTTTTTCGAGTGCCGGGCCGGATGTTTGCCGCAGGCTCACCTGCATCTCGTTGGCGATGATATGCGCGAGGGTGGTCTTGCCAAGCCCAGGTGGGCCGACTAGGAGCGTGTGATCGAGCGATTCGCCACGCGCCCTGGCCGCCGAGATATAGAGCGACATCTGCTCGCTGACACTCGGCTGGCCGGTGTAGTTTTGCAAGCTTTGCGGCCTGAGGGCGTAGTCGCGCCGATCCTCGGTCGCGGCAGCCTGCATGCTGAGTAGGCGTTCGTTATCGCCGGTCATGGACGCATCGTTTTGAGTGCAAGGCGGATAATCTCCTCGGTGCTGGTAGCTTGTGCCGGAACGCTACGCACCATTTTAGCCGCTTCCTGCGCGCGATAGCCAAGTGACTGGAGCGCAGCCTGGGCCTCCGCGTGCACATCGGCCGCCCTAGGGCCAGTTGGCAGTTGCAGCGAATCTGTCACCTTATCGCGCAGCTCCAAAATTAACCGCTCGGCAGTTTTTTTGCCGATGCCGGGGATGGCGATCAGGGCCGCGTGGTCTGCGTGCCCGATACAGGTGATGACATCGTCGCACGTCATGCCAGAGAGTATGGCCAAGGCCACCTGTGGCCCGACCCCATTGACCCGAATCATGCGGCGAAAGAGATCGCGCTCGGCGTGGCTCGAAAATCCAAACAGGCTAATGGCGTCGCTGGCGACTTGGGTGTGTATATAGAGTTGGGTTGGCTGCCCGATATCGGGCAGGTTGTAGAAGCTCGACATGGGTGCCCGAATCTCATAGCCGATACCGGCGGTTTCGATCATCACATAGGGTGCGCGCTTCTCCAAAAGCGTGCCGGAGAGTTTGCCGATCATTGGGCTGACTCGGAGCGCAGCTGTGGATTGGATTGCGAGTAGGCGTGGCAGATCGCAACGGCCAGTGCATCGGCGGCATCGGTCGGCGGTGCATCCGCTAGACAGAGCAACATTTTCACCATGCCCTGTACCTGCGTTTTATCGGCCCCGCCACGGCCTGTGACACACAGCTTAACGTAGCGGGTGCTGTAACCTGTCGCCACGATGCCCGCACGATGCGCCGCACAGATCGCCGCCCCACGCGCCTGCCCAAGCTTGAGCGCTGAGCTGGCATTGCGACTGACAAACACATCTTCAATTGCGCAGACCTGCGGCTGCCAGAGCGCAATGGTCTCGCTCAGTTGGTTAAAGACATCGCCGATGCGCGCATATAGGTCATCGCCTTTGAGTTTGATATTGCCGTGCGCCAGATGGGTGGTGTGGGTGCCATCGCTTTCAATCAAACCGTAGCCTGTGATCTGCGTACCCGGGTCGACCCCTAGTATGCGCATCACCCCCTGTCGGTTCACTGGGGCGGCTCCAGCTTGGCGTTGTGGGACACCTGCTGTGTATCGTCCAGATTATCGAGCATCTGCAGCATGTTGGTGATGGTCTCCTGTTGATCTGCGCTCAGCTCAATTAGGGTGGCCGGCTGCATAACAATCTCGGCAGATTCCGCGACCAGACCGCCAGCTTGCAACGTCTCTTGTATCTCCAGCAGGCTTTCGGCCGAGGTCGTGACACAGTAACCATCCGCTTGGCGCTCGACATCCGCTGCATCGGCCTCAATCGCCTGGTGCATGAGGGTATCCTCATCGACGGTATCGGCATACCACAGGATGCCAACGCGATTGAATAGATAGGCGACCGAGCCATTGGTGCCGAGCTTGCCGCCGTATTTTGTCAGCGCATGGCGCACCTCTGCCACGGTGCGATTGATGTTGTCGGTCAGGCAGTCCACGATGATGGCGACCCCGCCAGTGCCGTAGCCCTCGTAGCGCACCGTCTCATAGGCGGCCTCATCGCCCGGGGCACCTTGTCGGACCGCACGCTCGATGGTGTCCTTGTTCATATTGCCCAATTGCGCCTTGTTGATGGCAAGGCGCAGGCGCGGATTGGTCGCTGGGTCTTCGCCCCCTGCACGCGCGGCCACTTTTATCTCGCGGATGAGGCGAGTAAAAAGCTTGGCGCGTCGGGCATCCTGCGCGCCCTTGCGGTGTTGTATATTCGCCCACTTGCTGTGACCTGCCATAACCTATTTCTCTTGCCGATGATGCGCTGTTATTCTAATACTTAGCGGTGGGGGGCGTGGATTTTTAAGGCGATGCGCTGGCTGTTAGTGCCTTTAGCAGGTGTGGGGGCGATCGAAAAAGATTGCGCGTGCCAGCCATTTACTTGTTAGTCTTGAGCGCATCTTTGAGGGCTGAGATATGCCACAGACGGGCTGTGTGGTCGAGACTTCCGGTTGCCAACAACTTGCCATCTGGGCTGAAGTCGATACTGTCGACGGCGCCACTATGCCCTTTAAGGAAAGCGAGCCGCTTGCCAGTTTTGACGTTCCACAGACCCGCTGTCTGGTCGCTACTGCCGGTGGCCAATAATTTGCCATCTGGGCTGAAGGCAACACGCTGGACGGAATCGCGATGCCCATATAGGACGGCGACACGCCTGCCAGTGACCACATCCCACAGGGCGGCTGTCTTGTTGGCGCTGGCGGTTGCCAGCAATCTGCCATCCGGGCTGAAGGCGATATCCAGGGAGAAATAGCGATGCCCCTGAAAGGCGGCGACACGTTGGCCGGTTATTACGCTCCACAGACGGGCGGGCTTGTCGACACTGGCAGTTGCCAACAAGCTGCCATCTGGGCTGAAGGCCAAGCTCGAGACGGAATAGCTATGCCCCTTAAAGACATAGACAACTTGGCCAGTTGCGACCCGCCACAGGGCGGCTGTCTTGTCGTTGCTGCCGGTCGCCAACAAGCTGCCATCTGGGCTGAAGGCGACACGCCAGACGGCGTCGCTATGCCCCTTAAGGACAGAGACAACTCGGCCAGTTGCGACGTCCCACAGAGCCGCTGTCTTGTCGTTGCTGGCGGTCGCTAGCAATCTGCCATCCGGGCTGAAGGTGGTGCGCCAGACCGAATCGCGATGCCCCTTAAGGCTGGCAACGCGCTTGCCAGTCTTGATGCTCCACAAGGCGGCCGTGCCATCTTTGCTGGCGGTTGCTAGCAATTTGCCATTTGGGCTGAAGGCGACACTTTGCACGGCGCCTTTATGCCCCTTCAGCACAGCAATCCGCGTGCCGGTTGCGACATCCCACAGGCCAGCGGTGTTGTCTTTACTGGCGGTGGCTAACAAGTTGCCATCTGGGCTAAAGGCGACATCGAGGATACTGCCCTGATGTCCAAACAAAGCGAGAGTTTTAGTTGAGTAAAATTGATCGACAGCTTCGCGGGCCGCCACGTTTTCACCGCGCAGTAGGGTTTCCCAGTGCAGCTGCATGATGGCGGTCGCCGCTTGTTGCAGGTAGCGTTTTGGGTCGCTCGGCCAGCTCTCTAGGTAGGTTCTATAAGCGTTGACCGTGTCCAGGCTTTGAGCGGCTTGCCATTTGAGTGTATCGGCCGCCACTCTTGCTTGCTCGGCATAACGCTGTGTGTTGCTTGGCCAGCTATCCAGATAGCTTTTGTAGGAGCGCGCTGTATTTTCACGCTCGGCGACTATCCACTTAGCCGTATCGGCCGCTGTTCTTGCTTCGTTGGCGTAGCGTTTTGGCTGTCTCGGCCAGCTATCGAGATAGCTTTTGTAAGCGCGAGCGGTATTTTCAAGCTTGGCGGTTGCCCAGTTTTCCTCATCGGTCGCTACCCTTGCTTGGTCGGCATAATTTTTTGGGTTGCTCGGCCAGCCTTCTAGATAGCCCCTGTAGGCAGCTGCTGTGCCCTTACCTGAGGCATTTTTCCAGCTGATGAGATCCACCGTATAGGGCACTACAAAAAACGCGGTTATGACGATTGCAATAACGGCGACTGCCCCAATGATCATCCGTTTGTTACGCGCCCAGCCCGTCCCTTCTTCACCGACGTACTCTGATGCAGCGGTGTCCCAACTCTGCATCGTACTTGAATGGGCGTTTAGGTCATCATTTAGGTGCGGCGATGATTTATGAGACTGGTAGGGTGTGTCGGATTCGACTGTTGATGCGGTCTCCTGCGCGCCGGCATTCCAGTTGTCTCCGGTTCTTACAGGCATGTTGATGTCGTCTGTAAGTGGCGTTGGTTGATCAGGTTGAGACGGTGTTTCGGGTTTGATGGTTGGCGCAGTTTCCTGCACGCCGGCATTCCAGTTGTCTCCAGTTCTTACAGGCGTGCTGTCGTCTGTATGGGTTTTTGGTGTATTAGGCTGAAACGGTGTTTCGGATTCGAATGTTGGCGCCGTTCCCTGTGATCCGGCATCCCAGTTTTCTTCAGTTGTTGCAGGCGTGCTGAGGTCGTCTGTATGCGATGTTGGTGTATTAGGCTGAGACGGTGTTGCGGACTCGAATGTTGGCACAGTTTCCTGCGATCCGGCACCCCAGTTTTCTTCGGTTGCTACAGGCGTACTGAGGTCATCTGTAAGTGGTGTTGGTTGATTAGGTTGAGATGGTGTTGCGGATTCAACTGTTGGCACAGTTTCCTGTAAGCCGGCATTCCAGTTGTCTTCGGTTGCTACAGGC
>CAZROX010000060.1:0-9821 GCA_964601845.1 uncultured Halothiobacillaceae bacterium
AAAAAGGCAGAATTAAAATCGTGTGTCACTGGCCTTTGTTATTTTTAATGACATTAAAACGCAAACGCACATAATCCGCATACCAGTTGCCATCTTTATCTTTTAAACTACCCGCAACACCCTCTTGTATCTCTTGAATAAAATCTTCGGATTGTGCCTCAGGAATATCTACTAAGAATGGTTTAGCAAAAGTCTTCAGCCAACCGGCAACATCTGTTGCCAGCTTGGTTGGGCGTTCAAATTGATCTATAAAATCTATCTTAAACCCAGCCTGCTCTAACTGCTGTGCATATTGCGCTTTAGAGGGGAAATACCATGGATTATAATCATCTCCATTCAGCCCTTTGCGATCTAATGCTTGGTAAATTTGGGCTATGATTGTTTGAACATTTCCACTGCCTCCCATTTCTGCGCAAAAACGCCCATCGGCTCTTAGCGCATTAAAGCTGTTTGCAATGACTCTATCCGATAATTTCATCCAATGCAGAGCGGCATTAGAGAAGATAGCATGAAATTCATCTTTAAAATGCATATCTTCTCCGCTCATTACATAAGCATCTAGTCCACGTTTTTTAGCTGCATGGATCATATCTTGGCTCGCATCAATGGCCGTAACCTGACAGCCTTTTAAAGCAATTTTTTCTGCAAGCTCACCCTCTCCGCAACCCAGATCAAGAATATGCTCACCGCTCACAGGATCTAACAGCGCAAGCACATCTTCTCCATATTGAGAGACATAAGCGGCATGGCTTATATAATCCGCAACACTCCATTTCATAATTAACTGACTCCTAAAGAGCGGTTGTGGGCACCTGTAGGGTGCAGGTGTGCGATCTGCTTTAGCTTGTACCCGTTGCATAGCTCTGGCGCTCGATCTGCAGCGCAAGATCGGTTGCACATGTTGCGATCAGGACAAGAGATGCAGCCGATTGGCCAGAATCAGAAACGCAAAACAGGTGATTAGAACACCCGCAACAATCATCAGCGCTCGGTTGAAACGCGCGTTGTTGATGAGCGCCTGTGCCTTATCAATGCCAAAAGAGCATAAGGAAAGCCAGATGATCCCGAGGATGATGTGAATGCTACCGAGCGTCAAAATATTTCTCACTGACATTTCGCCATTGGGAACAAACTGAGGCAGAAAAGACAGATAAAAGATGCCGACTTTTGGGTTCAGCAAATTGACGACCAGACCTTTTTGAAAGTAGGTGAATGCGCTCTGTTTCTGGCTGGCTTCAATGCTAAAGGATTTAACTTCTTTGGAGAGCCCAGCGCGTATTTCCCCCACGCCGATGTATAGCATATAGGCAACACCCGCATAGGTGATGATGCTAAACAATATTGGACTTGCGTTCAGCAAGGATACCAGCCCAACCGCAACTAGCAGTGCCCAAATAAATGACCCAACACTGATCCCGGCGGCAGTGAGCATACCTGCGCGCGCACCACCACGTAGTGTGGAACCCAAAACAAGTAGCACATCCGCCCCCGGCGACATCACTAAAAGCAATGCAACCAGCGCATATGCCGCCATTGGATGATTGATTATTTCCATCACCATAGTTTTTACCTGATTTTATATGGGTCTAGTGTTTGTACTAACTCTTTGATCCGTGAAGATATTTATCGACCAAACCAGCGGCTTTGACGTGGCTATCATCCTTACATATACGCGCTTGACGAAGAAATGGCCCCCATAGTAGTGGAAAAAGGATGAGCTTGTAAACCCAACACTTGACACAATATACCCTTATAGGGTATAAATACCCCTAGTGGGTATATTGGCTTGATAGGGCAACTGATTATGCATCCTTCACATAAAGCGCATCTGGGCAAACTCAACCGTGTTTCTGGGCAGGTTGAAGCCCTCAAACGTATGATTGATGAAGAAAGATACTGCGTCGATATCATGACGCAGATACGCGCCGCTCGGAACGCCCTTAAGGCTGTGGAGCTCACTGTTCTTGAAACCCATATGAAATCTTGCCTCAATCAAGCCTGCTGCGACGGAGCAGATGAACAGAATAAAAAAATTGAGGAGATAGTCGCTCTCCTTAAGAAATACGAGTAAGGAGACCTATCATGACCCGCGAGCCTAGCTGTTGTCACATTGAAGAGGAAAAACCTAGAGCGCCTTCGTGCCATGGCGAGGGTGATCAACAAAACCATGGGCATCATAAAAAGCGCATTGATTGGCTCTTTTGGGGGTCGTTGATTAGTGTGGCTTTGCTCTTTGTTCTGGGTGCCTTTTTCCAAAATGAAATTGCAATTCCTTGGTTAGCAACCATGGCGGATACAGCCTATAGTATGTTGCTTTCTATGTGGTGGGGTGTGCTCATTGGGGCTGTTTTTGTCGGTCTTTTATCTAAAGTTCCGCGAGAATTTATCATGTCCATACTCGGCAAAGGTGGGAGCGTATCTGGGCTTTTACGCGCAACTTTCGCGGGTGTTCTGCTCGATTTATGCTCACATGGTATTTTGATGGTGGCAACCAGGCTCTATGAGCGGGGGGCAAGCGCCGGCCAAGTCATCGCCTTTCTTTTGGCGAGTCCATGGAATTCATTTTCATTAACATTGATTCTTATCGGCTTGGTTGGCCTGCAATGGACGCTGGCTTTTATTGTGATGTCTATGGTAATTGCCCTAGTTACCGGCTGGGTATTTGACCGGTTAGTAGACAGAGCCGTACTGCCCGCCAACCGTAATGCAGTGTCCTTGCCAGATGATTTTCAATTCTGGCGCGAGGGTAAAACACTCATTAACAATACTCGCTTTGACCTGTCTTTCTTTAAGGATGTGGCGATAAGCGGAATCAGAGATTCTAAGATGGTCGTGCGCTGGTTGCTGGTTGGCGTTTTGCTCGCAGCTGTCTTGCGTGCTGCACTCGACCCTGCACAGTTTGAACAATTTTTTGGCCCGACATTCGCCGGCCTGATGATAACGGTGTTGGTGGCCACAGTTTTAGAAGTCTGCTCCGAGGGATCAACCCCGATTGCAGCCGATATCTTAACGCGAGCCAATGCACCGGGGAATGGTTTTGCCTTCCTCATGGCAGGCGTGGCAACTGACTACACAGAGATTCTAATTTTGAAAGATACGACCAAAAGCTGGAAACTCGCTTTATTCTTGCCGTTGATCAGCGTGCCGCAAGTGCTGGTCATCGCTTGGGTGATGAATGGTTGGGCTTAACCAATCAAAGTTAGCCTAATGGCATGGATTTTTGCAGGCGTTGTTATCTGTTGGCTCTTTGCCAGCATCTATAATAAACTCGTTGGGAAGGAAGGTAATTTAGCATGAAAATAAAAATTATCCTGATGGTATTGACTATTTTAGTGGCTGGCTATGGTATTTTCCAATGGCAAACAAAAGAAGATACACAAGAGATAGCACTTGAGGATAACGCGAGCCCAAACAGCGCCGCCCTAGTGTCTGTGACCTTGCCAGAGCAGCTGTCCAATAATGCCATCATGGGCAAGCGCATTTTTTACGCAAAATGCGCGTTGTGTCACGGTCAAAATGCTGCAGGGAAACAGGGCATAGCGCCACCTCTCATACACAAAATCTACGAACCCTCTCACCATGGGGACGAGAGCTTCTATCGTGCGGTTGCAGTTGGGACGCGTGCTCACCATTGGCCGTTTGGCGATATGCCGCCGGTCGATGGATTAACTCGGGATGATGTGTCTAAAATTATCACCTATGTTCGCGAGCTACAGCGGGCAAACGGCATTAACTAGCCCATCAAAAAAAGAGAAAAAAATGAACCGCATTCTTAGCCTAGTAACGATGGTCGCATTTTCTACTGTGTTAACTGCACAGGCGCTAGCACACTCCGATACCAAAATGACTGTACCCGAGCATGAAGCGATATTAGATAAAGTGCCCGAAACGATTTCAATTCATATGACCAAAAAAATTCGTTTGACTAAAGTAGAAATGCAACATGAAGATCATAAAACCCTTAAACTTGATACATCCAAATATAAGCGCTTTCAAACCGAGTTCACATTGCCAATAGAGCCCATGGGTACGGGGGTTTATCATATAACCTGGCGTGCCCTTGGGCAGGATGGTCACCCAATTAAGCGTGCATTCCATTTTACTGTAGTGGAATAGCGACCTATGGGCTTCTTAAGCCTCCTTGCCATCGCAGCAAAGCTCATGCTGTATATAGGTGCTTTATTTGCATCGGGCACAGTTATCTATCTGATAATTTTTGACACAAATAAAGCAAGCGCAAGTTTCAATGGCCGCCGAATAACGGCGCTCTTTGCTATGGTTGGCTTGGTTGCCGCGTTGATCAGCTATGGCTTAGCAAGTGCAAGATTGACGGGCGAAATATTGGGCGCATTCGACCCTGAAATGCTCGGTATTTTATGGCAAACGCCAGTTGGAACGGCATTACTGCTATGTGTTCTCGGGTTCCCTCTCATAATACTAGGGCTTTTTGCCGGCAAAATGCGCAATGGCTTAATGGCAACTGGTTGTTTATTTGTACTGGGGTCATTTATTCCAGTTGGTCATGTAGCAGATATTCCGAACTTTCTTTTTAAAATTTTACTGCTCATCCATTTAATTGGAATTGCCGCTTGGGTCGGGGTTTTGTTGCCCTTGTACCGATTAAGTTCAGATCCGGCACAGATTGCAACAGCCGCAGCGCTCGCGCACCGATTTGGTCGGTTGGCAGTGGTATTCGTGCCGATATTATTTATCGCGGGTGGGTGGCTTGCCTATCAGCTGGTACATTCGCTCACCAATTTATTCACCACAGGCTACGGACAGGCGCTGCTTATCAAGGTTGTCATGGTAACTGGACTGCTAGGCTTGGCAGCTGCCAACAAGCTACGGTTCGTCCCCGCCTTGAGGGCTGGAGATTCTGCTGCGCTAAAACATCTGCAATATTCAGTACTTGCCGAGATGATGGTGGTGATTGCTATCCTATCCATCACTGCGGTTCTAACAAGTGTTCTTAGCTTACCGGAGGCTCATTCATGATCACACGACGACAATTTTTGGTATCCAGTGCCGCTTGCCTGTGCATGCCCCTCCCCTCTCTGGCTTTTGCGGATGAAGCCATGCGGTTACGGGCCGAGCCAGTTAAACTTGCGCTCTTCCCAGACCAAGGCCAGACATCGCTTTGGGGCTTCAACGGCTCCACTCCAGGCCCTACTATTCGGGCCCGCAAAGGCGGGCGCGTAAAGGCTCGACTCGAGAATGCTTTGAAGCAATCTTCTGCGGTGCATTGGCACGGAATTCGTATCGATAACAAGATGGATGGCGTTCCGGGATTAACGCAATCAGCGGTTGCCCCCGGGAGTGATTTTCTCTACGACTTTATGGTGCCCGATGCTGGCACCTACTGGTATCATTCTCATGATCGATCTTGGGAACAAGTGGCACGTGGCCTGTATGGTGCGCTGATTGTTGAAGAGGAGAATCCCCCTCTTGTCGATCATGACATCATTGTTTTTGTCGATGATTGGCGTCTCAACCGAGATGGCTCACAAGCCGGTGATTTTGAAAATAGGCACGATCAAGCTCATGCCGGTAGGCTGGGTAATTTTGCCAAGGCGATCTTTCAAGGCGTCACCTCTCCAATCAAACTAAACCAAAGAGTTCGATTGCGCTTCATAAACGCTGCGACAGATAGGATATTTCCGCTCCAAATTTCTGGCGTTGATGGGAAAGTGGTCGCTTATGACGGCATGCCATTAGAAAAACCAGAACGCCTAGACAACCTTATTTTAGCGCCAGCACAACGCGCTGATATTATTGCAGACATAACAGGTGAGAAGATTGAAGTCGGTTTTTTAATGCGTAATGGCGTGTTCAAATTGGGCAGTTTGCCAGTTCAAAATTTAGCTAATCCACCAATAAAAACTGAAATGATTCTACCGATGTCAAACCGTTACCAAGCCCCTGACTTGGAGCAAGCTACGCAATTAACGCTCAACATGCAAGGTGGTGCCATGAGTCGCCACATGAGGATGGGGAGCATGATGAATGGTAATTTCTGGGCTTTCAATGGTGTATCGGGCATGACCGATAAACCATGGCATCAGTTCAAAGCGGGTCAGAGTGCTGTAATTGAACTTGTCAATGACACCAGATTTCCACATGCAATCCACCTACATGGACATCATTTTCAGGCAATAACACCAGAGGGTATATCGCCATTGCGAGATACCATCCTTGTCGATGTTGGACAAACCACAAAGATTGCTTGTGTTTTTGATAATCCAGGAAAGTGGTTGCTACACTGTCATATGTTGGCTCACCAAGCCGCAGGCATGAAAACTTGGATTGAAGTTGCCTAAAGAAAGGCAAATAACGAACATTAAATCTCATGCAATCATGTGATTATGCTGCCTTGTTATTTATAGCGCTCTTTGGTTGTAAAAATCTTGTAGATGACTCAAATTTTTTACGACAATGCCAACCTCAATGGGCGCAACAATCCTGTCATTACCCCCAAATAAGTGAATAAAATACTCGCAAACCGTAGCCTACAAAAATAATTCCAAATACTGTGGAGAATATTGGTTTATATTTTATATAGGCTTCTCTCAAGGGGCCAGTTGAAAAAGTAAATGCGAGCAAACAATGCCATAGAATGGCCAGCACAAGACACCCAGCAACTAAAACGAATATAACAAGCGGAGGAGTATCAGGTTTAATGACGAGTGATGTGAGCGCCAACCAAAATAACGCTGTTTTAGGATTGGTCAGCTGTATCATCAGACCAGGGACAATGCTTTTCGCTAGACTTGTGACCTTCTGAACATCAATGCTCTTGGGTTTATATTTTTGACCCGAGAAGACTGATTTGAACGCATTGTAGCCGAGCCAAATAAGATACAACCCACCGACGATGCTGATAATGGTAGTCGCAAGCTCAAAGGTTGATAACAAGGCGGTAAGCCCAGTGGCCGCAAACAATGCCCACATGGCCGTTCCAAAACTGATACCAATAGCCACGCCGTAGCCTGCCGCTCTGCTTTCTACTGAATATGATGTAACCGCAACGAAGTTGGGGCCCGGGCTCATAAATGCGGCCAAGCAAGCGACATAGACAGTGATAATATCAGACCAATACTCTGGTGTAATCATTTGTTTTACCTGATAAATCAATAAAACCCGCTACTTTTAAATTGCGGGTACATGTTGTGGTTATCGTGCGTGTTCTGACTGCACGCGCCCATAAAGTGCTTATCCGGGCTGTAGAGTATATGCTGGCATAACAAACATGATTATGATTGAATATCAGCAAGATTAGAGATAAGCCCTTTAGTTTATCTTACCCTCTAGCAGGTGGGGATTGAAATTTTAAAGAGGCGATTGCTCAATCGCAAACACAATGCATTAAAAAATGAACGCCACACCATGCAATATTTTTTATCACTTGTACTCTTAACAACTAGTCTAATCATGCACAACCCTGCCTACGCCGAGTTGATTGTCTTAGCTGCCCCCGCAACTCACGACCCTTATTATGCAGGTGTGCAAGACAATATTTTTGATTTCCACATCGCCTACGCCAAGACAATAGAACAACACGGCGATGATGTTTTGGTGTTGACCGACTCAACCAGCTACGACAAGTATGTTGCAGAACTTGGCAAAGATAAGGTTTTTATAGCGCCGATGCTGGATATTTGGATGCGTGATTTTTCGCTCTCCAATATGAACTCCCCTACCCTGTTTCGCTATACAGCCGCAGGGCAAGGCGGCAGCCAACAAGATGCCGATGCGGTGCAGGATGTATTCGCCGCCCTGATACAAGATGCCAATATTTCTTTTAGCGACAGCGATTTGTTAGATGATGGCGGTAACTTTGTCGATGACTATATGGGCAATGTGGTTATCAGTACAAAATTTCTAAGGGACAACAAACTATCTGAAAAAGCGGCGCGTGAGCGCATTCAATCTATGCCTGGCATCAATCATGTGGCTTTTATCGAGGCGGATGAACAGGGCGGCCTCGAACATGCCGATGGCATTGTCAGCTTTGTCGATACCAACACATTAATTATTAATTCCTACCCAGAGTACCCCGCATATACGCGGTATCTAAAACATGCTTTGAAGCGGGGCTTGCCGAATGTAAAAATTCATGAGATTGTGACACCTTACGATGGTCGTATTATCTATGATCCGCGCTTTGGATCAGCCTGCGGCCTCTATACCAATGCGTTGGTGACACCAGAGCGTATTTATTTCCCACAGTTTGGCATCGCGGAAGATCGGCTTGCTTTAAAACAGGTGCAACAGGCGACCACCCGCGAGGTGGTGCCGGTGGCGTCCCATCAGGTGTGTCACATGGGAGGGGGTGTGCGCTGTATGTCTTGGCAGGTGCGTGGTGAGAATGCGGCCAAACTACTGGCTTATATCAAAGCGCAACCCAGCGCTGAATAGGTTTCGTACCACACGGCAATCATGCCCAAATCTCTGGCTGTTGGGTGTAGGCGATGTACAAAGGATGTTTGGGGTGGCCCTGCTTTGACAGGCCTAAATGCAACAGCGGCTTGCCGGTGCGGCGTAAAAGTTCTGCCACCTGAGTGCCGCGGTCGAGATAGCTGCCATGGGTGCCCCAAGCGGCAATCACCTGATCGGCCCAAGCGCAGGCCGCTTGGATGGCCGCATCATTGTCGGGTCCGATGGGCGATTTAGCCGCCCGCATGTTGCGCGGATCGGTGGCGCGCCATGCAAATATATTGGTCACCCGAAAGCCGCCAAAACCCAAGGTCCGCGCCCTGCGTTCGCAGCGCTCGACCGTGGGGTCATTCTGCACCTCGGTCGCACTGGAGGGGTTGAGCATAACAAAGGCCAGCTTGGCACCCCCCGGACTCCAAACACGGGTCAGGGCATAGCGATACCGCTCACAATCGGAGTAAACCGCAACGCTTGGCGCATCGCCCTTGGTGTGAGATCTGCTAATCATGCCCTATGGTGGGCGATTGCTGGGGGGATATCAAGTCGTGCATGATGGCCGATAAACAAGGCCATCAACGCGCTGCCGCAGATCAGCGACAGCGCGAAGTGAATCAAACTAAGCGGCTCGTTTAGATGAGGGACGCTTGGTTTTTTTACGCTTGTGAAACGGCACAAAATCCCTCTTCCCCTTAAAGCCCGACTTCTTGTCACTGTGCTTGGGTTTCGCGGACTGCTTGCCGGGGTTGAGCAGGCAATCGATCGCATGCCATTTGCTCTTGTCGGACGGGGTAACAAAGTTTAGGGCCGAACCCTCCGCACCCGCTCTGGCTGTTCTGCCAATGCGGTGGATGTAATCCTCTGCACACTGGGGCAAGTCGTAGTTAATGACATGCTCGATATGCGGGATATCCAACCCACGTGCGGCCACATCTGTTGCAACCAGAATCCGGTACTTTTTGTTTCTGAACGAGGCGATCACACGATCGCGCCTGTTTTGCTTGAGATCGCCGTGAATCGCATCGGCACTATGGCCCTCTTTTGTCAGCTTGGAGGCCATTCTCTCTGTCCCGTGCTTGGTCTTCACAAAAATCAGGATAGAACCCTCACGCTCGTTGAGTTCGCTCAGTAACAGGGGGTGTTTTTCCGACTCACTGATGCGAGCAATATCCTGTTTAATTTTGGCAGGCGGTGCCGATGTGGTATCGATTTCCACACGCACAGGGTCGTTGAGGTACTTCTCGGTAATGCGCACAATGCTTTTGGGAATCGTGGCCGAGAACAGCAGCGTCTGGCGCTTAGCTGCCATGAACTTCATCACATTCTCTATCTGCACCGTAAACCCAATATCGAGCATGCGATCTGTCTCATCCAGCACCAGGAAATCCGTA
>CAZROX010000061.1:0-9652 GCA_964601845.1 uncultured Halothiobacillaceae bacterium
TGAGAGGGTGTAGGTGCCTCATCTGCATCGGCTAGGTGTGATTCAACCCACAAGCTAGCTGGTTTTATACAGCTAAAGTCTCATATTCTATCTGAACCGAGGCACCTCACCTCTATTACACCTAAGATAGCTATCGAGCCTGCATCTCACGCTATTGGCAGCTTATAATGGCCGCGTGCAGGCCAGTTGTTGTCATTTTGCCGGAATAGCTCAGTCGGTAGAGCAGTTCATTCGTAATGAAAAGGTCGGGGGTTCGATTCCTCTTTCCGGCACCGATACAGCGGGTTTGTGCAAATTACTGGGCGGTGCGCAAGAGTACGTAGAGTGCGCCCTTGCCGCCATCTCTAGGCAGGGCGGCGCAAAAGGCGAGCACCTCAGGGCATCCTTGCAAGTACTGGGTCAGCCAATTTTTTATGACAGGGCCAAGCTCGCCGCTGTTATAACCTTTGCCATGGATCATCAACACACATGGCCAACGATTGCGCTGGGCCTGTTGCAGAAATAGCGGTACCGCTTCGTGCGCCTGTATTCTTGTCAAACCATGTAAATCACACGCTTCGCAACGGGGGATTTTCCCGCGCATCAGCATTTTAAATTGCTTTTCTCTCACGCCATGTTGGCGCCAGCTCGGAATGTCTGGATAGGTTTGGGTCGTATAGTCGTCAGCGCGATACTGAGAGCCATGTGTGGTTGCATTGCGGAGGCGATTTTGATTGGGCGGCTTGCGGTGTGTTCTAGCAACCGGTACTTTTTCAGGGCTTGGTGAGAGGGGTTTGACGCCTTGCATCTGATCTTTTAGCAATTGATGATCATCGTCAGGTATTTTTATGGACATAAATATTAATTCGTATAATATATATTATGTTAAATTAGAGTATATTCAATTGGTGATATACGCCTAAGTTGAGACAAAAACCACCACAAAGCCTATTTATAGTACAATTATGGGCTCGCATGTATACATTATTTCCTCATGAATTGGCCAAGCCATGCCTTTTATAGTCACTGAAAACTGTATCCGCTGTAAATTTATGGACTGCGTCGAAGTGTGTCCGGTCGATTGCTTTCATGAAGGCCCCAATTTTCTGGTGATCAACCCAGATGAGTGCATTGATTGTGCACTGTGTGTGCCAGAGTGCCCGGCTAACGCCATCTATGCCGAGGAAGATTTGCCACAAGAGATGCAAGACTTTCAGGACCTTAACAAAAAACTAGCCGAGCAATGGCCCGTTATTAGGCAGATGGGAGAGCCACCTGCAGATGCGGATCAATGGAATGGTGTTGCAGGCAAACTCAGTGAACTCAAGGAGTCCTAACAAGCGCGACTAGGTGCTACTAGCCAATCCGTAGCCATCCTGTGACGACATATTTTCAAAGCGTGCAATCTCCCCTATAAAAGTGAGCTTCACCCTGCCGGTCGGGCCGTTGCGTTGCTTGCCAATTTGTATCTCTGCGACACCCTTATCCTCGCTGTGCTCATCGTACACTTCATCGCGGTATATCAGTAAAATTAAATCGGCATCTTGTTCGATCGCACCCGATTCACGCAGATCTGAGAGGATTGGCCGTTTGTCATGTCGCTGCTCAAGGCTTCTATTCAATTGTGACAAGGCGACAACTGGCACGGATAATTCCTTGGCGAGTGCTTTGAGGGAGCGGGTAATTTCAGAGACCTCGACGGCGCGATTTTCAGAGCTATGGGTGACTTGCATCAGCTGCAGATAATCGACCACAATCAATGCCAGATTGCCACTGCTGTGCTGGCGCTTGATTCTGCGTGCCCTTGCGCGCAATTCCATGGGTGTTAAGGATGGGCTGTCGTCGATAAATAAATTATTGCGCTCCGTCAGCATCTGTGCCGTACCGGTGATGCGCGCCCAATCGCGCTCCTGGAGATCACCAGTGCGCAGCTTTTGTAACGGCACCCGCCCAAGGGATGCCAGTGTTCGCATGGCCAGTTGCTCCGCTGGCATTTCCATACTAAACACCGCAACGGCATCAGTTTTATTCATGGCCACATGCTCTGCAATATTCATTGCCAGGGCCGACTTACCCATAGAGGGTCGGCCCGCTACGATAATGAGATCGGATTTTTGCAAGCCGGATGTCATGTGATCGAGCTTGTTATAGCCCGTGGCTATGCCGGTAATAGGCTGCTTATTCTCATAGGCGCTTTGGATATACTCCAATGTATGCAGCATCACGCGATCAATCGGTTGAAAGCCCACGCCCAAGCGCTCTCTCGAGTCGGCGATTTGGAAAATTAGGCTTTCGGATTTATCTAGGATGATTTTGCTATCGCGCCCCTGAGGGAAATAGGCATCTCGCGCGATCTCATCGCTAACTTCGATTAAACGTCGCAAAATTGCGTGCTCTCGCACAATTTTAGCGTATTCGGTGATATTGGCAACACTGACAGTTTCGTCGATTAAGCTGGTGAGATAAGCTAAATCGCCTGTGTCCTCTAGCAGTTTTTGCTGCTGTAGACGATCGCCAACAGTGACCAGATCGCGAGGCTTGTGTGCATTGGCTAGCGCGGCTATCGCGTCGAATATGACGCGGTGCTCATGGCGATAAAAATCGTGCGTGTTGACTAGGTCGGCAACATCATCCCATGCTTTATCACTGCGCATGAGGCCGCCGAGTAAAGCTTGTTCCGCTTCACTCGAATGCGGTGGGATCTGCACATTTTTTATGGCATTGGTTGTAGCGGTCACTTTGAGCGATGTGCTCATGGCTATTGCCCAAGGCGACCGATGCGGGCGTGATTACCCGCTGGCAAGTGGCTGAACCTGCACGCGAATGACGACGTTTCTATCGGCGTGTAGATGCACTGTGACGCTATGCTCGCCCAGTGAGCGCAAAGAACCATCTGGTAGCTTCACATCTCGCTTGCTAGTGGCTATACCTGCATCGGTGAGTGCAGCGGCAATGGCGGTATCATCGACAGAGCCAAATAGTTTCCCCTGCCCATCTACTCGCGCAGCAATTTCGATGCTGCCTAGGGTCTCCAAACTGTGCGCACGTGCTTCAATAACACCCATGCGCTCTGCAGCCAGCTTTTCTAGCTCGGCACGCCGCAGCTCGACAGAGGCAATGTTTTCTGGTGTCGAGCGCTGTGCTAGCCCGCGAGGCAGCAAAAAGTTTCGTGCATAGCCTGGCTTGACGCGCACACAATCCCCAATGTTACCGAGGTTTTTTATCTTATCTAATAGAATGACTTGCATTTTCCTATCTCACACAAAAGTAATACAACAGATACTAACGCTATTTTGATGCGCGGATGGAGCGTTGCCTGAAGTTAATCCAGGTGTCGATCCAGCCCAAAAAGCTTACCACCCAGGTTACCCCGGGCACTAACAAAAAAATATACAGCGGCACCAACGCAGCATAGCCTAGAGCGCGCTGCTTTATTATCGCATGGGCGACCGCTAATCCTTGCAACAGATAGGTTACCAGAATAATCATCAGTAAAGCGTAGGCGAAGCTATTGCTCATCAATATGCTGATTGAAAAGACAACCAGCGAGACCCAGGCGACATGTACCCCATAGTTGAGTGCATGACACTCCTTTTGAAAACCGCCAGGGTTGTAGAGTCTGGCTTGACAACCCCGCGCGATAGACAGGCTGATAAGCGTTCCGCTGATCATGCAGGTGATCACACTGCCGGGCATCCAGGGCGCTAAGTTTTCCAGATTTTGATAGACATCGGTGCTTGGGTCAATTTCTAATACGGTTACCATCCAGTGTAACCAGAGCACCTCGGGTGCCGAATGATAGAGATAGAGGCAGATCAAAGCCAGTACGCCGATCAGTATCGATGTTAGCATCGCTATTTCTAGGCGTGCGCTCGTGCGCAATGCGATGGCAGCTAAATACACCGGTACGCACAAAACGACTGTCCACAGCAACGGGATGATCCAGATACCGAGTGCCAAAAGAGAAAAAGTGCCGACCGAAAATGTCGTCAACAACAGGCCGGCGATACCGTATAAAGACCCATTGACTAAAGTGACATAACCGATTATGGCCCCACTAAAAAGACCAAGTAATGGAACTTTTAGGCTGAGTATCAACAGGACAGATGCGACTAGCGCTGTGCTGAATATATTCTCTGAGGTATATTTGACAAATCGCAGTATCAACTTAGCGCTCCTGCAAAAGCAGAGGGATCAGCTTCAGCAGATAGATGGACATCAGTGGCGGTTGGTATAAGGCAGTAAGGCGAGGTAGCGCGCACGCTTTATGGCAGTGGCTAATTGGCGCTGGTATTTAGAGCTGGTGCCCGTCATGCGACGCGATATGATCTTGCCAGTATCTGTGACAAAATCACGCAACAAATCGACATCCTTGTAGTCGATCTGCTCTATACCCTCTGCAGTAAACCGACAGTATCTTTTGCGTTTAAAGTGGTTCATTACGTATTCTCGGAATTGGTGTTGTTATCTGAGGGGAAGCTGTCACCCATATCTACGTCAGCGCCAGATTCATCTTCAGCTTCGTGCTGCGCGGCAGAAGATGCTCTAGACGACATACCCGCTGCATTGAGTTCGGATGTGCGCTCATCTGCTTTCTGCTTTTTCTGCATGATAATAGATGGCCCGATCACGACATCTTTTTGCGCGACTACCATGTGGCGAATAACCGCATCGTTGATGATAAAAGAACTGGTCAGTTCATTGAGTGTTTCTGGTGTGCAATCGAGGTTGAAGCAGATATAACGCCCTTTTTGCAGGTTTTGAATTGGGTAAGCCAAATGGCGATTGCCCCAGTCTTCACGGCGATGAACGATGCCCCCTGCCGCCTCTACCGTTGCACAGTAGCGGGCTGTCATCTCTGCGACCTGCTCGCTCTGATCCGGATGGATGATAAGAACGATTTCGTAATGTCTCATTTTAGCTCCTTATGGGTTTGAACCTAACTCTTGGTCGATTTAAGAAAATCAACACCGCAGATCCAAGGAGGATAAGCAAATGCGCAGAACGATCCAACGCATCCAAAAAACGCATTATAACTTAAAGTAAGCCTTGCGGGCAGTTAGTTGATACCGCGATGTGTTGACTGCATGGCTGGGGGATCTGTCGGGCTCGGATGCCTAGGGCGATGTATAAGATATTGTTAGGATATGAGCCTAACAAATTGATATTCGATTTATAAACCAGTTAAAAAAACTATGAACCTCATGCATATCGCGACTAGAATATTACAGAGGCTGATCCAAATAATGGCATGTTTGTAGGTGACGCGATTGATGTACATTGCCCAGAAAATTGTCAGGGCACAAAAAGCTACTTCACCCAACGCCACATAACTGACGACAACCTGTGCCTCGGCATGCCATAGTTCGAAGTCTATACCGTCTAGTAGTAAGCCAACCAGTGTGTAGACGCTTAGAAAGCCACTGCAGATAATTTGTGACAGAGCGAATGGTAGACATGCGATCCCAAAGGTGCCTTTGACTTCAGTTTCGGCGCCCGTACTGCCTGTCACTTTCATGCTTAACTTTAAATGCGATAGATAAAAACGCATTATAGTCGCACTCGCCTAGCAACACCTAAATAGTCCGCTTGAGTCAGGTAGTGGATGATAGCTGGGCTATTTCGACTATGCACGTTGGTAGGATGCCCGACATTGAGCGTCCAACACGCCCAGAGCAATCATTCAAAGCTGCTGCCACAAGTAGCCTTTAACGCCTACACAGGGCACGAGGCAGCCCATTGGTTTTGAACTGTGGTGCATTGCGCATACATGGCGCTTTCTCGATGTTAAAACGCGCTGGGATGTGCCGTTGTTCGATGGCAACACCCACGCAAATTTTCAGCTGTTTTTTAGGGGTGATATCAGTTTTTGATTGCAAATACGGGTGTTATCTAATAGACTGCTCATCGTCGCCAAGTACGGAATTAGTTGTTTTTTGGTTGATCGCGCTACTTCATTCAGAGTAGCTGAATCGGAAAAATGGTCTCATGCAGAAATTAATTGGCTATTTGTTAGCTTGTCTTGTGCTTGTTTTCATAGCACTTACCGTCATTTTTAACAGTGAAGCGCGCAGCTATAAGCTCGAGGTTGAATCGCTGAAACAGGAGATGGCCGCCGCGGTTGATCAGCCAGTTGAGATACGTGTTCAGGCTGTTATGCCCGACTCGTCGCGCGAGATATACATGCTGCAAGATTTTATGAAAAATGTCGCTTTAATCACAGATGGCTCTGTCAAAATTCGCTTGCTTGATACAGGCGAGGTTGCATCTGGGCGCCAAGTGCTAGGTGCGGTTCATAAAGGTCGAGAGTTAGAAGCAGGATTTGGCTGGACCCAATACTGGGCGCACAGAAACCAAGCTGCTATGTTATTTGGCTCACCGGTGGGCGGAGCGGGTATCGGGTTGGATAACTTCAGCTTTATGTCGTGGTACATGACCGGTGGTGGGCGCAAACTCTATGAAGAGTTGTGGAAAAGAATGGGCGTGAATGTAAAGGGCTTTATGCTCCAACCGCTCGGGCCAAATTCGCTTGGGTGGTTCAAAAAGCCCATTTCCAGCATGGATGATTTTCGCCGCTATCGCTATCGTTCTCCAGCAGGTGTCTACGGAACAGTTTATCGCAGCATCGGTGTGTCCACTGTCTCTCAGGATGATCCCCAAAAGATTTTGACTGCACTGACCAGAGGTGTTATCGATGCCGCTGATTGGTGTTGCCCACAAGAGGATGTCAAGCTCGACTTTCAGCAAGCTGCTAAGAATTACTATGTCGCCGGCGCACATCAGTCCATTATCAATGCCGACTTCTATTTGAACCAAGAGGTATGGAAAAAGATGAGCCCGCGTCAGCAACAGGCGATGGAAGTTGCTGCCGATGCATCCTTGATGCGTTCATTGAGCCATGGGATCCAGGCCAATGGTATGGCATTTGAAGAGTTGAAAAAATCGAACGTGAAGTTTCGCGATGCGCCACAGGACTACTTTCTCGCCTATGCAAGAGCATCCTACGACACGCTAGAAGCGCGCGCTAAGAAGGATCGCTTTTTTGCTAAGGTTTGGAAGTCACAGAAGGATTTTGCCAAGATAGCGGTACCCTATTGGCAGCATATACAAAAGGCGAATGCTCAGTTAAGCGAAACGTTTTATGATTCAGATATCGCTAATTAGTTAAGCCACCATCGCAGCTTTTGTTCGATTGATCTGGCGGTCGTCGATTGTTTCTATAAGCTTTTTCAGCGCCCTTTTCAATCGGATGAGAGTAAATCCCGTGCATGTTATATGACAACCTGCACCACTGACAAAAATCAGTTGCCTCGCTTTGCGCAAACATTAGCGGATCAGGCGGCAGAGATTCTCATTCGCGCCTACAGAACCCCCCTCTCAATCGAGAAAAAACAAGATTGCTCCCCTGTCAGTGAAATTGATATTTTGCTAGAGCGTACACTGCGCGAGGCGATTCGGACCCAATACCCAGATCACGGTATCCTAGGCGAAGAATTGGGGGTCGAAAATGCCGATGCAGCCTATACTTGGGTATTAGACCCCATAGATGGCACCTGCGCTTTTATTAGTGGAAAACCCACTTTTGGTGTGCTAATTGCCCTGCTGCACCTGGGCAAGCCGATACTGGGCATTATCGAACACCCCATTTTAAAAGAGCGTTGGGTTGGGTCGCTGGATTGTCCCAGCTCGCTCAATGACATGCGCTGTTATACCAGTGGGTGTCAGGCGTTGCACCAGGCACGCCTCGCTGCCACATCGCCTGCCATGTTTCGCGCGGGTCTAGAGTGGGAGACATTTGCAGCCTTATGCAAGCAGGTGGCCTATGTTGGCTATGGGGGGGATTGTTACAACTATGGCCTGCTGGCCTCCGGGCACCTCGATATCGTTATGGAGGCGGATTTAAAGCGATACGATTACATGGCCCTTGTGCCCATTATTGAGGGCTCAGGTGGCTGTATTAGCAACTGGCAAGGTGAGGCGCTCAGTTTCACATCAGCCGACAGTCAAATTCTGGCAACAGCCAATCCGACATTACACCAACAAGCTTTGGCCCTGATCAATGCAAGCGAAGCATGCTAGAGATTATTTTTGCCACGGCACCGATTTTTATGCTGTTGCCTATCGGCTATCTATTGCGCAACAAGATGGGGTTAAACGAGAGTTTTTGGCAGGCAAACAGTCGCCTCTCCTATCATCTGCTTATACCATCACTGCTGTTCTATCGGATATCGACCGCAAACTTTGATCTGAAGCTAGTCGGTGGCATGTCGCTTGCCATCTTGGGTGGCTTTACAGCATCGGTTATTTACAGTTTGCTGGTGCAGCATTACGCGCATCTGAGTCAGGCCACCGCCAGCTCTGTTATGCAAGGTTCTGTGCGACACAATATGTTTGTTGTGCTGGCCATCATCGACCTGTTATTGGGCACAGAGGGCGTGGCCCTGGCGATGGTCGTGCCAGCCATGCTCATACCGACCACCAATGTTGTTGTGGTGTCGTTGATGGTTTGGATGTGCAGCAGCGCCAATCACTATAGAACACAAGCATTCAAGGCGATCGTGCGTGATCTGATACGCAATCCGATAATACTGGCTGTAGCGGCTGGTGTTGTCTGTAATCTGATTGCCGATGATATCGTGCTACTACACGATGTCACCCGTCTTTTGGGTGCGACTGCCCTGCCTATTATGTTGTTGTGTGTGGGGGCGAGTTTGCAGGTTAAACAAGTCCTACAATCGGTCTATGCGGTTTTTCTCGCATCCTGTGGCAAGATGATTATCTTCCCGTTAGTTAGTTATTTTATCGCCAGATGGGTCGGTCTCGGTTATATAGAAACATTGATTTTGGTGCTGTTTGCCGCCGCCCCGACAGCGGTATCTGGCTATGCCTTAGCCAGAGAGATGGGGGGTGATAGCAATAGCATGGCAGCGATCATTACGCTACAAACCGGGATCAGTTTTATCACCCTACCCCTCACCATAGTGCTTATTCAACAAGCATTTGGTGTAATTTAGCAGTATATGTGCTAACTTTTGGCGAATATCGCTTAAGTTATCACAAAATCTGTTGAATGGTTTCTGCCTCTTGAATCAACTCTTGCTCACTTTGAGACATGGCATCACGCACCCAATCACTGCAAGCCAGATTTTGCACAATCTGATATTGCCCCTGATGGCAGCGCACAGGAAATGAGTAGATGAGACCTGCGCGAATACCGTAGCTGCCATCGCTGACAACCGCCATGCTAACCCAGTCATTCTCTGCTGTATCGAGCCACCAATCACGCATGTGATCCACGATAGCATTCGCAGCCGATGCCGCGCTAGAGGAACCCCTCGCGGCTATGACCTCTGTGCCACGCTTGGCAACCCGTGGCATGAATTGCTCCCTTGTCCATACAGTATCTACCAAACTAGTAGCGGGACGATCTGCGACTAGCGCATGTGCGATATCTGCTACCTGTGTGGCGGAGTGATTACCCCAAATCGTCATTTGTTGGATCTGAGAGTTGGTATGGTTGGTTTTTTCGGCCAGCTGTGCGATTGCACGATTATGATCAAGGCGGGTCAAAGCGGTGATATTTTCAGGCTTTATGCCCGATGCTTGAGTCAGTATCCAAGCATTGGTATTGGCCGGATTACCGACAACGCATATTTTGACATCCTTGCTGGCA
>CAZROX010000062.1:0-9565 GCA_964601845.1 uncultured Halothiobacillaceae bacterium
CGGCTATTGGTTTCTGTCTCGATTTTTTGCATGATCTCAACTATAAAAGGAATCGGGTTCCTGCCGCTCTGTCATCCCGATAAACGACTACGAGGCTAACATATACTAGCGACTTGCCAACAGAATGCGATTGGCGGAAAAAGCGCATTGCTTATTGTAAATCCAAAGCCGCTGGGTTGCGAGCCACTTTCGGGCTGTATGCCCGATCAATTTACTATCCCAACCATTATGCGCGATCAATGTACCGATAGAGCGTATCTCTCAAACGATTGCACAATCCATACAGCCTCATCAGCCGGGCAGCACGCACAATTTCCGTAAGTGATGAGACCTTACAAGCGTTGTTTCATCTAACTACTGGTGCGCTACCAGCAGCTCTCTGCACTCGCTTAATGACACCCAAAAAACGCAATTGAGACACCCAGTTGCATCTAAAAAAGTTCTGGGTTCTTCGTGTCATCTTTATGCTGCTGGTCAAAGATGCGTAAATATAGTGCTTCATATTCAAAGCAAAATGTAGTATGTTTGAGCGAATGGCCTGCTGTCTGCCTAGAAAAATACTTCTTTTAGGCGTGTCTTAATGGCTGTTTTGAGCGACTCAATTAGTTTGTCTAAAACCGATAGATAGGAGTCCGTGCTATGTTAGATGGTAAGCTTCACTGGATTAAATCTCGCAATCTGATGCTGGTGGTGATGAGCATTTGGGCTGTGTTTTCGCTGTTTATTCACTGGTTCGCCCCAGAACTCAACAAACTCTCGTTTATCGGCTTCCCCCTGGGATACTACATGGCCGTTCAGGGTTCATTAATCGTCTTCGTTACCTTAATTTTTGTCTCTAACTGGGTGCAAGACAAAATTGATGACAAGTACGACGCTTAATATTATCTCTAGTATCTCGCAATAAAACACAGGGGTTAATCATGCTAAAGGGCAAGTTCACAGACAACCTGTCGCAAGTGTATTCACTGTACACGGGCGGTTTTATCATCTTTATCATTCTCATGGCAATCTGCGAGCAGCTTGGCATGACTGCCGAGACAATCGGCATCTTGTTTGTCATTTTTACCATCGCCATTTACGTTGGTATCGGTTGGCTGTCACGCACAAAGGAGCTCGATGCCTACTATGTGGCAGGGCGCGAGGTGCCAGCCTTCTACAACGGCATGGCCACCGCCGCCGACTGGATGTCCGGCGCATCGTTCGTTGCGCTTGCAGGTGGCATCTATTTTGGTGGCCACGGCTATCTGGCTTTCGTGGTTGGCTGGACGGGTGGCTACGTACTGGTCTCCTCGCTGATGGCGCCCTATCTGAGAAAATTTGGTTGCTACACAGTGCCCGATTTTATCGGCACACGCTACGGCGGCAACTTGGCCCGCTCCGCTGCGGTGGTTATTTTGGTGGTTGCCTCTTTTACTTACGTTACAGCACAAATCAATGCAACTGGCACCATCGCCGCACGTACCCTACAGATTCCGTTTGAGGTGGGTGTATGGTTTGGGTTGCTCGGTATCTTGCTGTGCTCCATGCTCGGTGGCATGCGCGCGGTCACCTGGACTCAAGTCTCCCAATACATCGTACTGATCATCGCCTATATGGTCCCTGTCATATGGATGTCCAATGTACAGGACTTTGGAATCATTCCGCATTTTAGCTACGGCGATGCAGTGGCGCGTATCGGCGAGTTAGAGCAGGTTTATGGCGTGGGTGCTCAGCCAAGCGAGAGCGTTGCCGGATTAAAGGTTTTGACGACGCTACACAATGCACCTGGCGAGGATCCCTTGTCGCGTTGGCGCTTCATCACCTTGGCACTCTGTATGATGACCGGCACCGCCTCCTTGCCGCACATCCTCATGCGCTATTTCACCACCCCCTCGGTGCGTGCTGCGCGCAAATCGGTTGCCTGGTCTTTGCTGTTTATCTCGATCCTGTATTTTACAGCCCCGGTACTGGCAACCCTCACCAAGCTGCAAATTCTAGATCCAACCCTCTCAACCAGCATCATCGGTAAGAGTGTGGACGATGTGCTCGCGTTGGATTGGATACAAAAGTGGAGTGCGGTCGGCATGCTGGCGATCAAAGACAGCAATCTCGATGGTATTGTGCAAATCAACGAGCTGTTTATGCGACCCGACATCGTGGTGTTAGCGACACCAGAAATTGCTGGATTGCCCTATGTGATTTCCGGTCTTGTCGCCGCCGGTGGTATGGCAGCTGCGATGTCCACGGCTGATGGCCTGATACTGGCAATTGCCAACGCCCTGAGCCACGATCTCTACTACAAGATCATCGACCCGAAGGCGGACACCAAAACACGGCTGCTCATCGCCCGTGTGCTACTGGTTTTAATCGGTGCCGCTGGTGCGTTTGTGGCCAGTTTACAATTGACGGGCATCCTGGGTTCGGTCGCTTGGGCGTTTTGCTTTGCCGGATCGGGGCTATTCTTTCCGCTGGTGCTCGGTATCTGGTGGCGGCGTGCCAACAGTGCCGGTGCGGTTGCTGGCATGGTGTGTGGGTTTGTTGCCGGGTCGAGCTACCTATACTACGTCCACTTCGCCGGCGGCACACCGTGGATAGGGCTCGATCATCTGCGCTTCTCTATCATCGGTATGCCGGTGAGTCTGATCGCAATGGTCGTTGTCAGCTTGGCCACTGAGGCGCCGAGCAAAGAGATTCAGGTTATGGTCGATGAAGTGCGTAGACCCTCTGGCCCGACCATACTCAATCAGACGCACTAGATTAGGGTTCGTGCGGGAGACACGCTAAGCGCGTCTCCCGTTGCACTGGTAGCAATAACCATGCCAATTTGGGTGCTCGGGTTGGATTATGTCCTCGGGATGTGTATGTGGACACTCATTGGGCGTTCGGCCATGAATGTGTTTTTACCCGAAAACTCTCGTTTTTTCTTTATGCGATTCTTTGTCGTCAGCACAGACCCACTGATCAAACTATTGCGCCCGGTGACACCCAAGTTTTTGATCAGCTTGTTTATTCCGCTCTATGTGGCTTGGTTTTTCTTTATGATAAGATTTTATCTGATGCCTTGGGTGCTCGGCTACTCGGCGATGGGGATGTTATCCTTTCCGTTGGAAGGCGATATCGCGCGTGCGATCTGGTCGGTATCTCAATAATTAGTCCTATATCTAAATATGTCTGAAATATACAAACCCAAGCCCCATATTATTGAAAAATCACAGCTAGATAAAGCCGCATACGAGGCGATGTATCAGCAATCTATCAGCAACCCCGATACATTTTGGGCTGAGCAGGCGCATCGGTTTGTCGACTGGTTTGAGCCTTGGGATCGCGTGCAAGACAATGACTACACCCAAGGGCGGATCAGCTGGTTTCGGGGGGCAAAACTCAATGTTGCCCACAACTGCCTCGATCGACACCTGGCCGAGCGCGGCGATAAAGCCGCCATCATCTGGGAGCCAGATGAGCCCGGACAGCACCGAACAATCAGCTACCGCGAACTACACCAACAGGTCTGCCGCTTTGGCAATGTACTAAAAGAACACGGCGTCACCAAGGGCGATGTCGTTTGCCTCTACATGCCGATGGTGCCAGAAGCGGCTGTGGCCATGCTGGCGTGTGCGCGCATCGGTGCCGTGCACTCGGTGGTATTTGGCGGTTTTTCTGCCGAGGCCCTGCGCGATCGCATCAATGATGCCGAGTGTAAACTGCTGATAACGGCCGATCACGGCACGCGTGGCGGCAAACGCATCCCCCTAAAGGAAAACGCGGATACAGCCTGCACCGACACCCCCTCGATCAACAAAATTATCGTCGTTAAGTGCAGTGGCGAGACGATACCTTGGCACAGTGATCGCAATATCTGGTACCACGAGGCGATTGCGAATGTCTCCAGCGAGTGCCCCGCCACGCCAATGGATGCAGAGGATCCACTGTTTATCCTCTACACCTCGGGTTCGACTGGCAAACCAAAGGGTATTTTGCATACCACGGGTGGCTACTTGCTATACGCTGCTATGACGCATCAATACGTCTTCGACTACCGTGAAGACGATATCTACTGGTGCACCGCCGATATCGGTTGGGTTACGGGCCACTCGTACGTGGTCTATGGACCCTTGGCCAATGGCGCCACAACCCTCATGTTTGAGGGCATCCCGACCTATCCAGATGCATCGCGTTGCTGGCAGATAATCGACAAGCATGGGGTCAATATCTTCTACACAGCACCGACCATGATCCGCACCCTGATGGGACAGGGCGACCAGTACGTCACAAACACATCGCGTCAAAGCCTGCGGGTGTTGGGCACAGTGGGCGAACCGATCAATCCGGAGGCATGGCGCTGGTATCACAACATCGTGGGTAATGGTGACTGCGCTCTGGTCGATACCTGGTGGCAAACTGAAACCGGTGGCACCATGATCACGCCACTACCCGGTGCCACAGACACCAAACCCGGCTCGGCCACCCTGCCATTTTTTGGCATTGTCCCTGCCCTGCTGGACGACAAGGGCAATCTATTGACCGACACGGCCACGGGCAATCTGGTGCTAACTTGCTCATGGCCGGGGCAAATGCGTGGCATATACGGTGATCCGGAGCGATTTTTTAACACCTACTTCAAAGTCTATCCGGGCTATTACTTTACGGGAGACGGTGCACATCGCGATGCAGACGGATACTGGTGGATCACCGGTCGGGTCGACGATGTCATTAATGTCTCCGGCCATCGCATGGGCACGGCAGAGATTGAGAGTGCTTTTGTATTGCACCCGGCGGTTGCCGAGTCAGCTGTGGTGGCCAGGCCGCATCCGATAAAGGGTGAGAGCATCTATGCCTATGTCACCCTGATCGTGGGCGTAGAATCCAACGATCAGTTGCAGGACGATTTAATCCAGCATGTCCGCAGTAAAATTGGTGCAATTGCATCGCCCGATGCAGTGCAATTTACCCATAGCTTACCGAAGACAAGATCGGGTAAAATAATGCGTAGGATTCTCAGAAAGATTGCGGAGGGGGATGTGGACAACCTAGGGGATGTATCGACCTTGACCGATCCTTCGATAGTAGTTGATTTGATTCGCCAGCGCATCGCTTAAAAGATATCTAATGCCTCAAGCCGACAAACAAAAAATACTGGTACTGGGTGGGTACACCACGCAGGGTAAGCAATTGCTCAAATGTTTGCCCCATATAGTCGGGCTTGAGATACTGGTATGCGGTCGCTACAGGGGCATACTCGACCCGCTGTGCGAAGAGCTCAATCACCATAGCGGCACACATCACAAGCCGCTTGTACAGGGGCGTTCAAAGATTCGCGAGGCCTTGGCTAAATACAAGCCTTTGATCGTCATCGATGCATCGGGTGATCCGAGTGAGGCAAAAGACCCGCAAGGTGTACCTAAGGCGTGCATTGAGTGTCAGGTGCACTATATGGATTTCGCCCTATCCAGCACATTCATCAGCAGCCTCCAATCGCTGAATGAGTCGGCCAAAGAGGCATCTGTTGCGATCATGTCTGGTGTCAATACCCTGCCCATCATCTTGTCACAATTTTTACAAACACATAAAAAAAGCGAGAGTTTCGTCGCCAATGGCGTTGAAATAGGATTTAACACCGCTTTTGAAAGCGAGATGTTTAAATCGACACAATCAGCCGAAAAACCGATCAACATCACGACCATTGCCCCCCCTGGGCAGCATGCCTTGTCAACGAATAAGCGATTTTCATCCAAATCCATCGATGAGCAACAGTTGCTCATGATCGAAAATGTTGTATCCCAGTACAACGAGCGGCAGAACTCATCCTCCCAAAACGAAACGCGTATCCACACACGGGTCGGCTGCTTGCATCTCCATCCTTATATTGCATTTTGGGCCAAGTCAGTCAGTGCAATTAAAGACCTCATTGGCAATACCTTTTCCCTGCCGACAGATAAAAAAATTATGCTGTACTTTGATCGTTGCTGTGACTATCTAGCGCGCTTGGCAAGGAGCCCGGCTGGCGCTGTAATCGAAATCAATGGTATACGGGACAACAAAACCGTGACCGCAACTTGGCATATGCTAGGTCAAGATAAACACTTCCACGATATAAACGTGGCGCTTATGGGGGCGATTATCCGGCGATGGATGACAGTTGGTGTGCAACCCTTGGGCGTAACCTCTGCCACAGATGCATTCGATCTAACTGAAATAGAGTCCATGCTGTCGGATGCAGGATTTCCGTGTGGCCTGCGCAGCTCAGATGAGCGCAGTGGTACGATCTTTCAACAGCTGCTCGGCAAAAAATTCGACTCGCTACCAGAGAGAATCCGCAAGCTGCATGGCATGGGGAAAGGCAATTTTTCGGGCAAGGTGAACATGACGTGCAGTGGCAACATACTGGGCAAGTTTCTCAGCAGCCTGCTAGGATTGCCAACGAAATCAAACCACAATGGCGTACTTAAGGTCGCTATTTCCCCAGTCGCTGTCGGCGATGAGAAGTGGGAGCACTTGATCGATAGCAAAAAATTTCAGAGTGTTCAACGCGCTGGGTTGGGGGTGAACGAGTATATGCTTGAGCATCGCCTTGGTCGCCTATGTGTGCTGTTCTCGCTGATAATCGATAATAATCGCTTACTGTGGAC
The DNA here is from genome assembly GCA_964601845.1 of uncultured Halothiobacillaceae bacterium. Taxonomy (GTDB): domain Bacteria; phylum Pseudomonadota; class Gammaproteobacteria; order CAZROX01; family CAZROX01; genus CAZROX01. The sequence continues at coordinate 6,606 of CAZROX010000062.1, forward strand.
CAGCAAGCGGGTAACAGTTTTTGGCTTGACCATGCCCATCATGCGACTCATGGCTGAAGTGGACGAGCAGGATCAAAATGATCTTTATCAATTCCGTGCCTCAATTAAATCAAAATTGCTCGGTGAGCTTGTCACCCTACGCGGATCACTCGATATATAAAAAATTTAGTCTAGTTGCCGCATGGCACCGTATGCGATCTCCTGAAACACCTTCATGCAGCACCCACAATTCACATCACTAAACAAATATGCCATTTTGCGGGTATCTGGTGAGGATGCCAGCACCTTTTTGCAGGGACAATTTGGCAACGATGTCGCGCAAGTATCCAATGCACAACATCAACTGAACTGCTACTCCAACCCAAAAGGTCGCCTGATCAGCATTTTTAGGCTGTTTCAGTCCGATGCTGACTACTATCTGCGCATGCCACAAGACAATGTCGACTACGTCTTAAAACGCCTGCGCATGTTCATTATGCGTGCAAAAGTTACCATCGACCCAACAGATCACATCGGCCTTGGGCTGTTTGGCGCAACCGCAGATACCCTGTGCGGCAATTTATTTGCCGATATGCCTGCGCCTATGCATGTGGGTGCTGGATTTTCTTATCAGGGCATCAGTGTATTGCGCGTACCAGGGGCGCAAATCCCCCGTTACGAAATCTATGGCACACCTCAAAAAATAGATGATCTGACAGTTGAAATTGAGCGGCACAACGGCATAAAAGTTGATGAGGGCGATTGGTATCGCGATGATATACGCCAAGGCCTGGCTAATGTTTATGCAGATACCTGCGAAACATTTATTGCACAAATGTTGAATTTACAACTGGTCGATGGCATCAGCTTTAGCAAGGGCTGTTTTCCAGGGCAAGAAATCATTGCCCGCCTGCGCTATCTCGGCAAATTAAAGCGCCGCATGTATCTGGCCTGCCTTAATTCGGCAGCGACGATTCAGCTCGGTGAAAATCTCTTTACCCCGGAAACAACCCAGCCAGTTGGCAGTGTTGCCGATGCCATTGCCGGCGACCCCTCTCTGGCACTGGTCGTCCTCGATATACAATTGGCAGAAACGCAACAGCACTTTGTTACAGAAGCTGGCACCGAGCTGACACTGACCGCCCTACCCTACCAATTTGACCCACCCGATACAGAAAAATGACGATGCCCTCTTTAAAAACTGCCGACATATGCGATCACTTCGACTCCAGCATCATCCAAGTGCTGGAACCGATTTTTTCTGACTTTGGTGGTGAGCCATCATTCTGTGGGCCCATACGCACGGTTAAAGTATTTGAAGATAATTCTGTGGTCAAATCACAGCTTGCGCTGCCCGGTGACGGATGCGTACTGGTGGTAGATGGCGCCGGCTCGACCAACTGCGCGCTCCTAGGTGGCGATCTGGCACAATCTGCGCTGAACAACGGCTGGAGCGGTGTGCTAATCCACGGCTGTGTACGCGACCTACTCGAATTAGAGGCGACCCCGATCGGCATACGGGCGCTGGCCACGCATCCAAAAAAGAGCATCAAATCCGGTCAGGGGCTACAGGACATACCGCTTTGGTTTGCCGGTGTGCGTTTTAACCCTGGCGATTATTTATATGCCGATGAAGATGGCATGGTTGTCTCGACGCAAGCGATCGCGCAAAACGAAGCTGAATAACTAGCAGTAGCGGATCGCTGTAATCTTATACTCGCGCACACCGCTGGGCGCATTGACCTCGACTATATCATCCACTTTTTTGCCGAACATCGCGCGTGCAATAGGTGAGTCAACCGATATTTTTGATTGGCTGATATCGGCCTCAATATCGCCCACGATACGGTAGGTGATCGCAGCATCGGTATCTAAATCTACCAGATCGACCGTCGCCCCAAAAATAACCTGCCCATTGGGCGACATCTGAGTCACGTCGATAATTTGTGCCTCCGACAAGATCGACTCGATCTGCTTGATTTGCCCCTCGACAAAGCTCTGCTGCTCGCGTGCGGCGTGATATTCGGCGTTTTCTTTTAGATCGCCATGCGAGCGTGCCTCTGCAATCGCTGCGATAATCGCCGGGCGTTTCACCTGCCTCATTTCTTTGAGTTCTGCTCGAAACCGCTCAGCGCCCTCTGGGGTTAATAGGACTCTTTTCATATCACACCATCAGTGCAGTTGTTCCAAAGAATAAATTTGCGCATCTTGCTCTTGAGCCACAGCACTATGCAATGCCTGACAAATTGCATAGGCACCCGCCACGGTGGTGGTATATGCAATGCCTTGGCGCAAGGTCTCTAGACGGATAGTACGAGAGTCCTCTATCGCCTGCCTGGTCTCAGTCGTATTGATCACTAAACTCACTTTACCAGATTTTATCGCATCGAGGATATCTGGCTGCCCCTCTTTCACCTTGTTGATCGACTCGCAAGGGATGCCTTGCGCGCCTATGATCGCCGCTGTACCACGCGTGGCAATCAGCTTAAAGCCATATTCATGCAGTAATCGGGCCAGATCAAGTACATGGGGCTTATCGTGATCGTGCACGCTAATCAATACGGTGCCACTGGTTGGAATCGCCCCGCCGGTCGCAAGCCAAGCCTTGTGCAAGGCCTCGCCAAAAGAGCGCCCAACCCCCATCACCTCGCCGGTAGACTTCATCTCCGGCCCCAACAGTGGGTCGACTTCTGGGAATTTACTAAACGGTAAGACAGTCTCTTTAACGCAGAACATCCCCTCGCACAACTGCGCCCGATCCGCTGTGGTGAGCGTCTGCAAGCTGACGCCGAGCATACATTGTGTCGCCAATTTAACCAGCGCCACACCGGTCGCCTTGGAGACAAACGGTATCGTGCGCGAGGCGCGTGGGTTGATCTCCAGCACGTAGATAATATTATCTTTAATGGCAAATTGTATGTTGATTAGCCCGACCACCCCCATCTCCAAGGCGATGACACGGGTCTGGCGGCACATTTCCT
>CAZROX010000063.1:0-9535 GCA_964601845.1 uncultured Halothiobacillaceae bacterium
AGGATCGGCCAAAATATGCTTGATGCCCAAGGACACGCGACCGCGTAGCTCATCGACAGATAGCACCATTACCTCGACCTCGTCGCCCTTCTTGTAGTTGAAGATTGCCTGCTCGCCAGAGTCTGTCCAGCTGATATCGGAGAAGTGCACCAGGCCATCTATGTCAAACTCCAAGCCCACGAACAGACCAAAGTCTGTAATGGAGTTGATGGTGCCCTTGATAATATCGCCCTTGTTGTACTTGTCGGCAAATTCCTGCCACGGGTTCGGGAAGCACTGTTTAATACCGAGTGACATGCGCCGACGATGCTCATCGACATCCAACACCATCACCTCAAGCTCCTGCTCGCGTACAAACTGCTTCACAGGGTTGATATTGCGCTTGATCCAATCCATCTCGGAGACGTGCACCAGGCCCTCGATGCCATCCTCTAGCGACACAAAGCAGCCGTACTCGGTCACGTTGGTCACCTTGCCGGTAAAGCGTACCCCCTTCGGATAGCGCATGGCGGCACCCTGCCAAGGATCATCGCCTAGCTGCTTGAAGCCCAGCGAAATACGATCGCGTCCATTCTCGCCCGCCAGCTCGCACTTGAGCACCAGCACCTCAATCTCATCGCCAACACTGACGATCTCGGAGGGGTGCTTGATGCGCTGCCATGAAATATCGGTGATGTGCAACAGGCCATCCACACCGCCCAGATCGACAAACGCGCCATAGTCGGTCAGGTTCTTAACGATGCCCTTGACGCGCTGACCTTCCTTGAGGTTTTTCAGTAACTGCTCGCGCTCCTCGTTGTGTTCATGCTCGACGACAGCGCGCCGAGAAACCACCACATTATTGCGTTTCTGATCGAGTTTAATCACCTTGAACTCGAGCTCTTGCCCTTCAAAATCCGCCGTATTTTTTACCGGCCGCACCGCGATCAGCGAGCCGGGCAAAAAGGCCCGCACCTCGCCCATATCGACAGACAGCCCACCCTTAACCCGACTGATAACCGTACCGATAACCGTCTCACCGGCAGCACTGGCATGTTCTAGCCTGCTCCAAGTACGCATCTCGCGTGCGCGGGAGCGGGAGAGATGGGGTTCACCCCGACCATTGTCGAACTGATTTAATACCACCTCGACTTCATCGCCGATACCGACTTCCAACTGGCCGTCCTTGACGCCAAATTGGCTAATCGGCACATAGGCCTCGGACTTGAGACCGGCATGAATCAGGACGTAGTCATTACTGATATCCAGCACGGTACCGGTTAAAAGACGCCCAGGGGTCACGTCGAGGTTGGCGATGCTCTCCTCAAAAAGTTCTGCAAATGATTCTGACATATAAAAAAACCGTCGAAAAAGCGCGCATGAGCGCACTTTCTAATTAAAGGGTGAGTAAACTTAGCGCGCCACGAATCGGGCAAAGATAGCCAGATACAGGGCGAGCGTGGCGCGATTTTACCAAACGCCAATAGCCAAAGCTAGCGCAGGGCCGGTTGGGCTAACAAAAATATCCGATCCACGACCTGATCGATACTCAGGTTGCTGGTGTCGATGATCTGTGCATCGGCGGTGGGGAGTAACGGGGATATCGCGCGTTGCCTGTCCTGCACATCTCGCTGGGCTAAATTATCCTGCACGGCAGCTAGCGTGCAATCGCCGCCAGCTGCGCGCATCTGATAAAAACGGCGCTCGGCACGCACGGCGACATCGGCATCGAGAAAGATTTTCAAATAGGCATCGGTAAACACCACACTGCCCATGTCGCGCCCATCCGCCACTAATCCGGGGGGCTGTTGAAAACGCCGCTGGTTGCACAGGAGTGCTGCGCGCAGCGATTCTAGCTTGGCGATGCGCGAGGCTTCGGCGGCGCACTGCTCGGTGCGCAGCTGCTCGCCCACCTGTTGCCCATCGAGTAGCACCGCGCCCTCATCGCCCGGCACAAAACACAGATTCATCTGCTGGGTGATCGCCACCAGGGCCGGCTCATCGTCGAGCGCGATAGAGTCGCGCTGGGCGATCAGCGCCACCGCGCGATAGAGCGCACCGCTATCGAGCAGATGAAACCCGAGCCGCTGCGCCAGCAGCATCGCCACCGTGCCCTTGCCAGAGGCGGCGGGGCCATCGATGGTGATGACGGGGGGCGGGCTATGCGGGGGTGTGTTCAAGCTGTGTGATTCCAAAACCCTTGGCGCGCAAGGTGTCGACAAATGTCGGAAAAGAAGTGCCGATATGCGCACAGTCACGCACGGTTATCGCATCCTTGGCCAACAGGCCTGCAATGGCAAAGGCCATCGCGACCCGATGATCGTCCGCACTCTCCACCTCGCCACCTTGCAACCGCCCCCCCTCAATGCACAGGCCATCGGGCGCTGTCTGCACAGAGATACCCAAGCGCTGCAACCCATCGGCCATGGCCTGTAGGCGATCGCTCTCCTTGACCCGCAGCTCCTGCGCTCCACTGAGTACGGTTTTGCCTTGGGCGCAAGCTGCGGCGACAAACAACACCGGAAACTCGTCGATCGCCGAGGCCACCAGCGATTTGGGAATCTCGATGCCGCGCAGCGCGCTCGATCGCACGCGAATATCCGCGATTGGCTCCTCGGTCGCTCGCACATTTTGTAGCGTGATATCCGCGCCCATTAGCTGCAGGATATCCAGCGCGCCGCGACGGGTCGGATTGATGCCGACATCCTCAATGATTAGATCCGCCTGGGGCGAGCACACAGCCAGCACAATAAAAAACATCGCCGAGGAAATATCGGATGGCACCGCGACATCGCACGCTTTTAGCGCGTGGCCACCGCGCAAGCTGACACAACCCTCGCCGCGTTCGATCGGGTAGCCAAAGGCCTGCAACAGGCGCTCTGTGTGATCGCGCGAGAGCGATTGCTCGCGAATGATTGTCTCGCCCTTTGCGTATAAACCGGCGAGCAGGATGCAGGATTTGACCTGGGCGCTGGGTACTGGCAAGCGATAGTCGATACCTACGAGCGATTGTCCGCCGGTAATGTACAAGGGCGGGCAGCCTGCCGTCGTGCGCATGATCGCGCCCATCTCGCTTAGCGGTTGTGAGATACGCGACATCGGGCGCGCGCTCAAGGAGCGATCGCCGGTTAGCTCGCTGTCAAAATCCTGTGCCGATAGCACGCCGCTAAACAACCGGATGGCCGTGCCCGAGTTGCCAAAGTACAAAGCGGCATCAGGTGCTTTGAGCCCGTGCAGTCCCACCCCGTCGACCTCCAGTCTGCCATCGGCGTGATCGGTAATCGACACCCCCAAGGCGCGCAGGGCATCGAGGGTATCGAGCGTGTCCTGCGCCCGCAAAAAACCGCTGATGTGCGAGCGGCCCTGTGCTAGGGCTGCGAACAGTGCCGCCCGATGCGAGAGGGATTTATCGCCCGGCACCCGCAGGGTACCCTGCATCTGGCCACCTGGCTCGGCCTTGAGATGATATTGTTTCAAACCTGCTCCCCGCTAGATCTCATCGTGTTTGAGCGCCCGCTGGGCATCGCTAAACAATGCCTCCAGCTGCTCGCCATCACCCTTGGCAATAAACGTGCGCATCTGTGTCAGATAGCTCTGCATGGTGTCGATTGCACCGAGCAGGCAATCTGCGTTGGACAAACTAATGTCGCGCCACATGCGCGGATTGCTGTGCGCAATGCGCGTGAAGTCGCGCAGCCCACCGCCTGCGTAGTTAAAGATATCGCGATCGCCCAGGTGCAACAGCGTGTTGATTAGCGCGTAGGCGACCACATGCGGCAGATGGCTGGTCATGCCCAGCAGCTGGTCGTGCGCCTGAGCATCGAGCACCTCGACGTTGGAGCCGCACTGCTGCCACATCTCCCATACGAGCGCCACCGATGCATCGGTGGTTTCTGGCAGGGGGGTCAAGAGCACACTGGCCTGCTCAAACAGCTCGCCCAAGGAGGCATCGACGCCGCTCTTCTCGTTGCCGGCGATTGGATGCCCGGGCACAACCGAAGATAAATGATCTGGCAGATGCTGGCGCACCAGTTCGATAAAGCGCACCTTGACACTGCACACGTCCGTCAGAATCCAAGGGCGATCTGCCTGATCGGACAGCTCACTCAAGGCGGCGGGCAGCGCGGCGATTGGCACCGCCAACACCACCAGATCGACCGAGCTTGCGAGTGTGAGATCGGGTGCGATCTCGTCGATGACATCCAAGGCCTTCGCCCGCGCACTGGCGTCTGTATCCCTATCAAAGCCGATCCGATGCCAAGGGCCCTCGGCGTGCTTCAAGGCCAGCCCCAGAGAGCCGCCGATCAATCCCAACCCAACGATGAGAACCCGCACGGTCAGTCGGCGCGCACAGCTTGCACGACCTCGCCGAGGGCGGCCAGCGCCCGCTCGTTCTCGGGTGCGGTGCCGATCGTGATGCGCAGATGATAGGGCAAGCCGTAGTTATCTAGCGGGCGCACAATCACCCCCTTGTGCAGCAGGCTCTTGTAGTGGGCGGCGGCGGGCTGGGCAAATTTCACCGTAATAAAGTTAGCGCGCGAGGGAATAAAATCGAGCCCGAGCTGATGGCAGCCTGCCTGCCACAGCTGCATCCCCTGGCTGTTACAGACGCGGCTTTGCTCGATAAATGCTCGATCGGCTAGGGCTGCCTCTATGACGGCGGTCGCCACGATATTGACATTAAACGGATGGCGCACCCGATTGAGATAATCTGCAATCTGTGGGCTGGATAGACCATAGCCGACCCGCAAACCCGCCAGGCCAAATATTTTGGAAAATGTGCGCGTGATCACCAGATTTTTGAAGGTATCCAACCACTCGGTAATCCAGCTCGTCCGATCGGTCACATACTCCACATAGGCCAGATCGAGCACCACCACGATATCCTTTGGCAGGCTTTGCATAAAGTCGTAGAGCGCATCCAACTCGATCCAAGTGCCGGTTGGGTTGTTGGGGTTGGCGATAAAGATCACGCGCGTGTGCGCATCCACCGCCTGGTAAATTGCCGTCAAATCGTGCCCATAGGGCGCATGAGGGTGATCGGCTGGCAGGGCATCGGCCACCTTGCACTGGGCACCCGTGCCGAGGGTTGCGAGCGGATAGACGGCAAAGGCATGTTGTGAGAAAACCGCGTTGTCGGCCGGTGTTAGGAACACCCGCGCGACCATATCCAGCACATCGTTAGAGCCATTGCCCAAGGTGACCTGCTCGGGGCTGCACATTTGGTCGCGGGCGATTAGGGAGACCAAGTCCTGTGCCTCCGGATACCGGTGCAGTTTTTGGCTGGCAGATGCCAGGGCAGCGGCAACCTGCGCACTGCAACCGAGCGGGTTTTCGTTCGATGCCAACTTGATCGGCTGGCTCACGCCGTATTCACTGGCGACCTGGTCGATCGACTTACCCGGCTGATAGGCCGTCATGCGCGCCACCCCCGGCGCGATATGCGACAGCGGCGTGCTCATGTGGCTGAAAAACTGGTATCCGAATCCTTGGGGTAGGACCCAAGCACCCGACAAGAATCCGTGTACTGCTCGATCTCCAACAGGGCATCTTGCAGCTGATCGTCCAGATAGTGTCCATCCATGTCGATATAAAAGAAGTACTGCCAGCGCCCCTGAGCGGGCAGTGACTGGATGTGTGTCATGTCGATGTTGCGCTCGTTTAAGGGTTGCAGGAGCGAAAACAGCGCCCCGGGCTGATTGCGCTTGGGGCAGATCAGCAAGCTGGTTTTATAGGCCACGCCCGCACGCGGCAAGCTGGGCATATCGGCGCGACCGACCACCCAAAAACGCGTGGTATTCTGGGCGCTATCTTGTATCGAGGATGCCAGCGTATGCAGGTTGTAGATCGTCGCGGCGCGAGATGAGGCAATGGCAGCCGAGGCGGCCGAGTCGGCGCAATTCGCCGCCAGCGCATTGCTCTGCACCGGCTTTAGCACGGCCCCTGGCAGGTGATCTGCCAGCCAGCGCTCGCACTGCACCAGCGCATTTGAGTGGGCGTACACGGTCTTAATATCGGCCAGCGATGTGCCTTGGCTCAATAAATTGTGTTGGATTGGCAGCAGAATCTCGCCACAAACCTGCAGCTGCGGCTCGTCCATCAGCAGATCGAGTGTCTGGCGAATCACGCCGCCCTTGGAGGAGTTTTCGAACGGCACCACCCCGTATTCCACGCGACCGGCCATCAGGGCGCGCAAGACATCGGCGATGCTAGACTCGGGCGTGCTGGAGACCGCATCGCCAAAATAGCCTAGGGCGGCATCCTGCGTAAAGGTGCCCTCCGGCCCCAAGTAGGCCACCTTTAAGATCAGCTGACGGGCGCGACAGACGCCGAGCAAACCGCGAAACAGCAGCTTGACAGCCCCCGCATCCAAAGGCCCGCTATTATTGGCTAGCAGATGGGTGATGAGCGCGGACTCGCGCCCCGGGTCGTAGATGGGTTGATTATCGGCGCGCTTGGCTAGCCCGACCTCATCGGCGCAGGCAGCGCGCCGGTTAAACAGCTGCAGCAATTGTAGATCAATCTCGTCGATCTCCTCGCGGATCGACTGAAGCGACCTTGGAACGGCACTCACCTCAACGCCCCCGCAAGCGACTCAAATAACCAAATTGTGGAATCACGATGTGTGCTCGGTGGTATCGTCTGGCGTGTCATCTGTGTCTGTGTCCACCCCATCCGCATCTATATCATCGCGCTCTAGGGTATCGACCCGCGCGACCTTAATCAGCGACTCACCCTCATCCAAGCGCATGACGTGCACCCCTTGGGCCGCGCGCCCCTGGGTAGAAATGGTGCTCACGGGCGTGCGGATCAACACGCCCGCATCGGAGATTAACATCACCTCGCTGTCTTGATCGACCAAGGCCGCATCGACCACCGGCCCATTTTTATCCCCCGTTTTGATGCCGATTACGCCTTGGGTGCCGCGACCCTTGGCACGATAATCGGCGGCGGCGGTGCACTTGCCATAACCATTTTTTGTCACAAGTAGCATCTGGGCATCTTGATTATCTGTCGCCACCGTGAGCATCGCCATTACGCTGTGGCCATCGCCTAAACGGATGCCGCGCACACCCATCGCGCCCCTGCCCATCGAGCGCACCTTGTTTTCACCAAAGCGCACCACCTTGCCGACGCTCGATAACAACATGACATCCTGCGCCCCGTCGGTAATCTGCACATCGACCAGGGCATCGTCGCCGCGCAGATCAATGGCGGCGATACCGGTTGCACGCACCCGTGCAAAGTCTGTTAGGGGCGTTTTTTTAACCATGCCATTGCGGGTGACAAACAGCGCGTAGTGCTCGGAGTCGAACGCCTCAACCATCAGGGCGGCATTGACCGTCTCACCCTGCGCCAGCGGCAGAAAATTGACAATGGGCCTGCCACGCGAATGCCGACTGGCAATCGGCAGGTCGTACACCCGCTTTTGGTACACCTTGCCAATGCTGGTGAAAAACAACACGGTGTCGTGTCGGTTGGCGACAAACAGGCGGGCGATAAAATCCTCTTGGCGCATGCTGGTGGCCGACTTGCCGCGCCCGCCACGGCGCTGGGCGCCGTAGAGAGCCGCAGGCTGTGTTTTGATATAGCCGACCTGCGACAAGGTGACGACCATCTGTTCATTTTCGATTAGATCCTCGACGCCCAAGGCGTAGCGCGTGGTGCGGATATCGGTACGGCGCGCATCGGAGTACTGCTCGTCCACCTCGTGCAGCTCGCGCCGCACCTCGGCTGTTAGCCGATCGGGGTTTTCGAGTATATCGAGCAGGTCCACCACGCGATCCACCACCTCGTGGTACTCGGCAAAGATTTTTTCTTGCTCCAAGCCCGTGAGCCGGCGCAGATTGAGATCCAAAATTGCCTGGGCCTGAGTGGGCGACAGGTGATAGCCATCTGGCTTGACCCCGTACTGCTCCTCTAGCGTCTCTGGCCGTAGATCGACCGAATCGGCGCGCGCTAGCATCGCCTCTGTCAGCTTGGCATCCCATACCTGATCGATCAATTCTTGGCGCGCAACAGCGGGGTTTGCCGCCGCCTTGATTAACTCGATAATGCGATTGATGCTGGCGAGGGCGACCACCAAGCCCTCCAACAGATGCGCCCGCGCCCGCGACTTGCGCAGATCGTGAATGCTGCGCCGCGTCACCACCTCGCGCCTGTGCCAAATAAAGGCCTCTAGCAATTGTTTGAGATTCAGTTGCCGAGGCTGGTTGTTTAGGAGCGCCACCATATTGATGCTGAACACCGACTCAAGCGGTGTTTTCTGATACAGGTTGTTAAGGATGACCTCGCCGGACTCGCCGCGCTTAAGCTCGATAACAACCCGCACCCCATCCTTGTCGGATTCGTCGCGCAGCTCTGAGATGCCCTCTAGGCGCTTCTCTTTCACCAGCTCGGCAATCTTCTCTAGCAGGCGCGCTTTGTTCACCTGATAGGGCAACTCGGTCACCACGATCACATCGCGGGTGGCGGTCGTCTCGACTGTGGCCTTGGCGCGGTTGTGCACGCGCCCCTTACCGCACCGATAGGCCTCGTGAATCCCCTCGACACCATCGATGATGCCACCTGTGGGGAAGTCTGGCCCCGGCAGGTGCTCGATTAGGCTGTCCATGGTGATATCTGGGTCGTCCAACAGGGCGAGTGTCGCGCGGATTACCTCGCCCAGATTGTGCGGTGGAATATTGGTGGCCATGCCCACGGCGATGCCGGAGGAGCCGTTAATTAACAGGTTGGGGATGCGGGTCGGCAGCACGACTGGCTCCCGCTCAGACTCGTCGTAGTTGGGGGTCAGATCGACCGTTTCGCGGTCGATATCGCGCAGCAGCTCGTGTGCGATGCGGGCCATGCGCACCTCGGTGTAGCGCATGGCCGCCGCGCTGTCACCGTCCATCGAGCCAAAATTACCCTGCCCGTCTATCAGGGTATAACGCAGAGAAAAAGGTTGTGCCATACGCACGAGCGCATCGTAGATGGCCGAGTCGCCGTGTGGGTGATACTTACCCATGACATCGCCCACTATGCGGGCAGATTTACGGTAGGCTTTGTTCCAGTCGTTGCCCTGCTCGTGCATGGCGTAGAGCACGCGGCGGTGTACCGGCTTGAGCCCATCGCGCGCATCTGGCAGCGCGCGCCCCACGATTACGCTCATGGCATAATCGAGGTAGGACTGCCGCATCTCCTCTTCGATATCGACAGGCAGAACTTCTTTAGCAAAAAGCGTCATGGCAGCGGTGTGATTCCTGTGGCGAGAAACTCAAGCGTATAGACTACGATTCAAGAGTGCACAATTCTACCACAATCGCCCTCACCCACCGACAAGCGGTGAGCGGCTAGGCACAGGTTTTAACACCACAAGCAAGCCTCAGCCCCCTGCCCAAACCCCGCACCTGGGGGGCAAAAAAGCCACTTGATAGCCGCGGATAATCGGCTAACCCCATATCAGACACAAACGAAACAGGGCCAGCGAAACGCCAGCCCTGTCGAAGTGACATTGGCACCTGTGGGATCAGGTGCGCCCCATTTTAAGGCAGTGCAACAAAACGATCTTGACCAC
>CAZROX010000064.1:0-9441 GCA_964601845.1 uncultured Halothiobacillaceae bacterium
CTTGCAGGGGCCCTGCCACCTGTACCGAATAGCTGGTACCAAATGCCAACCCATAGATTTCTATCGGCGCGGCCTGGGCTAGAGCGGCATACAGGACAACCCAGCCAACAAGCCAGTAGTAGATAAGCCTTGTGAACAGATAACGCACAGAGGCGCGCTTTAATCAGCCACTTAATCCATCGATAAATTTCTTGGCACGATCGCGCCAAGAGCTCGCTTGGGGATTGTGCGTACCACCATCTAGGCTATCGGCCAACTGTTGCAACAGCTGCTTTTGCGCCTTGTTCAAATTCACTGGCACCTCCACATGCACGCGGCATAACAGATCGCCCGTTGCGCCACCGCGAACAGATTTGACGCCCTTGCCGCGCAGACGAAACACTTTTTCAGATTGGGTGCCGGCCGGTATCTTGAGCGAGACGAAACCATCTAGCGTCGGCACATCGAGGGTGCCACCGAGTGCAGCCAGCGTGAAGCCGATCGACATCTGGCACAACAGATTGGACTGATGGCGTTCAAAGACAGCATGGGGTTTGACACGCACAACGACCAAAAGATCGCCGCTGTCGCTGCCCGTCTCACCCGGCTGGCCTTCGCCGCGCACGCGAATCACATCGTCGTTATCGACACCAGCTGGTATGGTGACGCTGATTTTGCGGGTTTGTTTCACAACACCTGCACCACGGCAAGTGCCACAAGGGTCTTCGATGAATTGACCTGAACCGCGACATTGCGGGCAGGTTTGCTGTACAGAGAAAAATCCCTGCTGCATACGTATCTGACCCTTACCCTCGCACTTATGGCAGCGAACAGGCGATGTGCCCGCCTTGGCACCACTGCCCTGGCAGGTCTCACAATGTACGTGCCCGGGCACATTGAGCACCACTTTGGTGCCTTGAACCGCCTGCTCGAAGCTCAGCTCCGCCACGTGTTGTAAGTCGGCACCACGCGTACTGCGTCCACCGCGTCCGCCGCCAAACACATCGCCGAAGATATCGCCAAAGATGTCGCCAAAATCCCCCCGCCCATGGGCCTGACCCGCTTGGGCGGCACCACTGACCCCCGCGTGCCCGAAGCGATCATAGGCGGCGCGTTTTTTCTCATCGGAGAGTACCTCGTAGGCGCCCTTGGCCTCCTTGAACTTTTTCTCGGCAACCGCATCATCTGGATTGCGATCCGGATGATGCTTCATCGCCAAGCTCCGATAGGCCTTGCGCAACGCAGCGGCATCAGCCGTGCGCTCGACCCCCAGCACCTCGTAGTAGTCGCGCTCAGACATACGCGCTAACTGCTAAGCTGCACGACACACAAGAGCCAAGTTGGCCACATAATTTGACAATCATTCTATTCAGCCAATCAAGTCTTTTTAGACTTGGCATCCTGCTTCTTGCCGGGCTCAACCTCTTCAAATTCGGCGTCGATAACACCGTCATCTGCCGCACCATCTGGCTGCACCGTCTCATCTGGTGATGCCGATTGGTGTTGCTGCGCATAGGCCTTCTCAGCCATATTGGCAGAAGCTGTGGAGAGCGCGGAGAGCTTCTCCTCAATCGCCGCTGCATCATCCTCACTCAGCACAGCGCGCAAGTCTGTCATCTTCTGTTCGATATCCGCGCGCTCGGCTGCCTCCACCTGATCGCCCATCTCCTTCAGCGATTTTTCTAGACCGTGGATGAGACCATCGGCTCGGTTACGCAGCTCGACCAGCTGTTTGGCACGCTTATCCTCATCGGCAAACAACTCGGCATCTCGGACCATCTTGTCAATCTCGGCGCTATCCAACCCGCTAGAGGCCTTAATCACAATTGACTGCTCCTTGTTGGTCGCCTTATCTTTCGCCGACACATGCAAAATACCATTGGCATCGATATCAAAGGAGACTTCAATCTGCGGCATACCGCGCGGTGCAGGCGGAATATCGGTGAGGTCGAAACGACCCAATGACTTATTGCCCGTTGCCATTTCGCGCTCGCCTTGCAGCACATGTACTGTGACCGCCGTCTGGTTGTCATCTGCGGTGGAAAAAATCTGATTGGCCTTGGTGGGAATCGTTGTATTCTTTTCCACAAGCTTCGTCATGATGCCACCTTGCGTCTCGATGCCCAGTGACAGCGGTGTCACATCCAATAGCAGCACATCGGTCACCGTACCACCCAATACACCGCCTTGAATTGCGGCACCGGCGGCCACGGCCTCATCGGGGTTCACATCGTGACGTGGCTCGCGTCCAAAGAACTTTTTCACCATCGCCTGTACTTTTGGCATGCGCGTCTGTCCGCCGACCAAAATAACCTGATCGATATCGGATACCTTCAACCCGGCATCGCTGAGCGCCACCTTGCAAGGCTCGAGTGTCTGATCGATCAGGTCATCGACCAAAGCCTCTAATTGTGCGCGCGTAATCTTTAAAGCCAAGTGCTTGGGGCCGGATTTATCGGCGGTGATATAAGGCAGATTAATATCCGTCTGCTGGGCAGAGGACAGCTCGATTTTAGCCTTCTCAGCCGCATCTTTAATCCGTTGCAGCGCCAATGGATCCGACTCCAAATCTATGCCACTCTCCTTCTTGAACTGGGCGACACAGTGCTTGATCAAACGCAAATCGAAGTCTTCCCCACCGAGAAAGGTATCGCCATTGGTAGAGAGCACCTCAAATTGATAATCGCCGCCGACATCGGCGCAATCGATAATCGACACATCGAATGTGCCGCCACCGAGGTCGTACACCGCCAACTTGGAATCGCCACTGCCCTTTTCTAGCCCATAGGCCAAGGCCGCTGCGGTCGGCTCATTGATGATGCGTTTCACTTCTAACCCGGCAATTTTGCCCGCATCTTTGGTCGCCTGTCTCTGGGAGTCGTTAAAATACGCCGGTACCGTGATGACAGCCTCCGTCACAGTTTCGCCCAGATAATCCTCGGCAGTCTGCTTCATCTTCATCAGCACCCGCGCAGAAATCTCTGGAACGGCGATCGGTTTTTTATTAATCGAAACCCAAGCATCACCATTTTTTGCCTTGACGATCTTATAGGGCACCAACTTGGTGTCTTTTTGCACCTCGGGCTCATCGAAGCGCCGACCCATCAAGCGCTTGGTCGCGTAGAGGGTATTGAGCGGATTGGTTACAGACTGGCGCTTGGCCGCCTGGCCTACCAGCGTCTCGCCATCCTCAAGAAACGCGACGACAGAGGGGGTCGTGCGATCCCCTTCTGAGTTTTCAATAATGCGCGGCCCATCCGGACCCATCACAGCGACACAAGAATTTGTTGTGCCCAAATCTATACCGATTATCTTTGACATAATTCCCATACTCCTACATATATAAGCGATAAAACTGCAACTTTAAGAACTAGCTGTCCACTTGGACATCAAACCTATTCAGATTCAACCTCAGGCTCCGAATCAACCTGCGACTCATCGCGCTTAGAAACCACCACCATCGCCGGGCGCAACAGCCGATCATTCAATTGATAACCCTTGCGCAATACAGACACGACACAGTTTGGCTCACCCTCGTGCACCTGTGTGCTGATCGCTTGATGCTGTTGTGGGTCAAATTTTTCCCCACTTGCGCTGACCTCCAGCACCCCAAAATCCGCTAGGATTTGTGACAGCAACTCGGCAATGCGCTCATTGCCCAGCCGCAAGTCGGCCAGTGAGTAATCCGTATTGGAACTGCTCAGCACGGCCTGATCTAAACTATCGCAAACATCGAGCAGGCGCTTTGATATGGCTTCCAACGAATACTTGCGCTCATTATCCATCTCACGCTTAATGCGCTTCTTGTGGTTTTCAAACTCGGCCTGCGCACGCAACACCCGATCGGTGCTCTCATCGGCTCGCGCTTGGGCAGCTTGCAGCTCCGCTTGCAACGCGATGATCTGCTGTTCCAGATTATCCTCAAGCGGCTCCAGCGCATCATCTACAGCCGACTGCTCTGTAGCTTCCTGATCTGCAACCGACTGCTCTGCAGCGCTTTGATCCGCATTGGCCGCATGTGCTTGCTGCCGCTTAGCCGCTTGCTTGCGGGCCTCCCTAGACTTTTTCTGCGTCACTCAATTGTCCTCAAGCTGTTATACCAGACAAAAATCGTTAACCTTGCTGTGCCAATCCCACTGTCCCTGCACACATGCATTGAATATGGGTACACTTGGATAGAATGCAACGAAACCGCTCACACAACTTCCCGTTGCGGGCAAACCCCTCTACAATGTGCCGATAATGCGACGTGTATCTAAAACAACCATCTCTGTGGGTGCAGTCAAGCTTGGCGCTGGCAACCCGATCGTCGTCCAGTGCATGACCGACACCAATACCAGTGATGTCATTCGCAGTTCCATTCAAATCGCCGAGCTGGCCAAAGCAGGTGCCGAGCTGGTGCGCCTCACCATCGACGATGAGGCCGCCGCTGCCGCCGTACCAAAAATTCGCGAGCAGCTGGCCAAAATGGACTGCCAGGTACCCCTGATCGGTGACTTTCATTTCAATGGCCATAAGCTTTTGAAAAAATATCCCGAGTGCGCCGCCGTGCTGGATAAATACCGGATCAATCCTGGCAATGTTGGCCGGGGCAAACAGCGCGACCCACAGTTTCGCGCACTCATAGAAACCGCCTGCCGCTACGACAAGCCCGTGCGAATCGGTGCCAATTGGGGCAGTCTCGATCAGGCACTGTTGGCACGTGCGCTCGATGACAATGCGCGCAGGCAGCATCCGCTATCGCTAAAAGAAATCGAGCGTCAAACCCTGATTGACTCTGCCCTGAGCAGCGCCGCCCAAGCCGAGGAAATTGGCCTGGCACACGATCACCTGGTGATCTCGTGCAAAATGAGCGATGTACAGGATTTAATCACCGTCTATCGGCAACTGGCACAAAGCTGCGACTACGCCCTGCATCTTGGGCTAACGGAGGCCGGCACCGGCACGCGCGGCATCGTGGCATCGACCGCCGCTATGGCGGTGCTACTGCAAGAGGGCATCGGCGACACCCTGCGCGTCTCCCTCACACCGACGCCGGGGCAGTCGCGCACACGAGAGGTCACGGTCGCCCAACAAATATTACAGACTCTTAATATACGCAGCTTCAACCCAATGGTGATCGCCTGCCCAGGCTGTGGGCGCACGAGCAGCGATTATTTTCAACACCTAGCAGATGACATCCAAACCTATCTGCACGATCAAATGCCACACTGGAAGCAACACCACCCAGGTGTGGAGGACATGCGTGTCGCCGTGATGGGTTGCGTGGTCAATGGCCCCGGCGAGAGCAAGCATGCGCACGTCGGCATCAGTTTGCCAGGGCGCGGAGAGCACCCAGTCGCCCCTGTGTACCTAGATGGCGCACGTTACACCACCCTAAAGGGCGAAACGATTTTGCAGGATTTTCGGCAGATACTCACCCGCTATGTGCAGGAAAACTACACCGCTTAGGCCGAGCGTTAGGCTGTGGCTAGGTTCGCATCTGCGCGCTGTTCGTGCGCGCGCGAGAACAGCTTGAAAAAATTCTCTGTCGTGCGCTCTGCCAACTCCGAGAGCGGGATGCCACGCAACTGCGCGACAAACTCCGCTGTGTGGCGCACATAGGCTGGCTCGTTAGTTTTGCCACGATAGGGCACGGGTGCCAAGTAGGGTGCATCCGTTTCAACCAAAATTCGATCGATCGGTGCCTTGCGCGCCACCTCTTGTATCGCACTGGCCGACTTGAAAGTCACGATGCCAGAAAAAGACAGATAGAAGCCCAGATCGAGCGCGCCCTGGGCAAACGCCCAATCCTCGCTAAAGCAGTGGATCACACCGCGTGCACCCGTATCGCGCAAGATCGCCAAGGTATCCGCCGCCGCCGCACGCGTGTGGACAATCAACGGCAGGTCGGTTTGACAGGCCGCCGATATGTGCTGTGAAAAACGCGCGTGCTGCCATGCGAGATCACCTGTGCTGCGATAGTAATCCAAACCGGTCTCACCGATGCCCACCACGCGCGGATGCTCGGCCAATTGCATGAGCTGGCTGGCGCTGGGCTCGCAGGTGGCATCGAGCTCGGTGTTGGGATGCACCCCCACAGTACAAAACACATGTGGGTAGGTCTCTGCCAGCGCCCGCACCTGAGGGAAGTTGGGCAGATCGACCGCGATGGCCAACATGTGCGACACCGCATTGGCCCGAGCATTGTCCATCACTTCGGGCAAGCGCTCGATCAGACCGTCAAAATTGATATGGCAATGTGAATCAACTAGCATTGGTATTGACCTCGGATGGAACAGCAACTTGCACAGTGTAAGACAAAATACGCTCGACCAACTGTAGACGCAACTCGCTAAAAATAACCTTGCGCTCAACCGCATTGGCCAGCGCCACCCCCACGCGCTTGTGGCGATACTGACGACTGGCAGTTAGGGGCACCTGCCGACTCTTCGACTCGGCCGGCTGTATCGACAAGGATACATCTATCTGCAACGCCATCAACTGGTAGGTGCTATCGACCGATAGGATACGCGCCGAGACCCGCTCATCCGCCAGTGTGAGCACGCCGGCTGAGTCTGCGCGCGTATCGGCCAGCCGACCTTGCGATGAGAGCGCAGATCGCAGATCGAGCGCCAGCTCGCTACCGGCATCTGCGACCACAAACCACGAGCCATCGGGTTGAACAAAGTCCGCCGTGCCACGCAGGTGGAATCCGCAGCCAGATAATATCACCAGCGCCAACAACAAACAGGGGCAGAACAAACGCCACCAACGCTCGTAGAACTTGGGGTATGTCATACCACTATATTGACCAGTTTCCCGGGCACCACCACCACCCTGCGCACCGTCTGCCCCATCAGGTGCTGGGTGATTTTTTCATGCGTCAAAGCTGCCTGCTCACACACTTTGGCATCCGTATCGGCATCGACCATCATGCGGGCGCGCAACTTGCCATTGATCTGCACGATCAATTCGAGGCGATCTTGTAGCAATGCCGCCGGATCGAGCACGGGCCAGGGTGCATCGATAATGGATTGCCCGTGCCCGAGATCCCCCCACAGCTTATGGGCGATATGGGGCACCATTGGCGAGAGCAGCAACACGGCGCTCTCCAGCGCCTCGCGCGCCACAGCCCGCCCGATGTCGGACTGATCCTCAAAGCGCGATACTTGATTCATCAGCTCCATCACAGCTGCAATCGCGGTATTGAACGTATAGCGCCGACCGAGATCGTCGGACACCTTGTCGATTGTCTGGTGTGTCTTGCGCCTCAGGGCGCGCTGAGGCTCGGTCTGCGCCTGTGCGAGCAGCTGCAAATCACCCAATCCCGCCTCGACGTACTGCGCCACCAGCCGCACACAACGCTTGATAAATCGAAACGCCCCCTCGACGCCGGTGTCGCTCCATTCAATCGAGTCTCTAGGCGGGGCGGCAAACAGTAAAAACAAGCGCGCTGTATCGGCACCGTATCGCTCAACGATGTACTCGGGATCCACCGTATTGCCTTTGGATTTTGACATTTTTTTGCCATCCTTGAGCACCATCCCCTGGGTCAAAAGATTAGCAAATGGCTCATCGCACTGCACCAGCCCCGCATCGCGCAACAGCTTGTGGTAGAAACGCGCATACAAAAGATGCAATACAGCGTGCTCTATGCCACCGATATATTGATCGACCGGCGCCCAGTAGTTGGCGCGCTCATCCAACATGCTGGCATCTTGATCTGGGCAGGTATAGCGCAGAAAGTACCAGGAGGACTCCATAAAGGTATCGAATGTATCTGTTTCACGCTCTGCATCCGCACCACAGGTTGGACAGGGCACGTATCTAAACGACTGCAAGTGTTTGAGTGGTGACTCACCCTGGTGCAAGGCCACATCCTCTGGCAGCACCACCGGCAGGTCCGAGGCGGGCACAGGCACTGTGCCGCAGTGATCGCAATAGATAACCGGGATGGGTGCGCCCCAGTAGCGCTGGCGCGAGACGCCCCAATCGCGCAATCGATAATTGACCTTGCGCTGCCCGAGACCGCGCGCCTGCAAAAGCGCTGCAACCCGATCAAAAGCTGCCTGAAACTCTAGCCCATCCAACTCGCCCGACTGACACACGATGCCATTTTTTTCGACATATGCCTGCTGATCTATGCAGATCTCCGTGTCATCTTTTGGCCGGACCACTTGCCGAATGGGCAGGTGATATTTTTTGGCAAAGTGCCAGTCTCGCTCATCGTGTGCGGGCACACACATAACGGCGCCGGTGCCGTAACCAGACAAGACAAAGTTCGCCGCCCAGATGGGTATCGCCTCGCCATTGATGGGGTTAATCGCATCGATGCCAAGTGCGATGCCACGTTTTTCCATCTTCTCTAGCAGTTCTTCAGAAACCGCCGTCTGCTTACAGGCCTCGGTAAATTCTCTGATGGCATCATCTTGCACCAACGACTGTTGCACCAGCGGGTGATCGACCGACACGGCGAGATAGGTGGCCCCAAACAGGGTGTCCGGCCGTGTGGTGTAGACGCTAATCGCAGCGTGATCTGGCACCTCGAATACAACCTCGACCCCCTCTGAGCGCCCGATCCAGTTGCGCTGCATCGTCTTGACCTGCGCCGGCCAGCTCACTGTGTCCAACCCAGAGAGCAGTTCCTCGGCGTAATCTGTGATCTTCAGAAACCACTGGCTAACCTCGCGATGCTCCACCTGCGTACCACAGCGCCAACAACAGCCGTCGATGACCTGCTCATTAGCCAGTACGGTCGCATCCACGGGGCACCAGTTAACGGGTGCACATTTCTTGTAGGCCAGGCCGCGCTCGATCAGGTGGGTAAAAAACCACTGCTCCCAGCGGTAATAGCTCGGATCGCTGGTGTTAAGCTCGCGCTCCCAGTCGTAGGCAAAGCCAAAGCGCTGTAACTGCCGCCGCATATTTGCGATATTTTTGTGCGTCCAGTCCGCCGGTGCCATGTTATTGGCGATAGCTGCATTCTCAGCTGGCATGCCGAATGCATCCCAACCCATCGGTTGCAGCACCTGCTTGCCACGCATGCGCTGGTAGCGCGCAATCGCATCGCCTATGGCGTAGTTGCGTATGTGGCCGACATGCAATTGTCCGCTCGGGTAGGGCAACATCGACAGACAGTAAAAGCGCGGGGCCTCGGCATGCTCCTGCACCCTAAAGCTATTTTGATCGCGCCAAGCCTGTTGCGCATCTTGCTCAATGCGTTGAAAATCGTACTCAGACATGGCAAAAAAATCCCGAATAAAGCTGGCGCGGTGTACAAATTTTACACCTAGACAGAAGCGCCCAATTCTATCACGCCACCAAACCGACACAAGCGCAGCAACGCACCTCCTAGCTTTTCAGTGCGCCGGCACAGGCAATCATGCTCCCATGACAGGCGACCCCCACGAAAACCAGAAAATCCCACCATCTCGCATCGCTGCTACAGAGCGCGCACCCTCTGTGAACACAAACTTTTGG
>CAZROX010000065.1:0-6183 GCA_964601845.1 uncultured Halothiobacillaceae bacterium
AGCTACCTCATATTACTAGCGATATCTACAGTCGCTTTTTTATGAGATGTTTTTTATCACTATTTGAATTTTTAGTTTCTTTAGATATCGCTATAGTTGCGATTTTTTAAATGGCAAGACGACTATTTTTGGTGCACGTGGCAGCGATGCTGCGAGTGGCTGCCTGCATAATCTGTATCTAGCCATGTGACCACCAGCCCTACAACTCCCATTGTGCCGAGTGTTAGTGCTGTGACATGCAGCACAATCTCTCTTGGGATGCTGTAGCTAGTGCCAGCGGCGGTTATCGCCTGTGTCGCGCCACCACAGCGGGCAGTGGCTTCAGAAGTCTGCACAACTACCCGTGCTCGAATGTGCGCTATTGCTGACTGAGCTAGGTGTCAGGCATCCATAGGGTATTGATTCAAGCTGTACCTGATCTCATAGGTGCCGGTGTGACGTCGACCGCGGTCTTCTCAACAACTCACAGCGCACTGCCCGCAAGTTGCAGTTTGGTCACATGCGTGCTGAGTTTGGACGTATTCTCGACTTTATTGGCTCAATGGGCGAGAATGCGAGCCTTGTGGTGTTTTGCGACATCTTTCTCATGTGATTGCTTTAAAATGGTGAGCGTTATTAACCCGAGCGACCCTCTCTTTTCCTATGCTATCTCTGACTAAATTAGCCCCCGAATCGCACCTGCAGATGCGCGCGCCCTGGCAGCAAGATTTCTTGCTGTACGGCCTGGTGGCCGCTTTTGGCCTGGCGCTACACATGGGCAGCTGGTTTAGCCCACCGGTGAGCAACCCGATGTTGGTCAAGGCCTTGTATACGCAGATTGTGATGGCGGCGATGGGTTGCTTTTGGCTTTGGATCAATCGCCGTGAGCCCTTGTTAATCTTATCGAGCTGGCCACGCTGGCTATGGTTGGGATTTTTCTTATGGTGTACCGCCAGCGTTATCTGGGCGGTGAATGTAGATTTTTATGTGTTCAAGTGGTTCATGCTGCTCAGCGCGGCTTGGGTGTTCTTTTTCAGCTTACAGTTAAATACTGATGAGTACGAGCAGCGCCTGATTGCATGGATATGTACTTTTTGTATCCTGATTACACCCTTGGCCCTGCTGCAAATTTATTTTGATTTTAACTATCTGGTTCAGTCCTACAAGCCTGCGGCGACTTTCAATAACAAAAATATGCTCGCGCAAATTATGGCGCTGTCGTTGCCGATTTGCCTATATGTATTTTTGCGCCAGACAACCGCTTGGCGCTCATGGTTTTATGCAGTGGGTTTTGGGCTGCTATTGTTGGTGCTGTTTCACACCCAGACGCGGGCAGCTTGGATCTCTGGCAGTTTTGGCCTGCTGTGCTTTTTTGTCTTGTCGGCCTTAGATTGGCGCGAGCTACGCAGTTTAATTTGTGCACACCGCTACAAAGTTTTGATACTGCCCGCAGCGCTGCTCATGTCCATTACATTGATGAACTTTAATGCGCATGGCTACTCTTCGGCGACTTCACTTGTGGCGTCGCGCACATCTGATATTGTGCGCGATGCCAGAGATAACAGCTCATTGCATGCTAATCCGCGCTATCTGATCTGGCAAGCGGGTCTGGAAATGGCGGAGAAGCATCCTATTGTGGGTTCTGGGCTGGGCGGATTTTTTGGTAATGTGCTGGGCGATGAATTCATCAATTACCGCATGCAACGCACATTGCGGGTGCACAATGATGTGCTAGAAACACTGGTTGAAACAGGTGCCATCGGGCTGTTGCTACTTTTGGGTGCGCTGGCCTCAGCGGCCTACTGTGGCATAAGGCTGTTGCAAAAGTTGCGGGGTGCGGCACGTTTGCGCTATGTGGCGCTGGGTTGCTCCTTGGCCTCGCTGGCAGTCAATGCGCAATTTAGCTTTCCTTTTCAAATGGCCACACCCTTGATGCTGGCAGCTTGCTGGCTCGCGCTCATTATTCGTGGCGCTGAGCGCTTGTCGCCGCCACCGTGTGTGCAGGTCACGCTACAGCGGTTTCGGCCCCTGTTTGGTTGGGCATTTTTTGGCATAAGCGCGCTTGTGCTGGCGTTAGTCGTGGTGGTCAATGCCCAGTGGTGGAACGACTACACCGCCCTGAATCGATATATTACGCGCGGTGGTGTGAAACCCTATGTCCTCAATAGCTGGGCCCCTCATCAGGAGAATGCCCCTGTGCTCTGGTCGCTGGGGGGGTCTTTGATGGGTGTCGGGCGCTATCAGGAGGTGTTATATGTGTTGGAGCCAATTCGCGAGATGTGGCCGGACAACTATGTAACACGCAACATGCGCTTTCATGCACTGCGCGCACTGAAGCGCTATTCGCAGGCCCGCACCGAGGCGGAGCCATTGCTGAACTACACGCATCGCGGCCTTTTTTCGCCCTATGCCAACTTATTTAGCTTGTGTTTGATCTTGCAAGATGTCAATTGTGCCTATACGACCTATGAGAGGCTCAGCGCGGTCGATGATGCGGATAAGCAGAAGCATGTTGGCGTCTACCGCTATCTAGCGGCTATGAGTGCCATCATGGGCTTGCCCAGTGCGCCGGATGACTATGCGCGCATGCGGGATGAGATAGGGTCAAACAGCAATGTCGAGAGTGCGGTTGCAGATTATTATCTGAGACAGACGCCACCCGATACAGTAAACGCGCGCATACATATCGACCGGCTGGAGCAGATGGATCCAAACAATCGGGAGCTCGGTCGCCTGCGTCACACAGCTGCCCGCCGCGAGGCCGAGGCCAAGTTAAACAGCCAGCAGCCACAGTAAAGTTGTTGGGCTGTGCCCTAGGGGGTGACAGCCTTACAGACTTCCCTGCAAGTTATAGTGGTACTGACCATTTTGCAACCGCCCGCCACTGAACTTGAGGATACTTGCCATGTTGTCGTTCAGATTCTTTGGTGGGCGTAGTTGCAGCTGTATGTTGTAGTTGCCCTGCTCATCGATGTCTGCTGTCGCTTGGATGTGCCATGGCGACGAGGCTGAGTTGCTCAGTTGTACCTTGTTCCCGCCTGCCTCCACTGCTCTTATCGTCATCCCAATATCGCCGAGCGAGATCGAGAGGGGGCTTAGGGTGGCGCTGATCGCTTTCCAAGTCAAATCGGCATCGACCTGGATTTTTTTGGGATTGTTGTAATCCAGCACGATTTTCTGGGCAGTGCCCTGCACGCGCCCGCTGATTTTTACCGTGCCGAGCAGGTTGTCGGGCAACAGCGCCACCAAGCTAGACACGTTCAGATCAATATCGACATCGGTGGCAGTTGGCATAGTGCCCAGCCCAACATTCAACATGCCGGACACGCGCCCGTCATCGATCTGTGCACTCACGGGTATTGATAGATGCGCGTCTAATAGGTCGCTGGCTGCGATCGACCATTGCAGATGTCGCACGTGTAGTTTTTGGTATTGGAGGCTATCTATCACACCAGACCAGATATCGCCCTTGGCAGGTGACATGCGCACCTGCTCAACCTCGGTTGGCACCAGCCAGCGCGCAGGCAGATTGATTGTGAGCGTGACGAGGATTGAGCCTACAATCAGTACCGCAATCCAAACAGGCCGCATTAGCTGCGATCCCAGGTCACTTGGGCATCTACCAGGCCTGTCTCCTGCTCTCGGAGTGTGACATGGGTGACACGCAGGTTGTAGCTTTGCTGCAAGGTGACCATCAGTGAGAGTAACTGATTGAATGGGATGCTCTTGAAGTTTGCCCGCGCACCGCGCGCCGTACCGGGTGCCGATTCAACCCGCTGCACCGTATTTTGCAAGTTGGCTTGGCGGATGGTCTTGTCTAGCAACACGTAGCTCGCTTCATTGGATTGGACAGCCTTGCCCTTGTCGTCGCGCTGGCGAATCTTTAACGCGCTCTGCTGCATCCACAGCAAGGTGTTTTCCTTGTTGTGGACGTTGTCTCGGCGGGTCGCAAGCTCGTTGAACAGTGGGTCGATTAGCAGCAGGTAGATGAGTGTCACACCCATTGCCAGCCCGAGCAAAATCAGCAGCGTTTGATCGCGCTTGCTCTGACTAAAAAAACTTGTTTTTAGTGATTCGATCATTTTTGTTTAATCTTCACGCGCGCGGTAATTTGATTCTCGCCCCTGCTGGCAGAGACGAGCTCACCGGTCAGTTGCGGGCTGTTGTCGATATGTTTTTGAAAGCTGTCCAGCAACTGTAGTTGCGGCACGCTCACCTCGAGATCGAATTGGCCCTTGCGGTAGTTGAGCGAGTGTATTTTCAAGATCGAACTCTCGCTCAATCCCTCGCTGATATAGGCCAAGTTTTGCAAAAAATCCGCATTGCCATCGGTGAGCGATGCCAGTTTTTCTCGCATGCGTGCCACCGGATCCTGAATGTTGCTGATGCCGGGGA
Organism: uncultured Halothiobacillaceae bacterium; assembly: GCA_964601845.1. Lineage (GTDB taxonomy): Bacteria > Pseudomonadota > Gammaproteobacteria > CAZROX01 > CAZROX01 > CAZROX01. The sequence continues at coordinate 4,375 of CAZROX010000065.1, forward strand.
ATGTCTCGGCTAGCACAGCGCGCGTCTGCTCATCGAGCAGCTGCTCGCGCTGTGATAGGGAGCGGTAATCCAGCACCTGGCTACATAGCCAGATTGCCAGCCATACCGCAAAAAGTACAGCGCTCTGGCGCCAGATGGCCACGCCCTTTTTGATTGATCGCCGCTGTGCGTACTCACCCTGTAGCAAGTTGACGGTAGCTGGGCGCAACCCGCCACTTAGCACGTCTAGTACATCGCTGTGCGGGCGCTCGTCGAGCACGACTCGATCGGACGGCAGGTTCAGTGTGGGTGCTGTGGCATCTTTGTAGTAGGTGATGCGCTGCTTTGTTGTACTGGGTAACAGGCAGGTCAGGAACGCGTCGATGGCGTTGATGTCGATGGTCATACCGCTGTGGGTGCCAGTGCGCAAGAGTGCGTGTTGTTCGGTGCAGATCATCGACCAACCGTTATCTGGCTCCCAGGGCACGGTCAGACACGCAGGCACCACCTCGCGCACAAAAATGCCAGCACTTTGCAATAGATCGAGCAGCGCGTCCATCTGTGCCTTGGCGGTAATGGCGACCAGATAGCGGTTGTTTTCCAGCCGTTTGCTCAGGGAAAAATGCAGGGAGCCGACATCCTCGATGATGTCCTCTTCCAGTGCAAAGGGTACAGCTTGGCGCACCCGCTGCTCGTTGGCATTTGGCAGGGTGATTTCTGACAAGGTGATATAGTCATCCAGCAATACGATGGTAGGCTTGCCGCGCGCCTGTTGTGCCGCATCCGCTAGGGTGCCGTAGTTGGCAGAGATGGGCTGTCCGCTTGCTGCATCGGCAACCGATCCCCAACAGACGCGTTCCGGCGCATTGCTATTTAATAGTATAAGCTGCGATTCGCTCATGAGAGAGAGATGCGGGGCGTGCCATTGAGTAGAACAAGCATTAGCAGTACAACTAAATCATATAGTAAGTGGTGAATCGCGCAGAATAACATTTAATAGGTGTTTTGCGCAGCGTACTCACGTTGCACTATGGTTGTTTTTCCATCTTGTGCACGCCAGATCAGTGAGGTTTGTACGATGTCGATATTTTCCCACACTATACGCGCATAGACCATAAAGTATTCGCTCTGCACCCCGACCAGCTCTGGGTGTGCCAGATTCAGTGAGCTTTGCTTGGCGTACTCATTCTGAAACTGCTGCACAGTCGTATAGGGTTCGCGTTTTGGTTCGGGTGCGTTTAACGGTGTCGTGCTCTCCTCTACCACGGCTTCTTCGGGTGGTTGGCAGTCGAGATGCTTGGGCTCGCTTGAGTTTGGCAAGCGCGACAGGGTTTCGGCGATGGATGCACTGGTATGGACCGCTAGGGAAACGATGACCGCCACGCTGGCTGTGTTGACATTGATTAGACTCGGTTTGCCGTTGTTTGGCAGCGCACTGACATGTGGCAGGAGCTTCAGGTAGTCCTCGCGATCGTCTGGCAGATGGAATCCTTTTATCAGGCGCAGCTCGCTCAGATCGGCCATTGGCCGATTAGCGGCGCTATAGGCGGGTTGTTTCGAGCTGTAGAAGTCGTACTCTGCGCTGTAGGCATTGAGCACGTTGCTGTTTTTGTCGAGCCAATCGGCAATTGCGGCCGCCTTGACCTTGTCGATGGTGAGATGCTCGAGCAACCGTTCGAGTTGCATGTAGTGCTTTTGTGAGATGTTGCCCTGCGCATCGATCAGGTTGTTGAGGTTAAAGCGCCCCTGCATATCGAATATACAACCACTGAGCAGCGCATCGGCATAGATCGGTATTACGGGTACTGTCTGTGCCCAGCCATCCTCCAT
>CAZROX010000065.1:6283-9393 GCA_964601845.1 uncultured Halothiobacillaceae bacterium
CGCTGTGCATCTAGTCGTATTTGCGTTTGTTGATCGCGTATCATCGAGGTAACCAGCACGCTGATTAGCACGATGGCAAACATGGCGGTGACGATGGCGCCGCCGCGTGCAGGGGGTAATCTGTGTGTGCGATTGACCATATCAGCGTATCGTGAATAAACGTTGAATATCGCCGAGTTGATCGAGCGTTACAGTCACCTCAATCGCCCTAGGTATACTGCTGGCCTGTGCAGCATCGTCTCTGTTTTGCGGCCAGGATGTGTGCCAGCTGTTATCCGCTGACAAAAACCTGATCGCAATCTGATCGACATTGGTCAGGAGCAAGCGTGTTTTGTGTTTCCTTTGCCCCAGTGCATCGAGCTGATAGTCGTGTTCGCGTCGGAGGTTGCCATCTTCTAAGCGGTATCTGACGCGTTGCAGGTGACTGCGCGCGGGCAGTTGCTTAATGGGGGGTAAGTGCCAGCCGGTGCGGGTCAGCTCCATCGGCATCTCCTCCGACACCGGCGCTATGAGTGCCGGCGAACTCCGATCGAGACTCTCTGACACGGGGCGCTCGGTCAGTTGCATGAGATCGGTGGCGAGCCACTGCCAGGTGCGCTGCAAATCATCTAGTTGCGTTTTACGCGCAGTGCTGTGCTGGCGCTGTATTTGTATATTGCTGATCGCCGCATAGCTGACGATGGCAATGATGGCAAAGATGCTGGATGCGATCAGCAGCTCTAAAAGCGTAAAGCCGTGGGTCTTCGTGCGCACTCAGTTTGCCTGCGCTTGGTCGCGCTGTGCGCGCATTGTGGGGTTGCCGACAAACCCGCGCAGTGTGGCGCGCGCCCGCTCTTGGCTATCGCTGGTGCGTACCTCGATCGTCACCTGTCGTAGGTAGGGCCGAATGTCTGTGTTGGCCAACTCCTCGGTCAGCGTGCGCCAGTGCCAGGTTTGTCCGAGCATCTCCTCTAGGCCGCTGGTGGTGCCAACTTGAACCCATCCCGTATCCAGTTGATATTGGTTGAATCGGTTGTGTGCCACCCATGATGCGACGATGCGATCTTGCAATTGGCTGGCATTTTTGAGGTGATTGCCCGAACCTTGCATCAATGCGAGCAGGCCAATGGCCAGTACGACCAGTGCAATCAGCACTTCGATCAGCGTAAATCCGCGCGTATTCATCATAAGCTATGGGATACGCTGCGCTAACGGTAGCCCGCGCTCGCCAATGATGACCTGCCACTTTTCATTCGCCGGGCCACTGAAATCAATTTCGACATCCGGAAACGATTCCCCGTTGGTAAAAAATAGCCAGTGTGGGTGCCAGTCGTTATCTTCGGCTGTAGCGAACGGGTCGTCTTCTTTGGGGCTGGGTGGGTCCAGCAGTGAGACCGATTGGGACTCGATTTGCAAGGTGTGGGTGAGGGATTCGGGCCATAGGTGCTCCCCCAGGCGGCTGTCATCGGCTACGCGCCACTTGGCGGCGGCGGACTCTGTTGCATCATCTGCTGGGCGCAGCACATAGAAGGTATAGCCCTGCTGGCTGAAATGTATCCCGTAGCTGGCGGACTCTAATACCGCTTTTTCAGCGGCGATACGCGCAAGCGCGGCCAGGCGCATCGCCTCGTGCTGGGTGGATGTCCCGGTAGGCAAGCGAACATTGACGATTAAGGTGCCCGCTAAAATGGCGATGATAGAGGCGGTGACCAAAATTTCTATCAGCGTGAAGCCGGCTGATTTTTTAATCGATTCGAGTGTGGGTGGCTTAACACCCGGGGAATGCATATAGGCTAGAGCCGAGTTATAGGTCGTGGTTGTAGATATCTGCATTGGCGCCTGTGCCGCCAGATGCACCATCGGCACCGAGCGTGTAGATATCGACAGCTCCCTTGCTGCCGGGGTTTGTGTACAAGTATTCGCGACCCCAAGGATCTTTTGGCAGTCTTTTTATGTAGCCGCCATCCTTCCAACCGGCGGTGCCCTCGCCGCTCGGTGGCGTCACCAGGGCGGACAATCCTTCGCTACCGGGGTATTGGAAGTGATCGAGTTTGTAGAGATCAAGTGCGGCCTCTAGGTTGGAAATGTCTGTTTTTGCTTTGACGATGCGGGCCTGATCTGGTCTATCTAGTACCCGTGGCAACACAACTGTGCCGAGTATGCCGAGTATGAAAATGACCACCATGATCTCGATCAAAGAAAATCCGTGTGTTTTAGTCATGTCAGTATTTATGCTTTATGTTTGTCATGAGGGGCGATACCTAGCATCTTGCGCAAGGTGTTGTCTTTGTCTATCCAGTGATGTTTGAGGGCCGCTAGCATATGCAGGCAGGCCAAGGCGACAACACTGTAAGCGAAATACTTGTGTATCCAGCCGATTGTATCTATTTGTGCCGATCCAAGTGAGACCAGATTAGGCAGCTGAATATAGCCGAAAAAATCCAGCCCCAAAGGGGCGGAGGCACCGATAGCATAACCGCTAACGACCAGCACGAGTACCAGCGCTGTGAGCAGCCAGTGTACAAGCTTGCTGGCCAGTTGTTTGAGCCGGCTCTGGCCCGCTAGCTGATCTGGCCTCACGTCGATCTGTCGCCAGATAATTTGGCATAGCAGTAAGACGCCAAGACAGACACCGATACTTTGGTGCCAAATAGGTAGCGCCGTGTAGAGGGTGCTGTAGTAGTCGAGGCGCACCATGTACCAGCCACTGGCGAACAAACCCAAGGTGCCAAGCGCAATGCTCCAATGCAGAAAGATGGCAGCCGTGCCGAATTTTTGTGCTGTACTACGCATGCTGTAATCTGTGGTGTTCGCTACCTGAGCATATTCTTGAAGCATAGATTGTGCCGAATGACAATGTTACCGCACTTGGCCATTTGATTATGATACAAGTTGTACACATTAGTGTGTCGAGTGCGAAAGTGATAAGAATCGTTTTATTTTCCCTACATTGTGCATGAGCAGGATCGTGTTGCTTAGTGTTTGGTTTGCTTGGCTCGATGCACTTTTATAAAAAACCAACCTCGCTGATCAAAAAGATACGCCCAATCATGACACAGCTCAGCTAAGCGCGGTTCAATCTGGCTAGCGACCGACAAATTGTTAGTATGGGCAATGAGTCAAAACCTTGC
>CAZROX010000066.1:0-9002 GCA_964601845.1 uncultured Halothiobacillaceae bacterium
TGTTCTTGGCAGGCGATCAAGGCACTGCCAACGATGATGGCATCCGCTAGGGGGGCGATCTGTGCAGCCGTCTTTACATCGCCAATGCCAAAGCCGACACCGATCGGCAGATCGGTCAGGGCGCGCAGGGTGTCGAGTTTTTGTTTGACTTCATCGAGTTGCAATGTGCTCGCTCCTGTGACACCGGTGAGTGAAACATAATACAAGAATCCCTCGGCCAGGCTAATGGTTTGACGCGCGTATTCGATTGGGGTGTTGGGCGAGAGCAAAAAAATCGGCAGAATAGACTGCGCGAGCATCGCTTGGGTTTGCGGCTCATCGGCATGCGATGGCAGATCGACCGTTAGCACCCCATCCACGCCCGCTCGGTGTGCCTGCTCGGCAAAGGCTGCGGCACCCAAGGCCTCTATGGGGTTCATGTAACCCATCAGTACAACTGGTGTGGTGTCATCTTGCTCGCGAAACTGCCGTACCAAGTTGAGGATGTCGATCAGGGTAATGCCGCGTGCCAGTGCGCGCTCGTGCGCGCGTTGGATCACCGCCCCATCGCCGACCGGATCGGAAAAGGGCACGCCAATCTCCAGCAGGCTGGCACCGGCCTCGACCAGCGCGTGCATCTGCTTGAGGCTGTCCTCGATGCTCGGGTCGCCGCCCAAGATATAGGGGATGAGCCCTTTTTGCCCAGCGGCGCGCAGCTGGGCAAAGCGCGCGACGATACGATTCATAAATCCTGCTCCGCTTGGATAACCGTCTCTATGTCCTTATCGCCCCGCCCCGATAGATTGACCACGATCACTTGCTCGGGCGACATAGTCGGTGCCAGCTCGATCGCCTTGGCAATCGCATGGCTAGACTCCAGCGCCGGAATAATGCCCTCGGTGCGCGTCAGGCGATGAAATGCGCTGAGGGCGGCGTGGTCTGTCATGGCGCAGTAGTGCGCGCGCCCGCAATGTTTGAGGTAGGCGTGCTCTGGGCCGACGCCCGGGTAATCGAGCCCCGCCGAAATCGAATGGGTCGGGTTGATTTGCCCGGCCGTGTCTTGCACCAGATAGGTGCGGTTGCCGTGGAGCACGCCGACCTGGCCGGCGGACAGCGGTGCGGCATGGCGGCCAGTCTCGATGCCATCCCCGCCCGCCTCGACCCCGATCAGTGCCACCTGTGCCTCGTCGATAAAGGGGTGAAACATGCCAATGGCATTGGAGCCGCCACCGACACAGGCGATTAGGGTGTCTGGCAGACGGCCGATCATCTCCTGGCATTGTTGGCGTATTTCGCGCCCAATGACCGTGTTGAAGTCGCGCACCATTCTTGGGTAGGGTTCGGGCCCAGCGGCTGTGCCGATGACATAGAAGGTATCATCGACATGGCTGACCCAATCGCGCAGCGCCTCGTTGAGTGCATCCTTGAGCGTTTTTGAACCGGCATCGACCGGCACCAGCTGTGCACCCAACAGGCGCATGCGATAGACGTTGGGCGCTTGGCGGGCGATATCCTCCTCGCCCATGTACACGATGCACTCCATGTTAAATTTTGCGGCGACCGTCGCTGTGGCGACCCCGTGCTGGCCGGCACCGGTCTCGGCGATGATGCGGGTTTTTTTCATCCGCTGCGCCAGCATGACCTGCCCGATGGCGTTGTTAATCTTGTGGGCACCCGTGTGGTTTAGGTCCTCGCGCTTGAGATAGACCTGCGCCCCCCCAAGCTCGCGACTCAGGCGCGCCGCGTGGTAGAGCGGATTGGGGCGACCGGTAAAGTGCTGCAGCTCGGCGGCAAATTCGGCCTGAAAGTCTGCATCTTGGCTATAGTGATTGTAGGCATGCTGTAGCTCGCGCACCGGCTGCATGAGCGTCTCGGGCAGATAGGTGCCGCCGTACGGGCCAAAAAAGCCACGCGCATCTGGTTGGTTGTAAGGGCCCTTGGGTAGCTCAGACATAAAGCTTGTGATCTATATTGGCGACGGACTGCACAAAAGCCCGCATGAGTGATGTGTCCTTCTCGGTATTGTGCTCGATACCGCTACTGACATCGACCGCGTAGGGGCGTACAAGCATTACCGATTCTGCGACATTTTGCGCGTTGAGTCCACCGGCCAGTACGATGGGCACGTCCAGTTTCGGCACCTCGCGCCAATTAAAGCGCTCGCCGCTGCCGCCGGGCTGCCCGCTCTGGTGCCCATCTAGCAAAAACCCTGCAGCCTCGGGGTGCTCGGCGATGCACTCGCCGATCCGATCCGATTGCAAGCTTGCATCCTGATCGCCCATGGCAATCGACTTGATATAGGGCTTGTCAAAACTGCGGCACAGGGTTGCCGGCTCATCGCCGTGAAATTGTAAAAGGTCGATCGTCACGCGTTGTAATACCTGTGCGATGTAGCGCTGATCGGCATTCATAAACAAGGCGGTGACCGTCATAAATGGGCCGGCCGCAGCGGCGAGCTTGGCGGCCAACTCAAGCGGGATAAAGCGGCGGCTTTTCTCATAGAACACCAGCCCAATCGCATCGACACCCAAGGCACTGGCACAGTGCACGTGCGCTAGGGAGGTGAGCCCGCACATTTTGATTCGGGTGCGTTGTAAAGCGGTAATCATGGTGTGGGGATTTTAATGTAAATCGAGTGCCCGTGTGCATCGCTAGATTACAGAGAGCACATTTAAGTCGGTGGTGATAGTTGGGATCGCAAAGCGCGCCGGATAAGTTGGGGTGACAAAATACAGCCCCTGAGAGGGCACCGTCATGCCGCCACAGGTGCGATCGCGCGATCGCAGCACCTCGGATACCCAGCTTGGCTCGGCCATCCCCGCGCCCACATGAATCAGGGTGCCGACGATGATGCGCACCATATTGTACAAAAATGCATTGGCTTTGATGTCGATGGCGATCAGCTCGCCCCGCCGGCTGATGCGGATCTCGGACACCTTGCGCACCGGGTGCTTGAACTGACAGTGTGCCGAGCGAAAGGCGCTGAAATCGTGCTCGCCGACTAGGTGGGCCGCCCCCTGTTGCATGGTGTCGATATCGAGCGCCCGATAGACCCAGAGCACGCGCCGCGCCAAGAGCGCAGGGCGCGTGTCCGAGACGTACAGCAGGTAGCGGTAGTGGCGCATGATGGCCGATCGGCGCGCATCGAATGCCGTATCGATCGGCATGGCCCAACGCAGTGAGACGGCATGGGGCAGCTGGCTATTTGCACCCTGTACCCAAGCGCGCGTGGGGCGCGCATGGGGGCTGTCAAAGTGGATGACTTGGCTTAAGCCATGCACGCCGGCATCGGTGCGACCGGCGCACACCACTTGGATTGGGCAATTGGCGACGCAGCTGATGGCGGACTCGACCGCCTCTTGTACCGAGTGGGCATCGGGCTGGCGCTGCCAACCATGGAAAGCAGATCCATCGTATTCGACGCTGGCGGCGTATTTCATGGACGTTGCAGATTATTTACTGGGTAGGGTTGCGAGCAGTTCTCTGGCTTCGGCTTGTTGCGCTTCGTCACCTGTTTGTAGCACCTGCTCGATGGTATCGCGTGCATTCCGATGCTCGCGCATACTGATGTACATCCGAATCAGGTCGAGCATGTTGCCCACGCTAATATCGCCCTCTGGCTCTGTTTGTAGCTGGCTCTTTGAGTGTTGTGGCGGGCTCTCTATGCTGGGTATGGGTGGTAGATCTACTATCGGTCTCGGTTCATCAAGGTCGCGCTTGTTGCGCCTGTCGCGCCTGTCGCGCTTGTACGCTGTTCTGTCGGAGAGGCGACCTTCGTCCTCAGGTGTGTGGGTGAGAATGATCGGCTCTTGGGGCTTTTTGGGCTTTTCTCGCAGTTCTAGTATTTCTAGCTCTTCTAGCCCTTCTGACTCGTCTAGCTCGTCTAGCGCTGCTGGCTCTGCTGGCTCTTCGGGTAATTTGGCCGCCACTGCCTCTTGTGGCTGCTGGAACAGCGGTTCGTCGGGTAAGAGTGCATGCCCTCTTGCCAGAATTTTCTGCCAGTCTTGCAACGAAAATTTGTCTCGGTGTTGCTTGAGCATCTTAGCGCCGGTCAAGTAGCGTTCTGTATCCTTGTTGAGTGCGTAAACCTCCATGAGCTTTAGACGGCACTCGAAGTTTTGGCGGTGGGCTTTGATGGTTTTTCTGAGCAGGGTGGCCGCCTGGTCGTACAGGCCGTATCCGATGTAGGCATTCGCCTCGGCTAGGGCATTGTCTATGGGGAGATTCAAGTCGACAGCCGGTTTTTTAGGGTCGATGCCGGCGCGGTCGTAGGCCTTTTTATCCGTTCTGTAGCCTGTGGCCTGGTCGATATTGCTGGAGTAGGTGTTGCCGATAGCATCATTGTGGGTGTCGGAAAGCGCCTGTTCGCCGCTGTAGATGCGTCGGTTATCGGAGTACACCTGACGATACACCGCCTCGAAAGCTTTTTTTCCAGCAGCGAGCGCGATCAAGAGCATGGCCAGAGCAAAAGCGATAACAACCAGCGCGATACTGGTGGTGTTGTATTGAGTAAGCCAAGGCATCTTGCCACCGAACGCATTATCGACTAGGTCCGCCGCCGCTTTGCCAAGCTCGTTTGCGTTGCGCTCAATCGTTTGAGTCACTGTTGAGAGCATGTCAGCTTTTAGGTCTTCAGTTGCCTCAGTTGCTTCAGTTTCCTCAGTTGGGGCGCTGGGTGCTTGCGTCAGCTTGGTGATTGCCTGCACGTTTTCACCGATCTCTTGCAGGCTGGAGAGTTGTTGGTCGACATCCTCGGTCAGCAGCGATCTGGCATGGGCACGCTCTTTTTCGAGGTCGATGATCTCTTGTACTTGTTGTGCGATGTCTTGTGTTTGCCGTGCCGCCGGCTGTTTTGCATCGTCTTCTTTTGTGGTGAGTATTTTGAGTGTCGGCTGCTGTTTCTCAGCCACTGGGTTGCGCGCTACGGGCACGCCAGATGATTTGGTGGTTTTCCAGATATCGTTGTGGTTTTTGATGAGCGCAACTGCATCGTTCTTGGGCAGCTCGTGCAGCCGCTTGGGGATACGCAGAATCTTACCGGTGTTCAAGCGATTGGCATTGCCATCGGTGAAGGCATGGGGGTTGGCCTGCACAATGGCCGCCATGACCTGATAGATGCTGGTGCCATCGGGTTGGAAAGTGCGCGCGATGCCCCACAGGGTGTCGCCCGATTTTGTCCGCCAGATGCGCGACCTTGGATCGTCGGTCGTATCTTGTAACGCTCGCTTAACCGCGCGCACTCTCGCCGCGGTGGTTGGCATATACACGCGTTGTGCATTGCGATCCACCAGAATTTCGTCGCGCGAGTTGAGAATAATGGGGTACTCCGAGGCGACGGTTAGACCGCCCATACTCAACTCGATGAGCACATTGATGTAGATGTTATCGACGGCCTCTTGGGAGCGCAGGTGTAGCATGTGCCCAGACGCTGTGCGCTCTAGGTCGATTTCGATGCGATTCATTAGCTCAAAATCTGTGGTCAGCGAGAGCGTTTCGACATTGATCAGTTGGACGCGAAGCCCTAACAGCTCTCGCTCGCTCACCTGTACCGTAATTTCGACATCGAGCGGGTCGTTCAGCTGTGAGTTGACCGTGAGCTCGCCGAGCCCGAGCGCGTGGGTGGGCGCACAGATGAACAACTGCAATATTATGAGAGCAGCAGCCAAAGCCCATGTCGATCGACCTGGCAAGTTATCTTGTTGCGGGTAGTTTTGCACGTCTCGCATCCGGTTATTCTGCTACTTTGGCGCTACTTATACAGTATAGCGCACAATATGATGCGCTATTTTGCGCGCTTTATGCGGGACATACTAACAAGATGCCGTATATTTTGAGTGATTTGGCACCATCGGTGCGTGGGTCGCCCTGCGGGCAGATGGATGTTTCGCAAGATGTATGCTTCGCAATCAGCTGTATAATAAGGGGCGTTTTGGTCGGTGTTGCTGGGCGTTCATTATCTGTCATTTCTCTGGCGATGTATTTACATAATTTAGGGGGCGTATCGGTATGGCTCGTGGCGTAAACAAAGTGATTTTAGTGGGTAACCTAGGCGCGGATCCCGAGGTTAAGTATTTGCCCAGTGGCACGGCGGTGGCTAATATCACCCTGGCCACCAGCTCCTCTTGGAAGGATAAAAATACAGGCGATCAGCAGGAGAGCACAGAGTGGCATCGGGTGGCCATGTTTGCCAGGCTAGCTGAGATTGCCGGTGAGTATCTCAAGAAGGGTCGGCAAATTTATGTCGAGGGGCGCTTGCAAACACGCAAGTGGCAGGATAAAGACGGCAACGATCGCTACACGACAGAGGTGATTGCCAACGAAATGCAAATGCTAGGTGGCCGAGGTGATGACCAATCATCCGGTGGCTCCCGCACGCAATCGTCCTCCCAGTACAATGCCCCACAGTCTAAACCCGCCCCCGAGCAAGACTTCGATGACGATGTACCCTTCTAATACATCGGCCAGGTTGGGTTTTTTTGGTACAGCATCGGTAATTGATTGAGCGAGAGGTTCTGTATGGGTCGTAGTTTTGTGTTTACTTCAGAGTCCGTGTCCGAGGGGCATCCGGACAAGATGGCCGATCAGATATCCGATGCCATCCTCGATGCCATCCTCGCGCGAGATAGCGAGGCGCGGGTCGCCTGCGAGACACTCATTAAAACTGGTCTGGTCATCGTCGCCGGCGAAATCAGAGTCGACGAGGCCGCCTATGCCGGCTTGGACATCGAGCGCATTGTGCGCCAGGTGATCTGCGACATCGGCTACGACAACGCAGAGAGCGGCTTCGATGGCAACACCTGTGGTGTCATCAACTTGCTGGGCAAACAGTCGGCAGATATCGAGCAGGGTGTCGATCGCCTCGACCCCAAAGATCAGGGCGCGGGCGATCAGGGCATGATGTTCGGCTACGCCTGCAATGAGACCGATACCCTCATGCCGGCGCCGATTCACTACGCCCATGCGCTGACCAAACGCCATGCGCACCTGCGCAAGAGCGGCCAGCTCGCCTGGTTGCGCCCCGATGCCAAAAGTCAGGTTAGTCTGCGCTACGAAGATGGCCAGCCCTGCGCCGTGGAGGCGATCGTGTTCTCCACCCAACATGCCGCCGGTATCGACCAGGCGCAAATTCGCGAGGCGATCATCGAGCAGGTGTTGCGCCCAGTGCTGCCCGAGTCTTGGTTTGCCGCCTGTCGCGCCGATGCCATTCACATCAACCCGACCGGCAAATTTGTTATCGGCGGCCCAGTGGGCGACTGCGGTCTGACCGGCCGTAAAATTATTGTGGATACCTACGGTGGCATGGCGCGCCACGGCGGCGGTGCCTTCTCTGGCAAGGACCCCTCAAAGGTGGATCGCTCGGCGGCCTACATGGGGCGCTATGTGGCAAAAAATATTGTCGCTGCGGGCTTGGCGGCGCGGTGCGAGGTGCAGGTATCCTATGCCATCGGCATTGCCAAACCGACCTCGATCTACATCAATTCTTTTGGCACAGGTGTCATAGAAGATACAAAAATTGCGCAATTGGTCGAGCGGCACTTTAATTTGCGCCCTTGGTTTATTTCAGAGCATTTGCAATTAAAACGCCCTGTCTATCGTGCCACTGCCAGCTACGGCCACTTTGGGCGCAATGAATTTAGCTGGGAGAAAACCGATATGGCAGAGCAGTTGCGGGCAGAGTGTGCCAGTTAATCAAATAGACGGAGATGTGATATGAGTGGAGCGGTGGCGGATAAGCGTGTATCAGCAGAGGATTACCGAGTAGCCGATGTGGCGCTCGCCGACTGGGGGCGAGCAGAGATTGCCATAGCCGAAACCGAAATGCCGGGCCTGATGGCGACTGGCCGGTGCGCGCATTGCCGGTTGCCTGCACATGACCGTGCAGACGGCTGTGCTGATCGAGACGCTGGTCGCGCTCGGGGCCGAGGTGCGTTGGTCGTCGTGCAATATTTTTTCAACGCAAGATCACGCCGCCGCTGCCATTGCAGCCAGCGGCATCGCGGTGTTTGCCTGGAAGGGCGAGAGCGATGAAGAATTTTACTGGTGCATCGATCAGACGATCATCGGGCCAAACGGCTGGCACCCTAACTTATTACTCGACGATGGCGGTGATCTGACCGAGGTGATGCACAACCGCTATCCGCAGCTGCTCGATGAAGTGCGCGGTGTCTCGGAGGAAACGACGACCGGCGTGCGGCGGCTGTACGAAATGTTTGAGCGCGATCAACTGAAGCTGCCGGCCATCAACGTCAACGACTCGGTCACCAAGTCCAAGTTCGATAATTTATACGGCTGTCGCGAGTCGCTGCTCGATGGCATCAAGCGTGCCACCGATGTCATGATCGCGGGCAAGATCGCGGTGGTGTTGGGTTATGGCGATGTGGGCAAGGGCTGCGCGCAGGCTTTTCGCGGCATGGGTGCCACCGTGTGGGTCACCGAGGTCGACCCGATCTGCGCCCTGCAAGCGGCGATGGAAGGCTACCGTGTGGTCAGAATGGAAGACGTCGCCGATCAGGGCGATATCTTCGTCACGGCCACCGGCAACATTGGGGTGATCACGCACGATCACATGGTGCGCATGAAGCACGAGGCGATCGTGTGCAATATCGGGCACTTTGATTCAGAGATAGAAGTGGCCAGCTTGCGCCAGTACACCTGGCAGCCAATCAAACCGCAGGTCGACCATATCATCTTCCCAGATGGCAAGCAGATCATCCTGCTGGCCGAGGGCAGGCTGGTCAACCTAGGCTGTGCGACCGGCCACCCAAGCTTTGTGATGTCCGCCTCGTTTACCAATCAGGTATTGGCGCAGATCGAGCTGTGGCAACATGCCGATCAGTACCCAACCGGCGTGCATGTGCTGTCCAAAAAGCTCGACGAGCGAGTCGCCAGCCTGCACCTTGCCAAGGTCGGTGTGAACCTGAGCACCCTGAGTGCCGAGCAGGCCGCCTATATTGGGGTCGAGGTGACAGGGCCCTTTAAGCCCGATCACTATCGCTACTGATCGGCAGACTTGGCGTCTAGGC
>CAZROX010000067.1:0-8721 GCA_964601845.1 uncultured Halothiobacillaceae bacterium
CACCCCCAAATGAGATGTGACAGCGCGTAATTGGTGACTGGCGTGCTGATGCGTCTCTACAGTATTCAATAGCCTGCGCTAAACCTACTGCGTGTCCTCTACCGTACGGCTTAATATCCGCACGGTAATGCGAACGATGATAGCGCCTGCAATCATCGTGGCAATCAATCCACCGATTAGCATCGCCATGCCGTTGGTGGAGGAGATGAAACTGTCTAAGCCTTCTTTCTTAAGTGCAAACTGGCCAAATGCCCAACCATAATAGGCATAGATCGAGCAGAGGATAATGCTGCTACAGTTCGAAATAATGAAGGTCTTGAGGGTGACCGGCCCGCTGGCCAGTATGTAGTTGAGCCATTCATCGGGCAAGAGCGGGGACAGGCGAATCAGGGTGGAGATTAACAGACTCCGCTTGCCAATGGCAGCGTCGATGCGTTGTAGCTTCGGGTCGTGGGCAATGGTGCTGATCAACATATCGCGGAGCAACCAGCGACCAAACAGAAAAGCGATGATGCCGCCCAGCATGGTGCCGACAAAATTGACCAAGATGGCGATGGGTAAGGGAAACAGCACCCCGGCAAAAATCTTGATAAACGGTGTGGGCAACAGCAGGACAACGGCGATAGATAGAAAGGCAGAAAAAGCAATCCAGCCCCAGGAGCCGGCATCTGCAACCGCCGCGGTGACCACAGGGTGGTACTTGAACAGCAAGATGCCACAGGTGGTGCACAGCATGATGAACCCCAAGCCAAACCCGATGCGCCATTGGTGTATTTTGGTGAACCGCACTGGTTGCCGAGGGGGGGTGTGATCGCTTTGCAGTTGGGTGTCCTTGGTGGGCAACGGTCTGTTGGGCATGGGTGTATCGCTTTGGCAGCGCCATCGGGCGGCGATTGTAAGCCGCCCGACAAGCCATCGTCCTTTATTGCTTGAGTCATAACACAGGGTGAGCGCTAAGGATAGCCGATATGCGGGCGCATGCCAACCGCCCGCCCGACAGATGCCAACAATCACCTCTAGCCTGGCGTAATAGGCGCAGGATACGGCCATTCCATCAGCCTCCAGCCAGCGTGGCCGCCCAATGCATGCCTTGGGTTTTGTCGGGTGGGCTACACGATGTGTTAGCCGATATTCAGCTGCTAGGGCATACAGCTAAAACTATAAATAGGCTACAGCACCTAAAATAGCGAATAAAATCGGCTGATGAATCAAATAAATTAACAGCGAATGCCGCCCTAAAAATGCCAATTTTTGGCTTAGCCAACCCTCGGGAATTTTCACCACGTCCAGCACGCGATAATGCATGGCAAAGATGCCCAATAAAACCACGCCAAACCAAGGGATAAAGGGCGCCAAATCCTCGGTGTGTCGGAGAGGCAACCCCAACACAGGTTGCAACCATTCAAACAACGGGCTGCGATAACCGACCAGATACAGCCCCACAATAGCCACGCCGACTGCACCAGCAATATTCGGTTTTTTAACACAGAATGGGCCGATAATCGAGGACACAAAAATCAGGTGCAAGACACCAAAATAAACCCATGACTCTGGAAACAGCCAGTAGCTGCTAAGCGAGATAGCCGCTGCGGCAGACCCGAGCAGCAATAGCCGTTTGATATATTTTTGTCGATTAAATTTCTGGCGATAGACTAAATAGAAACTCATCCCCACAGCGGACATAAACAGTGCGACGATAAAGGTTCTGAGGGGCACAAAAAATGGGCTTTGGGTGGTGTCTATATCGCTAAAGCCAAAATAATGTAAGTCGTATGCAAAATGAAACAGCACCATTAAAATAATGGCAAATGCACGATACAGATCGAGGTTTAACAAGCGTTTTGTCGGCTGCTTGGGCGAGGATTGTTGTGGCGTTTTTGGCGCGTGTTTTTTAGAACGTTTTGGCATGGCGATTCTCTATTTTTCGCAGGGGCATAGGCGCACAATTTTGTGGCGACAATATAACAAAAACACACCGAGACAATATACCTGATCGGTTATTTTGAAAGATGAAATATAAATAGAGGCGCAGCCCGATTGACGTGGGGCGAGGTGCGCTGCTCAACCCATGAGCAAACTGGCCGCACCCCCCGCAAGAGCGGCTAGCACCAAAACAGACACCGGTTGCCAACGAAATTTTAGCAACAGAAGCGCGCAGATTGCGGAGAGACACAGCACCAGCGGATTTAAGGAGGCCAGCTCCGGCTGCCACCAACTGATCGGCCCATATTCCTTTAAAACCACATCGGCAAAAAACGTATGCAGGGCAAACCAGATGGACAGATTTAAAATAACCCCCACAACCGCTGCCGTGATCGCACCGAGTGCGCCGGTGAGTCGGGGTTGCGAGCTGATCCAATCCAAATAGGGCGCGCCGACAAAAATCCACAAGAAGCAGGGCGCAAAAGTGGCCCAGAGCGCGACGCCCGCCCCGAGTAACCCATACCAGATGCCACCTGCGCGAAACCCGGCCAGAAACCCGACAAACTCATTCACCAAAATCAAGGGCCCCGGTGTGGCTTCGGCCAGCCCGATGCCGTCGATCATTTCTTGCGTGCTCAGCCAGCCATAGTGGTTGACCACATCTTGCCCCAAGTAGGTGAGCACGGCGTAGGCCCCGCCAAATGTCACCACGGCCAACTTAGAAAATAACAGGCCAAGCTGCGCGAGCAGGCTCGCATCGGCGAGCGCCATTATCAGCAGCAGCGGTAGCCACCAAATGGCCAGCCAGATAAGCGCGGTCGCCAGCGTGCGCCCTAGCGAAATCTTTATTGTGCATGCATGGTGAGCGGCGGGCAGCTTGCGCGCGCGCATAAAACCAAATACGCCCGCAGCGAAAATAATCATCGGGAAGGGCAGCGACAAGAAAAATATGCCGACAAATGCCAACCCGGCAATCACCCAATGCTCGGTATGCTGTAGCGCCCGCTGGGCAACTTTTATCAGCGCGCTGATCACAATAATCACCACCGTGGCCTGCACGCCGACAAAGAGTGCATGCACCAGGGCAACATCGCCCAAGGTGGCGTAAATCGCCGCCAATATGGCGATGATCAGCGCGCCGGGCAGCACAAATAACAGCCCTGCTATCAGCCCACCGCCTATGCCATGAAACCGCCAGCCCAAGTAGGTGGCGATTTGCATCGCCTCGGGGCCGGGGAGCAGCATGCAAAAGCTGAGGGCGCTGAGATACGCGCGCTCATCTAGCCACCGTCTCTGCTCGATAATTTCTCGGTGCATCAGGGCAATCTGTGCGGCCGGGCCACCAAAGGACAACAGCCCGATGCGCAACCAGACCCGCCAAGCTTGTGCGAGCGTGGGTGCGGGCCGAGGCGTCGGCTCGGCGTGGAGGGTATCTTGTTGCACAGGGTTGGCCGGTTTTTTAATAGATGGGTTGGTGAGAAAAATAATTGGATGCGGGGATTAAAAGTAGCGTTTTCACCAGGGTGACTGCAAAATGCGCCACCGCCGCTTAAGTGCGACTAATCGGCGCGGGTTTGCAGCGCGATTCATATCGGTTATCCTGCCCAATCATACCCAGTGGGTGTACTATTACACAGTGCAGGTTGTGCGGGCCTTTTTATTTTATGCGGTTACGCGGCGTGTCTGTATCCCTTGCCAACACTTAAACACGGAGCCATCTTTTTATGCAGATCGGAGCGCGAAAAATTGGCCCGACAGAGCCGCCTTTGGTCATCGCCGAGATCGGCATCAATCACGGTGGCGATTTAGCGGTCGCCAAACAGATGGTGACCCTGGCCGCCCATGCCGGCTGCGAGTGCGTCAAACACCAGACGCATTTTGTCGAAGATGAGATGACCGAGGAGGCCAAGGCGATTTTCCCACCCAATGCCGATCGCTCGATTTGGGATGTAATAGCAAGCTGCGCCCTGTCGCCCGAGGATGAGATCGCCCTGATGCAACACACCGAGGCGCTCGGGCTGATTTATCTCTCGACGCCTTTCTCGCGCAGCGCGGCAGATTTTTTAGACCAAATCGGCGTGCCGGCGTTCAAAATCGGCTCGGGCGAGGCCGATAACCTGCCCCTGATCCGACACATCGCCAACAAGGGCAAGCCGGTGATTATGTCGACCGGTATGCAGACCATCGAGAGCGTGCGCCTCGGGGTCGAGATTTTGGCCAAGGCCGGTATCGAATACGCCCTGTTGGAGTGCACCAACCTGTATCCCTCGCCGCCAGAGATCGTCTCCCTCAAGGGTGTGAGCGAGCTGCGGCAGGCTTTTCCCGAGGCGGTGGTCGGCTTTTCCGATCACTCGATTGGGCCGGAAATGGCGCTGGCCTCGGTCGCGCTGGGGGCGTGTATTATCGAGCGGCACTTTACCGATAGTCGCTATCGCAAAGGGCCGGATATCGCCTGCTCGATGGATCCGGCCGAGCTGCGCCTGCTGATCGACAGATCGCGCGAGATTCACATCGCCCTACACAACGACAAGCAGCGCACCGCCCCAGAGGAGGCGGTCTATCGCTTTGCGCGCGCCAGCTTGGTCGCCGATCGCGACTTGGCTGCCGGTCATAGGCTCACCGAGTCCGATATCTGGGCCCGTCGCCCCGGTACCGGGCAGATTCCGGGCTTTCGATTCGACGATGTTATCGGCAAGCGCCTCACACGCGCGCTAGGCTACAACGAGCAACTGCAATGGTCCGATTTAGCCGATAATTAAAACCTGCCAGCCGTCGCGGGCGCGCCTCGCTACCACTTGATTAAAGAAGCCTTATGAGCAAAAAACAAAGCCTGTTGTTTGTCACCGGCACCCGAGCGGATTTTGGCAAGCTAGAGCCGCTGGCGCGCGCTGCCGTGCAGCATGATTTTGCGGTGTCTTTTTTTGTGACCGGCATGCACATGATGCACAGCTATGGGCTGACCAAGCTTGAGGTGCAGCGCCTGCCAGGGGTGATGGTGCACGAGTTTCTCAACCAGCGATCGGGCGATGCGCAGGATGTCGTGCTCGCCAAAACCATGCTCGGGTTTTCCGATTTTGTGCGCGAGAATACGCCCGATCTGGTGCTGGTACACGGCGATCGGGTCGAGGCGATGGCCTGCGCACTGGTCTGTGCCACCAACTACATTCGGTGCGCCCACATCGAGGGGGGCGAGGTGTCCGGCACCATCGACGAGATTTTTCGCCACTGCAACTCCAAGTTGGCCTACTGCCATTTTGTCAGCTCGCCAACCGCAAAAAAGCGCGTGCGCGCGCTGGGGGAGGCCAGCGAGGCGATTCATGTCATCGGCTCGCCAGAGTTGGATCGCCATGCACAGCCATCGGGTTTTTGTATTGATGCGGTGTTGCAGCACTATCAGATTGCACAGTCCGATTTTGGCATTTGCATCCTGCACCCGGTCACCTCAGAAACCCAAGCCATGCGCCAACAAGCCGCCGATCTATTCCGTGCGCTGACACAGAGCGGCAAATACTTTGTGGTGATCCGCCCCAATAACGACCCGGGCGCTGCCGAGATTATCTCTGTCATAGACGAGCTGCCGGCGGCACAATTTAGAATTATCCCCTCGATTAATTTTGGTCGTTTTTCCGAGCTACTCAAGCATGCGGCCTGCATAGTGGGCAACTCGTCGGCGGGGGTGCGCGAGGCGCCTTTTCTGGGCGTGCCCTCGCTCGATGTCGGGTCGCGGCAAGCGGATCGCGCTTGTGGCGACTCCATCGTTAAGGTCGCCGCCTGCGAGTCCGAAAAAATTGCCGATTTTTTGCAGACGAACTGGCATCGCCGCTATCCGCAGCAGACGGAATTTGGTCAGGGCGATGCGACCGAGAAGTTTATCGACATTTTAGAATCCGATGCGTTTTGGCAGCGCCCCATGCAAAAATCCTTTAACGACCTGGCGCCCTAAATTGGCCGAACCGCTCAGCGTACAACTCTATTTTGCGGCCACCGCCGCGCTCGCCCCCGTGCTGCCGTTGTACCTGAGGCGGCGCGTGGCACGTGCCAAAGAGCATCCACAAAGATGGCGCGAGAAGCTGGGCCTTGCCAGCGCCACGCGCCCCAGCGGCCAGCTGATCTGGCTGCATGGGGTGGGTTTGGGCGAGGTGTTGGCCCTGCGGGCGATGATTGTTGCCCTGCAAGAGCGCGACCCAAAACTGCATTTTTTGGTGACCTCCTCCACCGTGGCATCGGCTGAAACCTTTGGCAAAAATCTGCCAAAGCAGACGGTGCACCAATTTTTGCCGCTCGACACGGCACGCTATGCGCGGCGGTTTTTCGATCACTGGCAGCCCGATCTGGCGATCTGGTCGGAGCAGGATATCTGGCCGGGGCTGGTCGTGCAGGCGGCGCGCCGAGGTATCCCACAGGCGCACATCAATATCCGAATGCACGCCAATTCTGCGGGGCGCAGGCAGCGAGCCGGGGCGCTGTATCGGGCCATCTATCGCCATTTTTCGCTGCTTTCGGCGCAGGATGACCAGAGCGCACAAGCGCTGGGCAGCTTAGGGGTACAGCAGGCGGTGCGGGTCGACGGATCGCTAAAACCCCACAGCCCACCGCTGCAAGTGGCGCACGAGGCGCGCGATACCCTCGCCGCCATCTGGGCGCACAAAACGATTTGGGTGGCGGCCTCTTGCCATGCACAGGATGAGGCGATCGCGCTGGCCGCCCAGCGCCAGTTGCTAGAAAGCTGCCCCGATTACCTGCTGATTCTCGCCCCCAGATACCCGCACCGAGCGCAGGAGATACGCGCACACCTGAGCGATTTTCAGACGACCACCAGAAGCGATGGCGCGCTGCCAGATGCGCAGACGCAAGTGTATATAGCCGACAGCTTTGCCGAAATGGGCCTGTGGTACAGCCTGTCTGACTACGCCCTGATCGGCGGGACTTTTAGCGCAGTGGAGGGGCATAACCCTTGGGAGGCGTTGCAGCTAGGTTGCGCGGTGATGCACGGCCCCCGCACGGCCAATTTTGCCGCCGACTTTGCCGCCTTGCAGCGGGCGCAGGCTTGCACTCAGGTTGCGTGCGCGGCGGATATTGTGCATATTTTGCAGCAAAAAAAGCAGCACGGGTTGGCGGCCTATCGCCAGCTGCACCGTGCGCTGCAAGCGGGCTTGAGCGATCTGGCCGATGCCCTGATACGGCTGATCGGGCAGTCGGCAGCAGGTTAGACGATGGCTCAACCCCAGCACTTTCCCACCTTTAAGCTGCGCCTCATTTTGGTGCTGTACCGGCTGGCATGGTTTTTTTGTCTGCCGTGGCTGGTGCGCTATCTGTATCTGCGCAGCCGTCGGGAACCGGCCTACTTTCAATTTTTAGGGGAGCGCTTTGGCCGCCATAGGCCGCGCGGGGTGGCGCATATTTGGGTGCACGCGGTGTCGCTGGGCGAGGTGCGCTCAGCTGCGCCCCTAATCGAGCAGTTGCTGCTAGGGGATACGCCGATCGTCACCACGCATTTCACCCCCGCAGGTCGGCGCGAGGCCGAGCGGTTGTTTGCAGATGCCATCGCCGCTGGGCGCTTGAGTGTGGTCTATGTGCCGTTTGACTATGGGGCGGCGTTTGGGCGTTTTTTTAAGGCCTTTCGTCCCAGCTATGGGCTGGTGATGGAGGTCGAGTTCTGGCCCGGCATGATTATGAGCTGTCGCAAGCAGGGCGTGCCGTTGTTTTTGTGCAATGGTCAGTACCCGAGCCGGAGTCTGGCGCGCGATCAAAAACGCTTGTTTTCTCGCAGTGAATTTGTGCGCGGATTTGCCGGTGTCATGGTTAAATCTGAATATCAGGCCGCGCGTTTTCGCACGCTCGGGGTCGAGCGGGTGGCGATTACCGGTGAGATGCGTTTTGAGCAGCCGATTTCACAGGCGCAGGTGGCAGCCGCTCAAGCGCTGCGTGCCGCTTTTGGTGCGCGCCCTGTGATTACCCTGGCCAGCGTTGTCATTGGCGAGGATGCCGCAGCCCTGGCGATGATCAAACAGGTGCAGGCGCATTTTGCTGAGCAGGGCGAGGCGCGCCCGCTGTTTGTCTATGTGCCGCGCGCACCGGAGCGGTTTGCGCAGGTGGCCGATATGATGGCGGCGCAGGCGTTTACCTATGGCAGCCGCTCCGATCTACTAGATGCAGCGCTCTGCCCCCTAGCGGCATCGTCGTTTGCGCAGCTGGATATCCTGTTGGGCGATAGCCTGGGCGAGATGTATTTTTATCTCGGTCTGTGCGATCTGGCCATCGTTGGCGGTGGTTTTGGCGAGCAGGGTTCGCACAATATCTCAGAGCCTTTGAGCTTGCGTAAGCCGGTGATTATCGGCCCCAACGACTGTACCATTGAGTTTCCGGCCCGCGAGGCCATCGCCGAGGGGGTTTGTTTGCAGATGGATTTTGCCCAGTTGACCGAGCAGTTGACCCAGCGGCCACTACAATTTGCCAGCGCGTGCGCTATCGACAATTTTTTGGCAGCTCACGGTGGCAGCACGGCAAAAACCCTCGCCGCAATCGAGCAGTTTATGGCTGTGCCCAGCCGCTAAAGCCATCGTTTTTTGCAACTGTTGCTACTCGGCCCTGAGCCGGTGAAGCGGAGCCGAGCTGTTCAACTTGTAAGGGTATGGGGTTTGGTACTGTCTTGTTCAGGTGGCTCACACTCGCTACAATGGGGGCGATATTTTTATTTCATTATTCATTCGCGTTTTATCTTCGCTGAGATTTTTGCTATGTCACTATCCCATCTAAAGTCCTGTGTTATTTTGTCGGTTATGGCGTTGGCTTTGTCAG
>CAZROX010000068.1:0-8623 GCA_964601845.1 uncultured Halothiobacillaceae bacterium
CACATCCTTTAGATAAAAAAAATGTGCAGGACAACCAAGATATTGTACTGCCTCGGTATTGGTACGACTACGATTGATTAGTTTATGATTGCTGTGCTGTCTGCGACCTGAGCCATAGCATCTTGCTGAAACTAGGGCTTATGGCTTCCATAATTTTTTGAAACTAGATGGGTCTCGATTGTGTCCATCAATTGCATTTCAGCACTGAAACGGCACACCTGCTGCATCATTCGTGCTTTTTCGCTGGACGCTGGTCTGAATCGGGTAGGCAATGACAAATGCTAATCGACTACTTTGCTTTATAAGGCACAAGCTTATGGCCAGTTTGCAGCCATTCTGCTACACCGCCGGTCAAGTGCGAGGCCTTGGTGAAGCCAATTTGGTCCACAAGGGCATTGCCAAGATAGGTTGTTCTCTCGCCTGATTGGCAATAGAGAACAAAAGGCATATCGGGGCTAGTGATCAGTGACACGAATTTATTTTGGAATTGTGGGTGTAGTTGCCCATTTGCTGTAAATGCGGTAATGGTATGAGCGCCTGCAATAATACCCGTCGCTTCCCATTCATCTTCACGTCGGATATCAATAATGGGGACACCCGCTTTTTGCGCTTGTATCAGATCCGCTGGTGTCGCTTGATTTAATATAGCAGGTTGTTGTAAATCAACCAGCTCCACTTCGAAAATTAAGGTGGCATTGGGTGGAATAACATCACCGGCTCCAGAGGCACCATACCCCAGTTCAGGGGCTATGGTCAGACGGCGTTTTTCCCCTATTTTCATGCCTTCAATACCCGCTTCCCAGCCGGGAATGACCTGCCCGGAACCCAGGTTAAAGCGAAAAGGTGTCGCACGCTTGCGCGAGCTATCAAAGACACTGCCATCCTTTAGCGTGCCCTCGTAGTGAACGATAACCGTCTGGCCACTTTTAGCCGCTTCGCCATTTCCCTCTTTGAGAATCTCAATTTCAAGTCCCTTTGGTGCGGTACCTGCCAAGGCGGCGCCTGTTAGAGTTGCCATAATTAAAATTCCTCTCAAGGTAGATAACATTGCCGCACCTATTTTCTGTTTAGTGTTGTTGTGCATATGATGATATTTGTCGAGTGCCATGGGTGTTTTTCGCAGTATATAGTAGGTTCATAAGATAAAGGGTTGCGCGTGTCAAATCACACTGATCGCTAAACCCCATTATCGTTCTTGAGCGGGACACTTAGCCAGCAAAAAAGGCTCAGGTTACCAAGTTGTATGAAGGCGCTTGCAGGTGGCCTTGCCAAAGCGGTATTCGAACACCGCTAACACCAAGCACACCGGGTGCTAGCCTCAATGCTTGTTGCCGAAAATGCCTGTTTTGACTGCATAGTCCACCGCTAAGCCATAGTTTGGGTCATCTTCGGATTGCTCGATTAGCTGACCGGCTCGATTGAGCAGCCGATAGCAGTCACGGGACAGATGGCGCAGCTTAATCGTTTTGCCAAGATTTTTATATTTGAGCGTCAAGTCCTCGATCGCTTGCAGTGCAGATTGGTCGACAACGCGGCTATTTTTAAAATCGACTACCACATGATCCGGATCATTTTGCGGGTCAAACAGCTCTAAGAATCCTTCAATTGAACCGAAAAACAACGGCCCTTCAATCGAGTAGATTTTTCCGCTCTCTGTTTCTTCGATAGCGGCATGAATGTGACGGGCACTGCTCCAAGCATAGGCCAGTGCGGACACGATGACACCGACCACAACGGCAACTGCCAGATCGCTCATAACCGTGACTATAGTGACTAGTCCCATCACCAGCGCATCGGTTAGCGGGATACGGCGCAGGATAACGAGGCTCTGCCAGGCGAAAGTGCCAATGACAACCATAAACATGACACCGACCAGCGCTGCGAGTGGAATCTGCTCGATCAAGCTGGAGCCAACCATAATAAAGGCCAGCAAAAACAGCGCCGCCGAAATGCCAGACAGTCGCGTGCGCCCACCAGATTTTACATTGATGAGGGATTGGCCGATCATCGCGCAGCCCCCCATACCGCCAAAGAAACCGGTGACGGTGTTGGCGAGACCCTGGGCGATGCATTCTTGTGATGCCCCGCCGCGACGGCCCGTAATTTCACCGACCAAATTGTGGGTTAACAAGCTTTCGATCAGGCCGATGGCCGCAAGAATTGAGGCAAAGGGAAAAATAATTTTTAATGTCTCTAGGTTTAGCGGCACCATAGGAATGTGAAATTGCGGAAAACCGCCTTTTATCGAAGCCAAATCGCCAACACGCGGCACCTCTATGCCAAAGAAAATAACGATTGTGGCGACTATGACTATGCCCGCTAGCGGTGCAGGAATCACGTTGGTAATTTTTGGCATGCCCCAAATAATCGACATGGTCAGGGCGACTAATCCCAACATAACGAACAGGGCAGATCCACTCATCCAAACCTTGGCACCATCTGGCCCAATGACTTGAAACTGGCTGAGTTGGGCAAGAAAAATGACGATCGCCAGGCCATTTACAAATCCCAGCATAACGGGGTAGGGGACCAGGCGAATAAATTTCCCCAGCCGAAAAATGCCCGCTAGAATTTGAAAGATACCCATGAGGACGACGGTTGCGAAGAGATACTCAACGCCATGTTTGGCCACCAGCGCCACCATGACAACGGCCAGCGCGCCGGTGGCGCCAGAAATCATGCCCCGACGGCCGCCAATAGCCGCCGTAATTAAACCGACGATAAAAGCAGCATAGAGACCGACCAGCGGATGCACACCCGCAACAAAAGAAAAGGCAACCGCCTCGGGAACCAATGCCAGAGCGACGGTCAGCCCAGATAGCAATTCAATTTTGATACGGTTGGGGGTAAATGCGGGCAGTTCGGCGTCATGTAGATTGGCCGAGGAGAAACGAGCGGCAAAGGTTGCAATCGGTAGTTTGTTCAAGGGTTTTTCCATATTAAATGAGCGCGATAACCCGCTAGTGGGGTTATCTATCGTTTTAGGTGTGTTTTAGGCAGGGGTTGGTGAATCAGAAGACAAATAGACTTCTGTGTTTTTCTTTGCACTGCCTCGTGTGAAGATGATCGGTCGCGCCCATGTTTCGCTTGGCTGCCATTGTACTGGCGAGCGACTATTATACTGCCTATAGCAATCGCAAAAAACGGGCATAAAAAAATTCAGGCCAAGCGCCAGCACAATCCGCTTGCCATTCTTTTAAAAGGACGGCTTAAGCCCTAGCTGCGATTCGGTCGGCTAACTGTTGCATGGATGGCAGCATGGGTGTGGCCAACGGGTGAGCTCACCTCACTGAAACAAAATGAAACAAAGCGATACGGCACCGAGAAGAATAACCGATGCCGCATGTCTATTATAGGCAGCGTGACACACACAACTAACTAAAGGAAGACAACATGAGCAACAATGACCTTGACAAAAACACCACTGCAAGCAACACAGCCAGCAAAGGCTTTGGGTGGAAGAAAATGCTATTAATTGGCCTGGTGTCGGTAGGCGTGCTGGGCGGCGCGGCAACGGCCACCTTAGCCGCAAAATATGGGAGCTATGAAAAACGTGTCGAGCATATGCGTGGCAAGATGCTCGATAGGGTAGATGAGAGGCTGACGCTCGACGATCAACAAAAACAAGCCTTCGAAAATCTCACCTTAATATTCAGTGAAAAGGCCGCTGATTTTCGCGCTAAAAACAAAGCGTTGCCCGATACGTTAAAAACCTTTGTTACGGGTGAGTATTTCGATCGCAATGCAGCACAACTCCTCGTCGATGATCGACTTGCCGAGCTCAGGAGCGCAGCGCCTCAAATCATTGAGGCGATAGCGATCTTCTACGATAGTCTAGATACGACCCAGCAGGCCAAGGTGCGTGAGTTTATAGAAGAGGGCAAGTTCAGGCACGGTCACCGCCATCGTGGTCATCATGGCGATCGTTACCACGACTAAATCTGTGCCCATCACTTGCGCTGCCAAGGTAGCGCAAGTGATGGGGTTGTCTCCATTCGCACAGGGCGACTATGGCAAACTATGCGAATGAATAAAGTGCTATTAATCGACGATGATGCCGATCTTGGCGGCCCACTGGCCACATTGTGCCAACGCTTTGAGATTGAGCTGGAGCAAGTGCTGCGCCCAAGTGATGGTTTTTCGCTGTTGCAATCGGGTGATTATGCGGCGGTGATATTGGATGTCATGCTGCCAGAGATGGACGGTTTTGATGTCTGCCGCACGATTCGCAAGGACAACGACATTCCGATTATCATGCTCAGCGCTAGAGGCGATGTGATGGATCGGGTGGTGGGGCTAGAGTTGGGTGCCGACGACTACTTGCCCAAACCGTTTGAACCACGTGAGCTGATTGCTCGGCTGCACACCATTTTGCGCCGTCAGCGTAGCGAGCCAGAGGAGAGTGAAGGTCGTCTTGACTACGTTGGCTTGAGCATTATCAAAGCCGAGCGCAAAGTGCAGCTGCAAGGGCGCGAGCTAGAGCTGACCTACACCGAATTTGACCTGCTGTATCTACTGGCCGAGCGCCGAGGCGGGGTGGTTTCTCGCGATGAAATCCTCAATTATTTACACGGGCGCGAGGTGGCTTACTTCACCCGCTCAGTGGATATTACGATCAGCCGCCTACGTAAAAAACTCGAGCCACTCGATGCGATAAAAACCCTGCGCAATGTGGGCTATTGTCTCGCTTTAAGCCCGCTATGATGCAGCGGACACAAAAGCGCCGTGGGTTGTTCCGCAATTTAACCCATTCGCTGCGCTGGCGATTGCTCTGGGTATTTGTGCTATTTGGTGCGGCCACTGTTCTGACCTTTAGCCATGGGGCCAATGATCTGGTTCGTAATGTCTGGCGGCAGGCCGCACGACCACTGGTCACCGACTATATCGATCGTCTCATGCTAGAGCTTGGCAATCCAATCGATCTCGACAAAGCCAAGGCGCTCACGCAACGCTTGCCCATTCGACTGGATATCAGTGGGCCGACGTTAAATTGGCACTCGCACCCCAGCCATCACGACAGATTTGGCCCACGTTACGAAGAGCATGTAGATGACCAGGATGCGTATCATCCAAGATTCAATCATCGCTCCCCCGGCCGTCGTTTTCTTAGTCGAACGACTGCCGATGGCCATCGTGTCGTCTTTGGTGTAGATGTGCGCGGCTTTGGTGGCCCTGGCGGTATTATCGGTTTCTCGTTGTTTATCCTGCTCGCTATAGCCGGGCTGGCCTATGGCTGTGTATGGTTGCTGTTGCGGCCGCTCAAGGCCATTGGACAGGGGGTCAATCGCTTTGCAGAGGGTAATTTTAAGCAACGGATTGCGATCAAGCGTAGAGGGCGCGACAACGAGCTGACCGACCTTGCCGATTCGGTCAATCACATGGCGGACTCGATAGAAGAGATGCTCAATGCCAAACGTGCGCTCCTGCTGGCTATCAGCCATGAACTGCGCTCGCCGCTGACCCGCGTTAGGCTCAATACCGAGCTTTTGGAGGATACCCCAGCCAGCCACGTTTCGCGCGAGGCCTTGCTACGCGATATTGCATTGATGAGCAATATGATCAGCGATTTACTTGAGGGTGAGCGCTTAGCCGATACGCATAGCGTACTGCAACCTGAAGAAATAGATTTAGTGCCGGTGGTACAGGCGATGCAGCAAGAATTTCCAAATGTTGTGATCAGCATCGGCCAGCCCACAGTGACCGCCAAGCTGGATGCCAAGCGCTTGGCGCTGCTCATGCGCAATTTGCTCAATAATGCTGAGCATTACGCTGCATCAGCCACACATCCCTGCGAGCTATCGTTGGATACCAACGACGAACAAATTATTATCGCTGTGCGGGACTATGGACCCGGCGTCTCGGCGGAGCATTTGGCCAAGTTGAGCGCCGCATTTTACCGGCCAGATACGGCGCGTACACGCGAGCTGGGCGGGGTAGGGCTTGGGCTTTATTTGTGTCGTATGGTGGCAGGTGCGCACGGTGGCCAGCTGTTAATCGAACATGCCAATCCGGGGCTTCGAGTCGCTTGTATATTGCCTTTTAAGAAAGACTAAATCTTTATTTGTAAAAATAAATTGAAATAAGCCACAGGTGCAGCGCCTTGCACAGAACATACAATGATTTGATATGAAAACCGGCGCAATTTACCGTTAAGTATTTTCTGGGGTTATTTTTCTCTAACAAATTTCCAAAAAGTTATTTATTCTCTTTAAAATTGGCACGATCTTCCCCATAGTGGGTCGATAAATAAATTAATATAATCTCCAATTGATCTTGTGGGATGGGCCACAGCCCTTGCTCTTCTTGCATCCACTCTATGATTTCTTTCCAACCACTACGCGACTGCCCTTGCTGCGTGACTAGTCTTGCCGAATGGCACGCGATGCAATGCGCGGTGACTATTTTATAGCCAGGTGCGATCACAAAGCCTGTATTTGAGTCATACTCCACCACATTAGAGTCTGCTAATTCTTTTGTGTGGGTGATTGCTGATACGGTAGCGACGAGCACTGTCAATAATGCCGCTACCGCTAGGGTCGATTTTTTGCGCATGGGTTTCAATTAAACGACATTGACAGCGATGCGATGGCAGCGGTTGTTCAGGTAGCCTTTTGGATTCCAGCCCGGCACCAACATCGGTTGAGCGGTATCGTTCTCATCGACTGCCCGAGACCACACCTCGTAATAGCCAACCTTTGGAAAAGAGACACGCGCTTGCCAATCTTGCCAAGCCAAGCGATTGGTTGGTTCTGACAAGCGTGCCTTGTGCCAGGTCGCACCAAAATCTATAGAAACCTCGACCGCCGACACGCTCAAATCACCCGCCCAAGCATGTCCATTGAGCCGTAGCGTTTTCTGCGCCGAATGTTTAATGCCGGTGCGTGGATAGGTAATGAGTGATTTGACAGGCATGCTTTCGATGGTCATCATGTCTTCGTTCGCTACCTTGGTTCCAGGTGAAACGGGGTTTTTAGGGACCTTGTAGGCTTTGCCAGTCATTTTTGCGCCATCGTGCACACGATCGCGCACGGCTATACGGGTCAACCACTTGCCACTGGTTGATCCGGGCCAGCCTGCGGTGACAACACGCAACGGATAGCCATTTAGCACGTTGATATCCTCGCCATTCATTGCCCATGCAATGAGTGATTCATCCTCCACGGCTTTAACAATAGGCACGCCGCGTGAAATAGGATTTTTGTTTGGGTCGCCACTGAGGTGTTTATCCTTGCCGTAGTAAGCGGTATAAATAGCATGGGGTTGTATGCCAACCGACTCTAATACGTCGCGCAGGCGCACGCCCGTCCAAGTTGGGCAGGCAACGGCACCGGTTGTCCATTGGTTGCCACGGGCCGGCGGGTCGTACTCAGCTCTGCCATTGCCACCACACTCGAGTTGTAGGTGGTAGGTATGGTGTTTAAATGTTCGTTTTAATTGCGCGATACTAAAGGTGCGCGAGCGTCTGGCCGACTCGCCATCAATGGTTAAAGTCCACTTGTTCGGGTTTAGTTCTTTGGGGCTGGGTACGATGCCGTTATTGCGGACAAACATGTACTTGGCGGGTGTAATTGAATCGTTCAGCAGATGTGGTGGTGTTTCAGCATTAATGGGCCGGTCGTTTAAAATCCGTAAGCCTTTTTTGCCGTAAGCGGCTAAGCTGAAGTTGTCTGTGGAGTCTGCCAGCGCGATTGGAATCAGCCCGCCCGGCATTTGGCTGGCAAATACGATGGGTAAACCCAATACGGTACTGACGTTAGCAACACCTTTTAAAAAGCCTCGGCGAGTGAGGTCGCACTGCCGACCAAAAACGAGATGATCCGCTCTTGCTGGATCATCGGCATACAACTCGTGCAATCCTCTTTCAGAGTTGGATAAGCGGTTATGTGTTGTGTTGGATTGCTTCGTTTGCTTCATCTGTTACGCTCCATTTAATAATTAAATACGACTTCCATCCCAAAAGTTTAAATCTTACTGCCATCTCCAAAGTACTAAAAAGATATTTCGCCCTTTGTATACCATACTGGATAATACAAAAGCAAGGCTAACAAGATCAGCTGCCAAAGCGACACACATTGGGTTGATTTTAAAGTGATGATGAAGCGCACTCTGTTTTAGTCGCTCAATCGACCGGAATTGTCCTAAAACTTAGCAATGCGCTTTGCCATAATGCCAACGCCATGCAGGTGATACCGCTATCCGATAAAATAGCCGCTGCCCAAACTGGCTTGGCCATACAGGATTGTCGCTACCGATGAAAGAATCTTCCAATCCTAGGGCGGTGCCAATTCTTGCGCATCGTGGCTACGCGGCGCACTATCCCGAGAACACGATTGAGGCGATGCGTGCGGCGGTCGATGCAGGCGCAACATTACTGGAGTTTGATATCCAGCTATCCGCAGATCGGGTGCCCTTTTTGCTCCACGATGCGAATTTTTCTCGCACTGCCGGTATAGATCGGTCGGTATTCGATCTCAGCGCAGATGAGATTGCAGCAATACCGGTAGGGGAGGTAGGTCGGTTGGGCGATGCCTTTCGCGCTGTACGGGCGCCGACCTTGGCGCAGACAGTCGAAGTCTTGGCGGGCTGGGAGCAGGTGACGGCATTTGTTGAGGTGAAATCTGCC
>CAZROX010000069.1:0-8597 GCA_964601845.1 uncultured Halothiobacillaceae bacterium
AGAGACACGGTGGGCGTAGCGATACAGGGCTTCGACGACTGCACTAACAAACTTAACAGGGAAATATTTGATACCAGTCGAGAGATAAAGTGCCCAACGCAGAGAACCTTAGGATACACACATCTTCTCCAGAGACGTGCACAACTGCTCCAGCTCGAAAAGCAGCTGGACAGCACCGGCATCGAAGATCGCTACGCACTGGTACGCGATATTTGGTTAAAAAATCGCGAGCGTTTAGTGCATGACCTGGGGGATGAGGATGATGAGGATGAAGTAGATCCACTAGATGAGTTCGATTTCGATGAGTTAGATGAGCTGGATGAGCTGGATGATACGGATGGGCTAGATGATGCGGATGATACAGATGAGCTGGATGACGCGGACAATGCGGATGGCTCAAATGAACCCGATAACACCATCTAACCCCGACACGCTCTATCGCTCATCGCAGTTGTACCGTGCCGCTAGCTGATGTATAGCTACCGCAAACACTTACTAGGTGTGCTGATAGTGGCCGGCGGCATCGGCATTTGGTCTCTCACACCCTCTCACCTCTCATCGCCAACAGCACCAGCGACAAAGAATGCTGCCGCACCCGCTAACACGTTTGACCAAGCCAAGCTGGATATCTACGATACAGATGGGGAGAAACGCTATCAAATCCGCGCCGAGAAGCTCATCTCAGCGAGCGACACCTTGCACACAACGCTGAATCAGGCTGTTATCGCACTGTACAATGCATCGGCTATCATGTGGACAATTAACGCACAGCAGGTACAAATCGACCCGAACAACTTGCATTTGAGTCTGTCACAGGTGCAAGCAACCCAAGCTGCGCCAAATACTGTACAAATTAGGGCGCCGAGCCTCACTTTACAGGACACGGCGCTAGTAGGCGCACAGGGCGTGCGTCTATTGGGGCCCAGCTGGCATGCTGCGGGCGATCACTTTCAAGCACACACGACATCCAGACGCAGTACACTCAATGGCAATGTTACCTTCATCTATCATGGCATCCATCCCTAAATACTTGCTGCTGATCACGCTGTGGCTCGCACCTGCTGCCATTGCCTGGGCAGAGGCGCAGCAGCAGGTGGAAATCACGGCGGGCACTATGACCTACGACCCGACCACACAGCATCAGCGCTTTAGTGACGGTGTCACCATCACCCAAGATACATTCTCTATCAGTGCCGATGCGGTGGATGTCTATTTCGAGGACGAGCTGATCACGCAGATCGTCGCCATCGGCGAACCGGCGCGCTTTTTGCAGCGCAGCGCTGCCAACACATCGGTGGAAGGTACCGCCGATCAACTCACCTACTGGCCACAACAGCAGGCGCTCACCCTCCAGGGAAATGTCACCCTCACTCAACCAGACAGAACCCTCAGTGGCGAGCGCATCGACTACAACATAAAAACCCGGGCCACCAAAGCAACAGCATCGGGTGCGCGCGATCCGATCCGGGTACTGCTACAACCCAAACAAGAGACTAGCCGTTGAGCCTGATCGTCGATAATCTGCACAAAACCTACCGAGGGCGCCCAGTTTTACAAGGTGTCTCGATGGAGATCGAGCCCGCACAGATTACAGGCCTACTGGGGAGCAATGGTGCCGGGAAGACCACCTGTTTCTACAGCATCGCCGGCCTGATAAAGCCCGACCAGGGCGAGCTTGTTCTGAATGGGCAAAAAATTACGGCCCTGCCCGTGCATAGGCGCGCGCGGCTTGGCATCGGCTACCTACCGCAGGAGATGTCCATCTTTCGCAAGCTCAATGTCAGACAAAATCTAGATGCCGTACTGGAACTCAACCGCTCGCTCACACCCGCCCAACGCCTTGAGAGACGCCGACAATTGCTCAAGGATTTCCAGATCGAGCACCTCGAGGAGACACGCGGCATCGCCCTCTCCGGCGGTGAACGTCGACGGGTTGAGATTGCCCGTGCGCTCTCGATCGACCCCACTTATCTGCTGCTAGATGAACCGTTTGCCGGCGTCGACCCGGTATCCATTCAGGATATTCAGCGCATGATTCAGCGCTTGAAAGATCGGGGCATCGGCACGCTGATCACCGATCACAACGTCCGCGAAACCCTCAAAATCTGTGACCGTGCCTATATCCTAGATCAGGGGCGCGTGCTCTGCTCCGGCACATCCGAGGAGATACTCAACGATCAGCGGGTGCAAGCGGTATACTTGGGTGAAGGTTTTTCTATCTAACAACACAGCACCCATGCAACTCGGACAGCACCTCAAAGTAGCCCAGCGTCATGTCATCACGGCGCAGTTGTTAAATGCGATCCATCTGTTACACCTATCCAATCGGCAATTGGAATCGCGCATCACCGAGATGGCACACACCAATCCGTTTTTGCTGTATACCCCACAGGGCGCACCGAGTCACGCGCAGGGTACCGAGGCGATACAAAGCATGGATGTCAGTGCGCCCCTGTCATTGCACGATGCATTGATCGCGCAACTCTACCAGTCGCCACTGGATCAGCGACAGATCGCCATCGCCACCGAACTGATCGATACAATCGATGTAAAAAGTGGCTATTTGACAGAGCCACTGAGCGATATTTTGCCGCAGATTAACCGCGAGCTGGCACCGCTCAACATCCACGCGGACCTGGCCGAGCTCGAACAGCTGCTCAAGGTCATCCAGCATCTCGAGCCACTCGGTTGCGGCGCGCGCAATCTCCAAGAGTGCCTACTCTCACAGCTACCCTTTGTACGCATCGAGAAAAAAATACACGATGTCACCCAGTGCATCATCACGCACCACCTGGACAAACTAAAAAACCGCAAGTACGTGCAGCTACAGCGGCTACTCAAAATTGATGCCGATCAACTACGCCGCGCCATCAATACCCTGCGCGCACTCAACCCCTATCCCACGCATGCACTGCCCGATCAGAGCGAGCACAATCTACTGCCCGATGTGTATGTCACACCAACAGCGGACAGCTGGCAAGTGGAACTCAATAAATCGGCTTTACCAACAGTGAGTCTATGCGACAACTGGCGCACACTGATACAACAATCGCACGGCACCAGCCAGCGCGCGGCCTTGTCGGAGCAGCTGAAAAATGCCCGCCATCTGATCGGTGATTTGCAAAAACGCAACGACACCCTGGAGCGTGTCAGCCACGAGATAGTCGTGCGCCAAGGCCCCTTTCTGGAACACGGCGAGAGCATGATGCAGCCGATGGGGCTCAAAGAGATCGGCCAGGCGCTCAAGCTGCACCTATCGACTATCTCGCGTATCTGCGCACAAAAATATATCCACACACCACGCGGCATCTATCCACTGAAGTATTTTTTTTCAAGTCGCATCAGAGGCGCTGGGCAGCAGTCCTATTCATCGACGGCGGTGCGCAGCTTGATGCAACAACTCATTAAAACCGAAAACCCTGACAAACCCTTAAGCGATCAAAAAATTCAAATAGAGCTGGGCGCATTGGGTATCGTGCTCACACGTCGCACAGTCACCAAATACCGAAAAAAAATGCTGATCGCCAACTCGCATGAACGCTATGCCAACTACGCGCTAGATCAATACCTCAAACAACCCAAGGCGACCGCACCCCATGCCTACAACTAACACCCTACGCCGATGAAATCTGTTTACCACAAGTTTGATCAACCCGAGCTGTCTATTGCACTCATATCGGATACACACGGTGCCATCAGCGATGACATAGTCGCGCTGTGCAATACCTGTGATCTGGTATTGCACGCGGGCGATGTCATGGATGCACAGGTATTGCACAGGCTGACCCCGCGCATGCAACAAATCATTACCGTGGCCGGCAACAATGATGCCAACGGCCTGTTCTGCTCCGAGCACAACCGATACAGCCCGCTACCCGATCGGGCCACTGTCGATCTACCGGGCGGACGCCTTGTGATGGAGCACGGCCATCAATATGGCTATAGCCCCTGCCCGACACGCATGCGCGATGACCATGCGCAAGCCCGCGCCCTGGTATGCGGCCACACCCACCAACAGCGCGTCGATCAATCCGCACTGCCTTGGTTGCTCAACCCAGGTGCCGCTGGCTGGGAGAGAAACCGCGGGGGGCCAAGTTGTCTGATTTTGCACACGCACGGGGACAAATGGCATGTAAAACCCTATCAATTTTCTCAGCCAGCGGGCCGGCAATAGTCACAGAAATACATATTTCGTTTGCAAGCAGCTTGCCGTCTGCGCAATAATCTTTCAAACTTACCTCTAGCGGACTGCAAAATTCATATGTCTAACAATACCTACGTACAATTTGAAGATGTACAAAAGAGCTACGATGGCGATACCCTGGTTGTCAAAAACCTCAACCTGAGTATTCAGGAGGGTGAGTTCATCACCATGCTCGGCCCATCTGGCTCGGGCAAGACAACCTGTTTGATGATGCTATCTGGCTTTGAGGTCGCGACCCACGGCAACATCTACATCAACGGCCAATCCATCAATCATATCGCCCCGCACAAAAGAGATATTGGGATGGTGTTTCAGAGCTACTCGCTATTTCCGCACATGACGGTCAAGGAAAATATCGGCTTTCCACTGAAAGTACGCAAAGCGCCGCAAACTGAAATCGACTCAAAAGTTGAACAGGCGCTATCCATGGTGTCGATGGACAGCTTTGGCAATCGCATGCCAGCCCAGCTCTCCGGCGGCCAGCAGCAGCGCATCGCTGTCGCCCGCGCACTGGTATTTAGCCCAAAGTTGGTGTTGATGGATGAGCCACTCGGTGCGCTAGATAAGCAGTTGCGCGAGCAGATGCAATACGAGATCAAACACCTGCACGAAAGCCTAGGGGTCACCATTGTCTATGTGACACACGATCAGTCAGAGGCACTGACCATGTCCAATCGCATCGCCGTATTCAACGAGGGTCGAATCCAGCAGCTTGCCAGTCCAGACATCCTATACGAGCAACCGGAAAACAGCTTTGTTGCCCAGTTTATCGGAGAGAATAACCGCCTCAATGGCGAGGTCGTGTCATTAGATGGCGATCACTGCACCGTTAAGGTACATGGCGATCAAATCGTACACGCCAAAGCTGTCAATATCGAGGGCATCGGCAAGCCCACCTCGCTCTCTATCAGGCCAGAGCGCATCGTCGTTAATCCATCAGCTGGCAGTGTGCCCAATACCTTTGAGGCCCGCATTGAGGAGCTGATCTACCACGGCGATCACATCCGCATATCGGCTAGCCTGTGCAACAGCACATTTATTACCAAGATGGCCAATGCTGGTGCCATACAAAAGTTTCGCGTCGGCGATGTGATGCAGATCGGATGGTCGGCTGAAGACTGTCGCGCGCTCGATTACGTCACAGAAAGTAGTTAAACAATCATCGCGCCGGGTTAGATGTAATTGATGACGTATCAGATAGCCCAGTGCGCCCAGTACGCGGCGCTCACAGCCCTCGCTAAAGACACGCCCCTGTCGCTTAAACAACTCTTATTTGAGCCAAACAGAGTCAAAAACTTTACCTTTACCCATGAAACCCTGCGGGTTGATATCACCCGCCAGCGATTAAATCACACGGTCTGGTCACAGCTGATGGCGCTGGCTCTCGATGCCAAGGTGCCAGAAAAACGCGACGCTTTTTTACAGGGGCAATCACTCGAAAACAACACCTCTGTATCGGCGCACACCGCCCTGCGCGCACCGCAGAGACGGCAGCAACCGGAGTGGGAGAAACTGGTGCAATTTGTCAACTCGGTGCGCTCTGAGGGAGCTTATCGCGATGTTGTCAATCTGGGCATCGGTGGCTCTTGCACGGGTGCCATGTTGGTATCCAGTGCATTGGCACCGCGTACAGGCGATATAAAAATACACTATGTGTCGAATATGGATCCGACACAGCTGCACGATACCTTGCAAGCCTGTCAGCCAGAAAAAACCCTGTTTATCATCTCATCCCACAGTTTTACTACCGCTGAGACCCTGGCGAATGCCGCGCTGGCACGCACGTGGTTGCAACAGCATAATCTGACAATTAGCAAGCACATCGTTGCCGTGTCAGCCGATGTCGAACGCGCGACAGCTTGGGGCATCCCCGAGGATAATATCTTCCCGATCAGCGACAAGATCAGTGGCCGCTACTCGATTTGGTCGGCCATGGCGCTACCTGCCATGATCGATCTGGGCGTAGATAGTTTTGTCGATTTGTTACGCGGTGCCCATAGCATGGATACCCATTTTGCCCAGGCACCGCTGGCACAAAATTTGCCCGTCGTGCTCGCCTTGTTGCGTATCTGGAACACCAATTTTTTGCACCATCCCACCTGTGGTCTGCTGATATACGACCAGCGATTGGACAAGCTGATCCCTTGGTTGCAGCAGGTCGAGATGGAGAGTAACGGCAAGTCGGTCACCCTGGATAATCACACCTTGCAGCAGCCAGCAGGCACCCTGATATGGGGCGGTATCGGCACGGATGTGCAACACAGTTTTGGTCAGTTTCTGCATCAGAGCCAAATGACTGTGCCACTGGATATCCTGATACCACTGACCCCCTCCACCCCAATGAATGATGACTGGATCGAGAACCACCACCGGCTGGTCAAATGTGCCATTGCACAAGCCGAGTCGCTGGCCATCGGCACATCAAATGAACAGGCCCAAGAACACTGTACCGGTGAGCGGCCCAGCACCGTGATTAGCTGGCGCAAGACCGACCCTTACACCTTGGGGCAATTGATGGCGCTGTACGAGCATACGACCATTACCAGCGGCTTTATTTGGAATATAGATAGTTTCAATCAGCATGGGGTAGAGCTGGGAAAAAGCATGGCGCACGCCCTCACCACATCTGATCTCGATCATTTCAGCCCATCGGCACAGGCACTGCTCGCGTGCCTGCAATCGACCTGATTCGATTGCTCTATTCGCGTGTACCAAAAGCCGCCGTGCCCAATCTGATCAGCGTGGCGCCCTCGGCAATCGCCCAGGGGTAGTCCTGCGACATGCCCATCGAGAGCACCCGCATATCGACGTGCGCCATGCGATGGGTACGCAGCTGCTCCATCAGTGTGCGCAAACTGGCAAACTCTGCGCGCGCGCGCAGCTCGCCGATGTTGGGTTGGGCCAGTGTCATGAGACCCACGACTTGCAGTCGATCAAACTCGCACAGGGATCCGACAAACTCGACGACTTGATGAGGTGCCAAGCCACCCTTGCTGGCCTCGCCCGATGTATTGACCTGTATCAGAACGGGCAGTGGCTGCACTCGCTCCAACAACGCACACTGCAGCTGTAGCGCCTGTGCCAGAGAGCGACGATCCAATGAGTGGATAAGCTCGCTAAATGCGATCGCTTGGCGCGCCTTATTACTTTGAAGATGCCCGATAAAATGCCAACTCGGGCCGCGCTCGCTCGCCGTATCACCCAAGATTTCAGCCAGTGCCGCCACCTTGGGCAGCGCCTCTTGGATACGGTTTTCACCAAACGCATGAAACCCCAGCTGCCACGCTAGATGCAGCTCCTCTGGCGTGCGCGTTTTGCTGGCCAGCAGGATTTGCACATCTTGCGGATTGCGATCGCAGCGCTGGCATATCTCATGCACCTGCTCTTTGCAGGCCAGCAGCCGCTCGGTTAAGTTTTTACGCCAGGTTAAATCATGCATGGTGCTATCTTAAAACGACTCGTCCAATGGAAGGAACGCCTGCTTAAAGCGGCCATAGGCAATCGGCATCAATCCGGTATCCGTGTGCACGATTAACAGGGCATCGACTGCATGGCGCTCGACCCAGGCCCCACCACGCTCGGGCCCCATCACCAGTACCGCCGTGGCGATGGCATCGGCCGACAGAGCCGTATCCCTCGCAATACTAACCGATACCAGATTATGCGATACCGGGTACCCTGTCACAGGGTCGATGAGATGCGATACCCAGCCATAGCCTGGCACATCGCGCCCGTTGCTGTAGGTGCCCGATGTGGCAATGCCCACATCCGTCATCGCCAGTCGCCCGATGACACCGCCCTGTGGGTTGGGCGAGCGAATCCCCAAGCGCCAGGGAGTATCGGGCGCACGCGCGCCCCTGACGCGCAGCTCGCCCCCTATCTCAACCAGATAGTTGTGATAGCCATCGCCATCCAACAGCTCGGCGAGTTGATCCACGATATAGCCCTTGGCAATCGCAGAAAAATCCACCAGCACATCGGCGCGCAGTTTGCGCATGGCAGGTGGCTGGCGCTCAAATTCGATGGCAGAAAAATCGACCCGCGCGCGCGCGGCCAAGATACTGGCCAGATCGGGCGGCGCAGCGCTTTTATGCTCAGCGCCAAAACCCCACAGGGCCACCAGTGCCCCAACCGTCGGATCAAAAGTGCCACCGCTTTGCCGATACACCCGCTGCGCCACCACACCCACCGCCACCAACTCTGGCGCCACACCGATCCACGCGCTTGTGCGCTGGGCGTTAAACCGTGCGAGCTGTGAGTCGGGCCGATAGGTTGAAAAAATGGCATCGAGCTCAGCCAGTTTGTTTTTTATGCTGTGTTCCAGCGATCGTGGATGCCCTTGCAGGGGCCCTGCCACCTGTACCGAATAGCTGGTACCAAATGCCAACCCATA
>CAZROX010000070.1:0-8415 GCA_964601845.1 uncultured Halothiobacillaceae bacterium
TGCTAATGGGCGTCTGGCCGGTGCTGATGACAGCCTCAGCGGGTCTCGATGCGGGGGAGGACAAGCTGACCTGGCGATACCCGAGTATGCCAATAATAGACAGGGCTACCAGCACCACACCGATAACCAGCAGTTTGTTTAATGTCATATTTAGGCGCATGGATTACCGCGTATCAAAGCTGAGATCGCTCGTGAGTGAGGCAGATTTTCTTTACCGATATTTTATCAGTCAGGATCGCCTCTCGTCTAACCCTGTCTAGGCCATGCTATAGCAGTTTGCCCCCCATTAGGCATACCATTTGATTAGGTGTTGGCAGGGGTAGTTCCCCACTCGCCGACGCTACAGCGCCAGATACCTTGCCGGTTCATCGAGCTAGGATGGGCCGATAGGCGCATGGCTTGGCGATCTCTTGCATCAGCTGGGGTCGTCAGGGTTGATAAAGCCACCGGCCTGTCTGCTCCAAAAACGATAGTAGAGCCCGCGCTTTTCTAAGAGCGCGCTGTGGCTTCCCTCCTCGATAATGCTGCCATGGTCGAGGACCAGAATGCGATCCATGTGTGCAATGGTAGAGAGTCGATGCGCAATGGCAACCACTGTCTTGCCCGCCATGATCTCGGCCAGCTCGTTCTGAATGACCGCCTCACCCTCTGAATCCAGTGCCGAGGTCGCCTCATCTAAAATCAGAATCGGTGCTTTTTTCAGCATGATGCGGGCGATGGCGATGCGCTGTCTCTGGCCGCCGGAGAGCTTGACGCCGCGCTCGCCCACCCAGGCATCGTAACCTGTGCGTTGCTCGCTATCGACCAGTTGGCAGATGAATTCATGCGCTTTTGCCCGCTTGGCCGCCTCGATCATCTCCGCATCGCTGGCACCGTGATTGCCACACAGGATGTTGTCTCGAATCGACTGGTGCATCAGGCTGTTATCCTGCATGACCATCGCGATGTGCCCTCTGAGGGAGTCTTGCTGTACCTGCTGGATATCCTGTCCATCTATGAGGATACGCCCTTGCTCCAGCGCATAAAACCGCAATAACAAATTGACAAAGGTTGACTTGCCCGCCCCCGATCGCCCAATCAGCCCCACTTTTTCACCCGGCTCTATCACGGTGTTGATCTCGCACAGCCCGCGTTGGTTTTTGCTGTAGTGATGGCTGACCTGCTCAAACTCGATCCGACCACTTGTGAGCTGAAGGGGGCGGGCATCTACCCTATCGGCACCATCAATCGGCTGGGAGATAGTCTGCATGCCCTCGCGCACGATGCCTAACTCTTGGAATAGTTGCGCCAAGGATGAGGTCACCCAATCGGTTATGCCGTTGAGCCGCAGCGTCAAGGCCGCCGCCACGGCGACCGAGCCAATCGAGGTTTGGTCGTGCAACCAGAGATAGATCGCCCACCCAACCACGCCGACGATCAGCAAGCTGTTGATGAATGTCAGGCTGATGTCGATGTAACTGTATAGCCGCAGCTCCCGAATAAAAGCATCGCGTGCGCGGCGGATACCGGCGGTGGCGCGGTTCTCCTCCTGCTTTTGGTGGGTGAATAGCTTGATGGTTCGAATATGGGTATAGGCATCGACCACGTGCCCATTGATATCGGAGCGCGTCTGTGAAAAAGCCTCCGAGGCGCGTCCAACCCGCGGAATAAAAAAAATGATTAGGCTGATGTAGATCACAAACCATACCAGCATGGGCAGCAGCATCTGACTGTCGATATCCGACAGGGTAATCAGCGTTGCCGTGATGTAGATGGTGGCGTACACGATGCCATCGAATAGATGAAAAACCACCGCGCCGATAGCCGGCGGCACCTGCATCACACGATTGGCAATCCGCCCCGATAGGTCTTTGTCGAACCAGCTGACCGATTGGCGTACCACATGGCGGTGCACGCGCCAGCGCACCAGCGTGCCCAGATTGGGCATGAGTGTCTGGTTTAACAGGCCGGCTAACAGGGTGTTGACCAGCGGGCGCAGGATGAGCAAAACGGCACCGACCAATAGCAACTCTTGCAAAAATAGATGCAGTGTTTGCCGATTTTGTTGGTCGATCTGGGTGAGCGTATCAATCAGTTGGCCGGTGTAGTAGGCCAACCACACATCGAGTGTTGCAGCGATGGCGCTCACCAGTAGTGTGATCAGGCAGACATGCCAAAAGGGGCGCAGATAGAAACAGATAAACGGCACGACGCGCTTAGGTGGCGTGGCGCTTTCATCGTAGGAGGCGAATGGATCTACCCGATTTTCGAACCAATGAAACATGTAATGGGTCGGCCCGTTGCGTATCTGTTGGGTGCTTACTCTACCAGTAAATAGATGGCGAACAGCACGATCAGCCCGGCCATGGCGCGATTAAACCGCAGCAGCCGCGTACTGGTCGATAGCCATTTGTGCATGCTCGACCCGAAGACGGCCCACGTGAGGGCGCTGAAAAAGCTGACGGCAATTAACACACAGGCAATGATGCTGAGCGAGCCTTGCACGTTGTCTGGCTGAATCCACTGGGATGTAATCGCGATGCCGACCGCCCAGCTCTTGGGGTTGACCCATTGAAAAGAGGCTGCCCCCAGAAAGGTGAACGGGTGCAATTTCCGCGCGCCGCCCGCAGGATTTTTGGGCGCACGGGCCAGCTGCCAGGCGATCCAGAGCAAGATCATCGAGCCGATATAGCCTACAATTTGGCGAAATAACTCGTGCTGCTGAAAGAAACTACCCAGACCTACGCCGATGAGCGTAATCATCAGAGGATAGCCCACTGTGATGCCGAGGATGTGGGGCAGGGTACGCCTAAGACCAAAGTTGGCACCAGAGGATGCCAACAAGGCATTGTTGGGGCCTGGTGTCCAGCTGGAAATAGCGGCCAAACCGATCAGAGCGAGTAGGGTGTCGTGGGTCAAGGTGTCACCGAGTGGGCAGGGTGGAGTGCGGCAAAAAAAGCGCGCAAGGGTATTGTGGGTGCGCTAATCATCATCAATTATTTCTGTTTCACCGGTGTTCTTGGTTTGTATTGGTGAGACCTTAGCGGTGACAATACGCACATGAGGGGCGCACGAGTCGCCCAACGCTAAAGTATGCGATGAGTTGTATTGTAACTCACTGGTTAAAATTGAATAGATGAGCTTGCAGCCTAGTAGTAGACATTTTTTTATCGGTATCTCGCTCGCTGTATGGGTGCTTGTTGCCGGTGTTGCCGAGGCAGCGCAGGTGTCGGTGCAGGCTGTGCGCATGTCGGTGCAGGCGAACAAGGGGCGCATGGTCATCGATGTCGCCCGCAAATTTGATTACGAAATTTTCATGTTGTCAAATCCACCGCGCGTGGCGGTGGATCTTAAAAATGCCCGCTTGCATGCCAACTTTAAGCTGCCAAGCGGCAATAAATACATCCGTGCAGTGCGCGCCGCCCCGCGCAACAAAAATGATCTACGCATTGTGTTTGAGCTGCGTCAAGCGGCGGTTGAGCTCGATCATTTTGTGTTGGTGCCGGGCGATGGTAATCCCTATCATCGGTTGGTGTTCGATCTATTTTTTGAGGATACAGCGCCAGCGCGTATCAAGCCCGATGCAACCGTGCGCGATCTGATCGTTGCGGTGGATGCAGGCCATGGCGGGCGCGACCCGGGTGCTGTCACAAAAAGTGGCCTTTTAGAGAAGGAGATCACCTTGTCGGTCGCCAAAAAACTATATCGAGAGCTGAAT
This sequence comes from uncultured Halothiobacillaceae bacterium, assembly GCA_964601845.1. Lineage (GTDB taxonomy): Bacteria > Pseudomonadota > Gammaproteobacteria > CAZROX01 > CAZROX01 > CAZROX01. The sequence goes on from CAZROX010000070.1 coordinate 3,698, forward strand.
AAACGCAAGGGCATTAAAGCGATTTTAGTGCGCAAGGACGATCACTTTATCAGTCTGCGCAAGCGCATTAATATTGCGCACAAGCACCGTGCGGATTTATTTATCTCTCTACATGCCGACTCGGCAAAAACACGTAAAGCGCGCGGTGCATCGGTGTATGCGCTCTCGCTGAGTGGGGCCAGCTCCGAGTCGGCGGCGCTGTTGGCGAATCGCGAAAACGCGGTCGATCACCATTTGTATGGCCGGGTCTCGCTCAACGAGCACACGGCAGAGGTGGCGGGGGTGTTGCTCGATCTGGCGCAAAATGCCACCATTTCAGCGAGCTTGCGGGTTGGGCGCGCCATTATGAAAAACATGAGCCAGGTCACAAAACTGCACAAAAAAGAGGTGCATCAAGCTGGTTTTGTCGTACTCAAATCGCCGGATATCCCCTCTTTGCTGGTGGAGACAGGGTTTTTGTCTAACGCGAAGGAAGAGCGGCTGTTGCGCTCTAATGCGCATCAACAGAAACTGGCCAAGGCGATCGCCAAGGGCATCGTTCAGTATTGGGTCGACAGCGCGCCGGTTGGCACGGTGTTTGCCAACTAGCCTCAGCGTCGAGGCTAGAAATCGGCACCCGATTGAGGCAATATAAGCCTCAGCCTTGCCAGGGTGTATTGCGGTATTTAATTGGAGGATTGAAGATGCCTAAGGGTTTTTATCTGGACTCAGCGCTCAGATTCGATGTCGATCAATTACAGACTGCCCTAGCAGCGGTCGACTCGCGAGTGGCCCGCCAATCCCCCTTGGGCAAAAGGGATATCAATGCCATCTGCCTGACGCAGATCCCCGGCGATGCCAACTCCATTACCGGCGGCAATGTGCGCGGGCTCTACTGGACCCGACCCGACCACACCGGGCTTGAGGTGCAGCGAGAACAGCCGATACCAGAGGACCAGTACACCGAGTTCGTCGGGTTGTTCGAGGATACCTATTTCAAGCATGTGTACGACAGCATCGTGCAGCGCTATCGACTGGGCCGAGTGCGTTTACTGTGGAAACTCCCGCGCACGACCCTCAGCTGGCACAGAGACCCAGAGCCGCGATTACATATCCCCATCGTGACCAATCCGGGGGCACACATGGTGGTGGAGAGCGCCAACTACCACATGCCGGCAGATGGCCGTGTGTGGATTACCAACAACACGCGCTATCACAGTGCATTCAATGGCGGAGAGGTCGACAGGGTGCATCTGGTCGCCACGGTGTTGGATTTTGATATGAGTCTCTTTGATTAACCGATAAGGGTCGGGGTGGCCGGGTGCGTGCGCGCCAGCTTGGCGATTCACACCAAAAATAGACGGCCAGATATGTTCAGCAGGCTATAGACTGTGCAATAACTGGTGTGTAGAGACGCTTGTCAGTAAAATTTTACCAACATGACTGCAACCGATGCTGTTGTCGGCTGCTTGCCAAGTTGGAACTGGGGAACATATGGTGACTATTGAACGTTTGTCCGATGCACTGGTCAACCAGATTGCAGCCGGTGAGGTGATTGAGCGGCCCAGTTCAATTGTCAAAGAGCTGGTCGAAAACAGCTTTGATGCCGGTGCCCAGTATGTGCACATTGCCATTGTGGGCGGCGGCATGCGCTCGATTGTGGTGACAGATCGCGGCGATGGCATCCGCAAAGAGGAGCTGGAGCTGGCCTTTACGCGCCACGCCACCAGCAAAATTTGCCATCTCGATGATCTCAACGCCGTGGCGAGTTTTGGCTTTCGCGGCGAGGCCTTGTCGAGCATTGCGGCTGTATCGCGTATGCGCATCGTCTCCAAGCATCGGGATGCCGATGTCGCCTGGTCGGTGTCTATCGAGGGTGGCAAAGCGCAGGCTTGCGTGCCCGATTCGCTACCTTGCGGCACGCGCATCGAAGTGTCGGACCTGTTCTTTAATGTGCCGGCGCGCAGAAAATTCTTGCGCACCGAAAAAACCGAGCTGATGCACATCGAAAAAATGATCAAGCGCCTAGCGCTGGCAAACTATCGGTCGCAGATCATATTTGCCAATCAAGGCAAAACCCGCCTAGATTGGCCGCAGGTGGATCAACTGCGTAATAGCGCCAGCCGATTGCGTGCCACTTGTGGCGATGAGTTTGTCGACCAGGCGTTTTACATCGAGCACGAGGCGCTGGGTATGCGCCTGTGCGGCTGGGTTGCCAGCCCGCATTTTTCGCGCGCCCAAGCCGATATGCAATATCTCTACGTCAATCTGCGCCCCGTGCGCGATCGGGTAATCGCGCGCGCCCTAATGCAGGCCTACAGCGATGTCATGTACCGGCAGCGCTACCCAGCCTATGTGTTGTTTTTGTCCATCGACCCGGCGCTGGTGGATGTCAATGTGCACCCGGCCAAAAGTGAAGTACGCTTTCGCCAGCCACAACAGGTCTATGAATTTGTACACCGCACCATCGCCGATGCGATTGTGCGCATGTCGCCGGGCGCATCCGCACCCCTTGAGCCGCGGGCAGGGGCACCGTATCAGATGCCATCACCCCCGCCAACAGATGCACCGAGTACACCTGCAAAAGCGGCCAATATGCAGATGGGTCTGCGCTATCGACCCGAGCAGATCGGGGTGCAAACCGCCTACGCCGATCTGCTGGCAGTGACGCAATCACCCGCGCCAATCGACCCCGACCCACCCGCGATGGATGAGGTGCCGACGCTGGGTTTTGCGGTGGCACAAATACACGGCATCTACGTGTTGGCACAGAGCAGCGCGGGCCTGGTGGTGGTCGATATGCATGCGGCCCACGAGCGCATTAACTACGAGCGCATGAAGCGGGTTTGGGCCGAGTCTGCACAGCTGCAGTCGCAGGCATTGCTGTTGCCGATCACATTATCTATCAGCGAATCCGAGGCACAGCTGGTGGAGAGTCGGTCAGCCGATTTTGCCGCCTTGGGCTTTGCGATAGACCGCAGAGGGCCACAGAGCGTATCTGTACGCGGGGTGCCGAGCGTGCTGCTGGGTTCGGATGTAGCCGCACTGGTGCGCGATGTCATCTCGGACCTGGCGACCTGCGACATGGAATTTTCTGGCAATGAGCGCTTAGAGCAGCATATTCACGAGGTGTTCTCGTCGATGTCCTGCCATACCTCAGTGCGCGCCAATCGGTTGTTAACCGTGCCGGAGATGAATGCCCTGCTGCGCGAGATGGAGGCCACCGAGCGCAGTGGGCAGTGCAACCATGGCCGCCCGACCTATGTCGAGCTAGATATGAATCAACTAGATAAGCTGTTTCTTCGTGGCCGCTGAGGGCGCGCTGGCCCAGCCGCAGCCAAATAAAATAATCAGCCTAATGGGGCCGACTGCCGCCGGCAAGAGTGCGCTGGCCTGTCGGTTGGCGCAGCGGTATCCGTGCCATATTATCAGCGTCGATTCGGGGGCGATCTACCGCCATATGGATATTGGCACCGCCAAGCCCAGCGCCGAGGTGCGCCAAGCCTACCCACACGCGCTGATCGACCTAATCGAGCCACATCAAACCTACTCGGTGGCCAGTTTTTGTCGGGCAGCTTGGGCAGAGATTGCGCTGGCGCATTCGCAGGGAAAAATTCCGCTGTTGGGGGGAGGTAGCATGCTCTACTTTGCCGCCCTTGAGCGGGGCTTGGCCCCCATGCCACCCGCGGATGATGCAGTGCGCGCCGATCTGATCGAGACCTGCAATCGCCTCGGCGTGCCCGCCATGCACGCCCAACTCGTGCCCATCGACCCCCAGGCCGCCGAGCGCATCCATGCCCACGATAGACAGCGTATTTTGCGCGCACTGGAGGTTTGGTACACTACCGGCACCACTTTGAGCGACCACTGGCGCGCCCAGAAAACCGCCCACACATGGCCCGGGCTCAAGCTGTGCCTGAGCACAGATCGCCCGCTACTCCACAACAACATTGCCACCCGCTTTAAGGCGATGCTGGCCGCAGGCCTAGTGGATGAAGTGCGCGATCTCAAAGCACGCTTTGCCAATTTACAGGGCGATATGCCGTCGATGCGCTGTGCGGGCTATCGGCAGGTGTGGGCGTATTTATCGGGCAGCGGCACTCAGGAAATGTTGCTAGATCAAGGCATCGCCGCCACCCGCCAGTTGTGCAAGCGCCAACTGACCTGGTTGCGATCCATGGACGCCGTGCACTGGTTTGATGCCAATCAGCAGCAGGAGGGTGCCATTTTTGCCTGTGTGGATGCGTATTTAAAAGATGGGTTGTTGAAATAGCGGGTGGGTGTCTGACGCTGAGCCTGTGCCGAGCGTCAGTAAATTTAATAATTTTTTTAGCAGGTGATATTCGATAGTATGAGTCAGGTGCACAATAATAAAACAACAAAAAAATCACGGGCACGCTTGGCGGATTACGAGCAAGAGCTGAAGTGGTTCGCCCTGGTGCTGGGCATTATTAGCACCATCACCATTGTGCAAAACTGGTACCCCTACACGCTATTTGTTAGCCTGCCATTTTGTTTAATCTGGGTCTATTGCGCTTGGCTACACACAGAGCGACAACTCAAATATATTAATGTGATTTTTACGTTGTTGTATGTTTATGGTATTGGGCGGTATTTTCTGTTTGAGGTGTGATGGAAAATGGACGTGTTGTCGAATGGCTCAATAGAGGGCAAGGAAAGAGGATTCGCTGATACGGATTATATCTTCTGCTTTTTGCCAAAATTATTAGCTGGATAAA
>CAZROX010000071.1:0-4262 GCA_964601845.1 uncultured Halothiobacillaceae bacterium
GGTCGACTACCCCGATGCCGAGGCAGAGCGCATGATTCTGCAATTGGTGCGCCAAGAAAAGCTCGAAAAAAAGCCAAAAGTCGTCAAGTCCATTGATAAAGCCGCCATGAGAGCCGCACGCCAAGAGGTCATGTCGCTACATATGAGTGAGCCTGTCGAGGACTACATCCTACGCCTGGTACTCAAAACACGCGACACAACACCCAGCCGCAATAATCTGAACGGCTGGATCGAATTTGGCGCCAGCCCGCGCGCGACTATCGCGCTCGATCAGTGCGCCCGCGCGCACGCTTGGCTCGCCGGGCAAGATTATGTCTCGCCAGCCGATGTGCAGGCGGTGGTGGCAGATGTCCTGCGCCATAGAATTTTGCTCTCCTATCAGGCAGAGGCCGAAAATATTCGATCGCAACAAGTCATCGAGCACCTGTTGGATCAGGTTCCGGCCCCGTAGCCCTATGTCTGCACCTCGGGAAAATCATGCCCCGATCGCGGGCATCGATGTCACACTAGATGAATTGCTGCGGCTAAGATTTCACCCCGCCAAGCATAAAAGTCAGCGCCGAGCGGTCAAGGCAAAACGCATTGGCCACACGCGCTCGCGCACGTTAAATCGCGGGCTAGACTTTGCCAAGCTGCGCGAATACCAGCGCGGCGACGATGTGCGCCTAATAGATTGGAAAGTCAAAGCCAAGACCAATAAACTCTACACAAAAGTGTTCGAAGAGGAGCACGAGCGCCCCGTTTTAATCGTGCTGGACTACAGGCGCAGCATGTTTTTTGGCACGCGGGTGGCGCTCAAATCTGTGATTGCCACGCATTTGGCAGCGCAACTGGGCTGGATGGCCTTCAAGGCCTCCGATCAGGTCGGCGGCATGATCTTCTCTGAAACAGCGTACCGCGACATCAAGCCCCGTGGCAAAAAACAAAGCTATTTACAACTGCTCAACGCCATGGTGACAAGCCACGCCAGCTACCTAGACATCCACCACCAGCGCACAGGCGATCAAGCCGCTCAGGCATGCGATGCGATGCTCGATCGCCTAAAAAAACACGCATCACCCGGTGGCCAAATATTTATTTTGAGTGATTTTGCCGACCTACCAGAAAGCTGGGACACACGCATGCGCCAGCTGCTACACCACTCGCAGATCAGTGCGGTGCGCCTGGTGGACACATGGGAGCAAAAACTACCCAAACAGGGCAACTACACAGTCACCGATGGTCACTCGCGCAGCACACTGTCTGTGGCGGCACCCGCGATACGCCGCTTGCATCAGGAGCATTTCGCCGAGCTGGATTGGCAGCTGACAGAGACCTTTAGCCACAGGGGGCAGTACACAAAACTGTGTACCACCCAGCCCACCGAACCTGTCGCTCGCACCCTTTGGAATAGCACTAGTCGCTATGGCCTCCACGGCTGAGTTACAACCACTGCATTTGCCACCAGAGCCGTCCTGGTGGCCACCAGCACCCGGATACTGGCTGCTGCTGATCGTGCTGCTATTGCTGCTCGCAGGCTACCTCTACTGGCAGTACAGGCGCAATGCTTGGCGCCGCATCGCTTTGCAGGAGCTTGCGCGCATAGAACAACTGCCCTGTGGCAGCCCACAGGAGAGACTCCTACAGCTACAATCGAGCGCCCACCTGATGCGCCGCCTGGCATTGCGCGTCTGCACGCCGAGCCATGTCACATCATTAATTGCCGATGACTGGTTGTACGCACTGGATGAGATCGGGCAGACAAACGCCTTTAGCGAAGGCCACGGGCGCGTGCTCAGCTCGGCACCCTACATGCCGGTAGAGCATGTGCCAGATGATCTGGTGCCACTGCACGCGCTGCTCAAGCGCACCATTATCAAGGCCAAAGCGGTGCCACGCGCCCAGGCAGCATCATGATCGATTTTACCTGGTGGTGGGCCTGGCTATTGCTGCCGATTCCCCTGATCATCTACTGGCTGCTGCCAGTTGCGCAATCGGGTGATCTCCGAGCGCTCTATCTGCCGTTTTTCTCGGCGCTCCTGCAATCGGATAGCGGCCGCCGTCGCTACACGCCCTACAAGGTCATTCTCTGTAGCTGCGCCTGGATTTTACTGATCGCCAGCATCGCAAGACCGATCTGGCTGGGCGAGCTGACGCCCATTGCGGTGGTTGGGCGCAATATCATGTTGGCTGTCGATATCTCCGAGAGTATGCAGCAACAGGATTTTTGGTACAGCAACCGCTCCATTACCCGCCTGACCGCCGTCAAGGCGGTGGCCGGTAGTTTTATCGAGCAGCGCGCGCAAGATCGCATCGGCTTGGTGCTGTTTGGCAGCAATGCCTATTTGCAAACGCCGCTAACATTCGATGTAAAAACCGTTAACTACTTTTTGCAAGAGGCCGTCTCGGGGCTAGCTGGGCGCACAACCGCCATCGGCGATGCCATCGGCCTGTCCATCAAGCACTTAAAACACTACGAGGACGAGGAGCGCGTGCTGGTATTGTTAACCGATGGCTCCAACAACGCCGGTGTGCTCTCGCCCCTAGAGGCGGCAGAGTTAGCAGCCCAGACCGGCATTCGCATCTACACGATCGGGGTCGGCCCCAGGCCTAGGCAAAGCCTGTTCTCCCAGTCGAGCGGTGGGATAGACGAGCAAACCCTGCACACCATCGCCGACACCACCGATGGCCGCTATTTTCGGGCGCACGATCTCAATGAGTTGAGCAAAATCTACTCGCTGATCGATCAACTAGAACCATCCGCATCGGAGGACGAGAGCCACCGCCCCGTGCGTGAACTCTACTTTATACCGCTGCTGGGCTTCTTTTTTCTGCTCGGCTGGCGTCAGGTCTGGCAATAGTCATGGACATGCTGCACTTTTTGCGCCCTTGGGCCTTTTTATTGCTGATACCCATGGCATTGGTGCTGATCTACAGCGCCTACAAGGGCGATGCTTGGGGGCGTGTGCTCGACCCCCACCTGATGCGGTTCCAGCTCGGCAATTACAAGCGGCGCTATCTGATACAGCCCTCGACCCTGATGTGGATTTTTGCCAGTTTGCTCAGCGCCCTGGTGCTGGCTGGGCCTGTGTGGGAGCGCCAAAATGTACCGGTACATCGGACGCTGTTTGCACGCATACTGCTACTCGATCTGTCGCAGTCGATGAATGCCAAAGATATCTCACCCTCGCGCCTAGCCCGCGCACGATTTAAGGTACACGATATTTTAGAGGCGAGCGAGGATGCGCAGGTCGCGTTGATTGTATTTGCCGCCAGACCCTACACCCTCAGCCCGCTAACCGAAGATGTCGACACCCTGATTGGCATGGTGCCAGATTTATCGACCGACATCATACCGGCGCGCTCACAGGGCAGCGATATCTCCGCAGCGCTCGAGGCGGCCAACCAGCTATTGCTGCAGGCAAACGCTCCCGATGGCGAGATCATACTGATCGGCGATAGCGCACCCAATGCCGTGGATATCGTCAAGGCGAGTGGCCTGCACAAAAATGGCTACCGTACCTCTGTCATGGCAGTTGGCACAGAGCAAGGTAGCGTGATCCCTACCCCATATGGCAATCTGCGCGACGCGCAAGGTCGGACAGTCATAGCCGGTGTCGATACAGAGAGTATGCGACAACTGGCCCTTGCCGGCGGCGGCGAGTTTGTCACCCTAACAGATGATAATCGGGATATCACGCGCCTGCTAAGCGCACACAACTCCCTGCAGGTGGTGGAGAGCGACTCCTTGCAACAGAGCGAGCAGTGGGTCGAATACGCGCCCTGGCTGCTGCTGCTCTTGTTGCCCTATTGCGCACTCTGGTTTAGGCGCGGACTCCTATGACAGCCACAAGACACACAGCTTGCATCGCAGCGATCCTGCTCGCCCTCTGCCCCGCTCTGGCAGGCGCCAACCCCTTGAGCGGGCTTTGGTCTCGCCCAGATCAAAGCGGCTATCAGCTATTGGAGCAGGAGGAATACGATCGGGCAGCCGATACCTTTACCGATGATAACTGGCGCGGCGTGGCACATTTTCGTGCCGGAGAATACGAAAAATCCGCCGAGGCCTTCGCTAAGAGCGACTCGCTGGATGCACTGTACAATCGTGCGACCGTAGAGGCCCACGCAGGCGAGCTACAACAGTCGCTCCAGCGGTTTAATCAGCTATTAGAGCAGGCACCAGATTATCCAGATGCACAGGCCAATAGAGACTGGGTGGTGCAACAATTACAACAAGAACAAGATCAAAAGCAAGGGGATAAAAACGACAAGGGCGATAAGGG
>CAZROX010000071.1:4362-6506 GCA_964601845.1 uncultured Halothiobacillaceae bacterium
GATAGCTCATCCTCACAGCAAGCCGATAGCGACGCCGATCAGCAACAAGCGGGTGACGAGCAACAGACGGGGCAACAGGAATCCGCCGATGAACCCGAAGACGATGGGGAGTCTCAAGGGCAGACAGGCGATGATGAACAGAGCGCAGAAAGTGCCGAGGCCGCTCAGCAGTTGCGCCGCGACCTGCAATCACAACCGGGCGATGCCGATGCCGATGCCGAGGAGACAGCGACACAAGTGGTGGAGGAGACATACGATGAGGCCAGCCAAGCGCTGGAGCAGCAGCTGATGCGCATACCGCAGAACCCGCATTCACTCTTAAGAAACCGCGTGCACTGGATGGATAAACAACGCTACAGTGAGCCGCAACACCGAGGGCAAACGCAATACCGAGGGCAAAACTGGTGAGCAAGCTGTATTGTCTGCTGGCACTGTGCCTGCTCTTCCCCGCCGCTGCCCTGGCATCACTCAGCGCAGAGGTAGACAAACACGTGCTGAGCGAGGGCCAGAGCGTCACCCTAACAGTCAAGCAAATCGGCAAGGGCGGCACACCAGAAACCTCCTCTCTGCGCAGCGATTTTGAGGTCCGCTCAACGATACATATACAAAATACGCAAATCATCAATGGTAAGCGCGAGCAGTCGCGTCAGTGGAAATATACCCTGATACCCAGAAAGACCGGCACCTTGTATATCCCGCCCATTACAGATGGCACCTCCACCACCGATGCCATTGAATTACATGTGAGCGAGGCCAGCAACGCCGCCGGCAACGCTACGGGCAACGCTGCCGGTAACGCCACATCGGTTTTCTTGCAAACCCATGTGGACCGAGATACCGCCTATGTACAGTCGCAGATCACCTTGCGTGTGCGTCTGTTTTTTCTCCAGCACCTTTTTCAGGCCAGCTTGCTAATAGACGATTCGAGCGATTTTTTACACCAGCGCATCGGGGAGGATCGACAATCACAAGAGCAATACCAAGGCCGCACATACAACGTCATCGAGCGACGCTACGCGCTGATTCCACAAAAAAGTGGCCATTTAACCCTGCCACAGGTGGTATTTAATGCCAAAGTCCGCGCCGAGAATAGCAACAACAGTTTCATCCTGCCCGAAGTACAGCCGATCAGGCTGCGCTCAAAGGCACTAGAGGTCGATGTCAAACCGATACCCAAACAGCTATCTGGCCATTGGTGGTTACCAGCGCGATCAGTGCAAATCACCGAACAATACAATACCTATGGTCCCATTGAGGCCGGCACACCTATTGAGCGCACCATCACCATCTCTGCAATTGGCGTGCTGGATTCACAACTGCCCAAGCTGACACCGCCAAAGATTGACAACCTGCAAATCTATCCAGATCAGCCCAAGCTCAGCCAAGACAGCGATGCCAGCCAGCTGATTAGTACCCGCACAGAAAGCTGGACCATTATTCCCAGCAAAGCGGGCCACTACACCCTGCCCGCAATCGAGGTGATCTGGTGGGATACCGAAGAGGATCGCGAAAAAGTGGCCCAGTTGCCAGCCAAAACCCTCCAAATAGTGCCAAACCCCAATGCACCGAGCACAGGCAGCAGCAATTCAGCGCAACAGGGCAACCCAGGGCAGGCAGCCGACTCCAACTCCGATCTAGCAGCCGATACGCTCTCCCCTGTGCCTGAGACCTATTCGTTTTTGATCAATCTCGCTGTGTTGCTCGTGCTGATCTGCATTGCCTACTGTGTATTTCTCCTCTACCGGCTCAAGAGGCGACAGCGCGCAAAATCGGCACAGACAGATCGCCAAGACCACAGGCCCAAACAAACAGCCGCATTCAAAGCGCTGCGGGCTGCCTGTGCCAGCAAGCGCGCCCAGGCCATCCAGCAGGCGCTCTTAGTTTGGGCGGCAACGGTGTGGGTAGATCAACCCGCGCGCAGTTTATTAGAGCTGGCCAAGCGAGTGGATGATGCGCAAATAAAAGCACAGCTGACGCAACTAGATGCCATGCTGTACAAAGACTGTAACGACCCACTAATCGACGAGCTACAGAACCTGCCACAACAACTAGCGGCAGCGGTTAAAAAACAACGCCAAGCACAGGTTAAACACGACAGCGCCCTGCCCGATTTTTAGCGTTGGGCTTTATCTGGCGCGCATCAT
>CAZROX010000071.1:6606-8401 GCA_964601845.1 uncultured Halothiobacillaceae bacterium
GAGGATCCTAACGGCACAGAGCTGTTATTAGAACCCAGTGTGCATAAGGCGGTGCCGCCTTATAAAGCAGCCCTGAAAAATGATGGCATTCCCGCTGCATCATTTAAAGTTGCAGACCTTGATGCTGAGTACGAGCGCCTAAAGGCCAAAGGGGTTAGCTTTACCCAACAACCGATATCGGTAGGGGATATAAAAATGGCTGTGCTGGATGACACCTGCGGCAACCTGATTCAATTGATTGAACTCTAGAATGCTTGTTATTGGATGCTGTTTTATCAGCTAGACACCAAACACTGCACCACTCAAACAACAGCGCCCTGCTTGCCCGATTTGTCGCTCTAGCTATCTGTGGTCACAAGCTCGCTGATAGCTGGGCAGGCAATGCCCGTGCCACCCAAGCCGCAATAGCCGGCAGGATTTTTGGCTAAATACTGTTGGTGATATTCCTCGGCGTAGTAAAAAGTTGGGCTGGGGATAATCTCGGTGGTAATAGTCGCTTGCCCCACCTTGCTAAGCGCACTCTGATAGAGCGCCAAGCTAGCCTGCGCTTGCGCTTGCTGTTCATCCGATGTGGTATAGATGCCGGAGCGGTACTGGGTGCCAACATCGTTGCCCTGACGCATGCCCTGTGTCGGGTTATGTGACTGCCAAAATACCTGTAGCAGCTGGGCGTAGGTTATCTGTTCGGGGTAGAACACGACCTGAACCGCCTCGGTGTGGCCGGTTGCACCACCACACACCTGCCGATAGGTCGGGTCTGGCACCGTGCCGGCGATATAGCCAACTGCGGTTGAATAGACACCGGGTAACACCCAAAACAACCGCTCTGCCCCCCAAAAACACCCCATGGCAAACAGTGCCAGCGATGTACCGGGCGGAAATGGTGCCAAGATACGATTGCCACTCACATGGTGCAGCTCGGGGGGCGTCACAATCTATGCACCCCGAGCTGACCTGATAGCTGTAGGTGCATCAGCGACGCACACCCTCAACATCTAGCGTTACCTCAACTTGACCGACCCAACTTGGCATGCCAAATTTGCTCGGATCGAGCGTGGTTTTGCCAACAAAACCGGCACGGTAACCGCCCCACTTATCCTTGCCTTCACCGATCTTGGTCACATCGATAGTAATTCGGCGCTTGACACCTCGGATTGTGATATACCCTTTCAGCTTGCTGCCATCAAACGATGTGCTTTTGAAGGTGATTGTGCGGAATTCGCTGACGTCAAAAAACTCTTCACCGCGCAGATGTTTGTCGCGCGCCTTATGGTTGGTATCTAAACTTTTTGCCTTAATGAAAACTTTGACCTTAGATGCTTCTACATCATCGCTGTCGTAGCTAAAACTACCACGAAAATCCCTGAATTCGCCGACAATAAACGAGTAGCCCAGATGGCTGACGCGAAAAGTAATAAAGGCATGCTGGCCTTTCTTATCGATTATATAGTCTGCAGCATGAGCCACACCGGCCATACTCACCACTGCCAGTAAAGCCACCGCTAAAAAGCCACTTTTAAAATACTGATGTACCATCTCGATACTCCTACAAAAAAATTAAAACAACCGGCGAGTCACCGCGCTACTTTAGCAATAAAGCACTACAAATAACAAGGACTGTCTAAACTCAGGCCCTTAAAGATTGCTAGTTTGCAATGTTCACCGGCAGGTCTGCGATGGGTGCGCGGGTGCATCCTCGCTAGCAACACAGCCAGACAAAACGAAACAGGGCCAGCAAACGCCAGCCCTGTCGAAGTTACATTGGCACCTGTGGGGTCAGGTGCGCCCTAGATCG
>CAZROX010000072.1:0-8260 GCA_964601845.1 uncultured Halothiobacillaceae bacterium
ATAAATTAATGCCAATGAGCGCATCTATTTTTCCGAGTCGCAGATCGCGGATGATCTCCATTCGCTCATCCGTGTCTATATCCGAATGCAGATAGCGGGTGCGCGCGCCATTTTCGTTGAGGTATTCTGTTAGGTCCTCGGACGTGCGCTTGGTGAGCGTGGTGATCAGCACCCGTTCATTTTTCTTGGCCCGTTGGGTAATTTCAGAGAGCACATCGTCGACCTGTCCTGCAACTGGGCGGATTTCTACCTCGGGGTCGAGCAGCCCTGTGGGCCTGACCACCTGCTCGACGATCTGGGCCGAGTGTGATTTTTCGTAATCGGCCGGGGTGGCCGAGACAAAAATTGTCTGCGGTGCCATCTCGGTAAATTCCTCGAACTTGAGTGGGCGATTATCCAGTGCCGAGGGCAGGCGAAAGCCGTAGTTGACCAGGTTGGTTTTGCGTGAAAAATCGCCTTTGTACATGGCACCCAATTGGGGCACTGTGACATGACTCTCATCGATAAACAGCATGGCGTTTTTGGGTAGATAGTCGAACAGGCAGGGCGGCGGCTCACCCGGATTGCGACCGGAGAGATAGCGCGAGTAATTTTCGATGCCCGAGCAGTAACCCAGCTCGTTGATCATCTCCAAATCAAACCGCGTGCGCTCTTTTAGCCGCTGAGCTTCGAGGAGTCGGTGATCTGCATGCAATACCTCAAGTCGCTCGGCCAATTCGGCGCGTATTTTATCGAGTGCGCTCATCAGCACAGCGCGCGGTGTGACGTAATGCGTTTTTGGGTAGATAGTCAGACGCGGTACCTGTCTGAGTATCGTGCCGGTCAGCGGGTCAAAATAGCTCAGGCGCTCGACCTCTTGATCGAATAGCTCGATGCGCACCGCTTCGCGATTGGAGTCAGCTGGGTGGATGTCGATCAAATCGCCGCGCACCCGGTAGGTGCCACGCTGCAACTCGGTATCATTGCGCTTGTACTGTAGCTCAGCGAGGCGGCGCAGTATATCGCGCTGGTCGATCTGATCGCCCCGCACCATGTGCAGTAGCATCTTGAGATAGGAGCGCGGGTCTCCCAAGCCGTAGATGGCAGAGACAGTTGCCACGATGATCGTATCCTTGCGCTCGAATAAGGACTTGGTGGCGGAGAGGCGCATCTGCTCTATGTGTGCATTAATTTGCGCATCCTTTTCAATAAACGTGTCGCTGGAGGCGACATAGGCCTCGGGCTGGTAGTAGTCGTAGTAGGAGACAAAATACTCGACCGAGTTGTTGGGAAAGTAGCTTTTCATCTCCCCGTACAATTGCGCCGCGAGGGTTTTGTTGGGGGCGAGTATCATCGCGGGGCGTTGTTGCCTTTGGATAATATTGGCGACTGTGTAGGTCTTGCCAGAGCCTGTGACACCCAGTAGTGTCTGATAGGCGAGCCCATCTTGCAGGCCGCGCTCCAATTGCTTGATACCCTCCGGCTGATCGCCCGCTGGGGTGTAATTACTGACCAGTTGGAACGGCTTGCCAATTTGAGGCGTCGGGTGTTGAATGGGCTCTTGTGTGATAATCATAGTTTGTGCGGGATATTTTAATGGGTGCCATCATGTTTGGTGCCGCGCTATTGCATCCTGTGCGCAATCATTGGGGTAGAATTGGCCTGTCGCCATTATCTACCGTTATAGGGGTGCATGCATGAAGATTCTCGGTATTATTATCAACCTATTTCTTCCGGGTATCGGTACGATTGTGGTCGGTCGAGTGAGTTTAGGAATGGTGCAGTTTATATTGTATTGCTTTGCGGTTTTTCTAACGCTGGTAGATTTTTTAGCGATTATTGGCATCCCATTTGCGCTGGGGGTGTTGGCCTGGTCCATCATTTCGGCCACGCAAGCCAAGCTATAGCCAGATGGCCGACAATGGCACTCGGCTCGGTGAATCGGATCATCTCATGTGGATAAAAGAGTCAGATAAACAAAAATAATCAGGTGCTCAAGCAACAGCGCGCGAGGGTAGATGTGTCGATGGTACGAGGCCCGATCGCATCGTCTTGCAAACCAACATTCCTATGATGTTGTATAATGCGTCCATCAAAATCGCTGGAGATTGTGTGCCGATTTTTTGATCTAATCCCCGGTAGCTCAGTTGGTAGAGCGGGTGACTGTTAATCACTAGGTCGGCGGTTCGAGCCCGTCCCGGGGAGCCAATTTTTTTATTTGATTATTCGATGCTCGGTAATCAAATCTGCTATCCAGACTCATCTGGTAGCGTATATCTCATCTACATCTGTCGATCGTCACCTAGGCGTTACGAGATGGCGATGCAATCAATCGTGAAAATCCCTCTGAATTAAAGCGAGCTGTCTGCCTTGATGCGTCTGTGCCCGAAGCCCATTGGCACGACAAGGGATCGGTGTGCTACTTGTTGGTAATCAGCAACTTTTGCCCCGGCTGCAACAGGCCATCGGGCGAGATGTTGTTGAGGCTCGCGATTTCCCGCACACTGGTTCTATGGCGTCTGGCGAGTTGCCATAGGGTGTCACCCTTGCGAACCTTGTGTGTGTTGGTCCACATTTTGTAGGGTGAGTTGGGGTGTAGGCGATGATGTAGCAACTCTAGGTCTGGCCGATTGCTGGCGTTGGCAATGGTCAGTTGCTGCCCTATTCTTATTAGGCCATCGCGCCGTACCTGATTGTGTTTTTTCAGCTCGGCAATACTGGTTTTATAGCGCTTTGCAATCTCATAGAGCGTATCCCCAGATCGCACATAGTAGATAAATGGCTGGTTGTTAGGGGTCGGCAGGCGATTGATGCGATCTTGTAATTGCTGCGCTGTTGCGGTGTTGGGCACCAGCAGTTTGTAGCGACCCTTGGGCGTTAAATCGCGTTTGAAACCGCTGTTGAGCCAGTGTAGCTCCTTCATGCTCATATCCATTGATTCGGCAATATCGGATAGGCGTAGCGGGCGATCGAGTGTCAGGGCGATTGTTGTAGGCTTATTGCGTGGTACGTTTGGTAGGTCGACCTCGTATTGGCGGGCATTTTTTAGAATATCGCACCAAGCGAGCAGCTTAGGTATATAGTGGCGCGTCTCACGCGGCAGTTTTAGATGCCAATAACTGGTACTTTGGCGGTCTTTTTTATTGCGTTTAATGGCGCGTTTGACCGTGGTGGCACCCGAGTTATAGGCGGCCAGCGCATGTAGCCAGTTGTCATCGAATCTGCTGTAATCTGATTTGAGCAGTTTAATTGCCGCATCGGTTGCGGCCAACACATCGTAGCGCCCGTCGTACCACCAATTTTGTTCGAGACCGTACAGCTTGCCTGTGCTGGGAATAAATTGCCATATGCCTGCAGCGCGCGCCGATGAGTGTGCCAGCGGGTGGTATGCACTTTCGACCAGCGGTAATAGTGCCAGCTCCATGGGCATATCGTTTTCATCTAGCCGACGAACAATGTGATGCAGAAATGGCTCGGCGCGAACCATGGCACGCTTTAAGTATTTTTTATCGGTCAGCAGCTGCTTTTTATGGGCATCGATACGAATATTGCCGGTGCAATTCCAACTGAGGTTTTTTTGCAAGTGGCCCCAAAGATCAGTTGGCGGCGGCGGCTTTTTTGGTGTCGCATCCGTGTGGGTCGTACTATTGTATCGCTTGTGTAAGGTACTTAGTTGCGTGTTGGCAGGGGCTGGATTTTTTTGTGGCTTGGGCTTTGAAGCAACTAGATAGATCGCCTCATCGACAACAGCTGTCTGCTCTTGCACAGGCTGACTGGCACAGCCTGCGAGCGTTGTTAGGCCGAGCAGCATCGCGATGGTTTGCACATGCCATCGTCGGAACTTCAATTGGCCTGTGTGCTGTTTTCTCGGGTAGCTAGATGCCATAATGATTATTAAAAAGAGGTTAAAATGCAATTAACAAGGGTATTTTACATAGTTTATCGCAACTATTGTAATCGCATCTCGTCCGCTGGCATAGGCAAATTTTTTATTAAGGGGTACAGATGATGGCAGTGCCCAGCGTCAGAATTTACACCGACGGTGCTTGTCGCGGCAATCCTGGGGTTGGGGGTTGGGGGGCGGTGCTGCTGTACGCAGATCGCGAGAGCAAACTCTGTGGTGCCGAGTCGGATACGACCAATAATCGGATGGAACTCACAGCGGCAATTGTCGGATTGGAAGCGATGAAACGCACCTGTCAGATCGAGCTATCGACCGATTCTAAATACCTGATCAATGGCATGGAGCAGTGGTTGGACATGTGGCGTCTGCGCAACTGGCGCACCAGCGATAAAAAAGCGGTAAAAAATATCGACCTATGGCAGCGCTTGGATAAACTGGCCTCGCAGCATCAAATTACTTGGCGATGGGTGAAAGGGCACTCGGGCGACCATTACAACGAAATGGCCGATGCACTGGCCAATCAGGCCATAGATCAGCATCTATTGGGTACATCGTAATGCCAAAGACATCCCACAAGCGCCAGATTGTGCTAGATACAGAGACCACAGGGCTCGATGTGGCTGCGGGGCATCGCATCATTGAGATCGGCGCAGTCGAGATAATCGACCGGTGCATTGCACGGGAGTTTCACAGCTATTGTCGGGTGGATCGTGCAATAGATGCAGGTGCGGCCCAGGTACATAAAATCACCGAGAGTTTTTTGCGCGACAAGCCAACTTTTGAGGATATAGCGGCGGACTTTCTCGCGTTTGTGGCCGATGCGGAGCTGTTGATACACAATGCGCCTTTCGATACACGCTTTATCAATGCCGAACTCAGTCGGTTGGAGCGAGAGGATATTCAAGCGAGCTGCACGGTAACCGATACGCTTGCAATGGCGCGCACCCTGTATCCTGGGCAAAAAAACTCGCTCGATGCCCTGTGCGATCGCCTGCATGTGGATAAAAGCGAGCGTACGTATCACGGCGCTCTGTTGGATGCGCGCCTGTTGGCGCATGTGTACCTCGGCATGACAAGCGGGCAGATGGACATGACACTCAGCGCGTCGCGCCCTACCGCGATGGTCGATCAACAGATATTGTCCAAGCTACAGCTCGCGGTGCATTTTGCAGATGAGAGCGAGTGCGCCAGCCACAGAGCATGGCAAGATAAACTTGCGCGTGAGAGTGATGCGAAGCTGTGTATCTGGCCAGATTAGCGCAGCAGTTGTTGTTTTTGTCGCTCCCAATCGCGCGCTTTGGATGCGGCACGCTTGTCGTGTTGTTTTTTGCCGCGTGCGATGCCCAGGCTAATTTTTGCGTGTTGTTGTTTCCAGTACATGGACAGGGGTACTAGAGCGTAGCCCTTACGCTCTACCAGCCCAATTAACCGATTGATTTCACGTCGCTTGAGTAGGAGCTTTCGCCGCCGCATGGGGTCGGGTTCGGTGTGGGTCGAGGTGGAGGGCAGCGGCGGGATGTGCGCATTGAACAGCCACGCCTCATCGTTGCGCAGCGTGATATGGCTCTCGACAATCTGTATGCGCCCGGCCCGCAAGCACTTGACCTCCCACCCTTGCAGCACGATACCAGCCTCTAGCGTCTCCTCGATGCTGAAGTGGTGGCGGGCTTTTTTGTTGAGCGCAATCGTATTATCTGAACTGTGTTTTTTCTTACTACTCATTTGAGTGACACTCACCGCAACTGACAGCTATGCGCACCATTACCCATTCTGAATATGTCGATTGCTCATGCCAAGCATTGTACGATCTTGTCAATGACATCGAGGCCTATCCCGAGTTTTTACCCTGGTGTCGCCGAGCCACAGTCTACTCGAAAAGTGAGTGCGAACAGAGCGCGACTCTCGAGCTTGCGGTGGGCTGGTTGCAACAGGCGATTACAACACGCAATAGCATGTCACCTGGTCAAACAATCGACATGGTCTTGCTGCGGGGGCCATTTAAAAAATTTAGCGGCAGCTTTCGATTCGATGCATCGGAGCAGGGTGGCTGTCAGGTGAGCTTGCGTGTCGAGTACCAACCAGATCAGTGGCTCGCTTTTTTGCTGCCAGATTCACTGGTAGAGCGCGCTTGCCAGCGGGTGATCGAGGCTTTTCGCAGGCGTGCCGCCGAGTGCTTGAGCGGTTAAGTGTGTTCGATATCCCGTGTGCCATGATTAACCGGCTATTTGGATGGGGGTCGATACCCGCGTCCTTGTCGATCGCCTAGAGCGTCACACGTCTATGCGCGGCGGATTGCCCAGCGCTGGCATCATCGCCGTCGCCACTTCCAAGGCAGCTGAAAAGTGCCGCGCCATAAACCACGCCGATCGAGGCGCGCACGCTGTGCCTGGGCACTGTAGTTTGGTGTGTTGTACTGCTTGTTAGATTGTGAATTGCGGCGCTTTTTTGGCCGATAGCGATAGACGACAGCCCAGCCGCGTTGCACCATCTCTGCATTTAGATTGTATTGACCCACATAGCACACGGCGAGCCTGCGCCCATACTGATCGCGTCGGTCGCTGGCACAGCGCACAGGGCGAGATCGAATCAGGCGTTGCAACACCTGTTTGGCCATCTGCCCGCAGCGGTAGCTTTGCGCGTGCTCATCTTGGCAGGATTGATCCATCTCTGGCGCATCTATGCCAATCAATCTAATTTTTGTGCGCCCAATGTGCAGGCTATCGCCATCGACCACATAGGCTTTGCCGTGGATATCGCCCGCGTAGGCAGAGACTACCGTGAAACTCAGGCACAGAATACCGATTAACTGGCGGGCAAGCCGCGCCCCCAGATCTGCCAGCGTGCTGGGGTTATTGGTGCGCATCTAGGTGGCCACGGGTATGTTTGATGTCCGTGACGACACCTGTTTGGTCAAATACTATGGTGGTTTTCTCAAACCAGCCATCCTCCGAGGGGGTTTTGCTCGAGTGGATATAGTACCAGTGGTTATTATCACCGAGCAGGCTGCGGACATTGGGTTTGCCCAGCAGTTGTTGCACCTCTGCTTGGCTCATGCCTAGGTGAATTTTACCGCGTGTCTCCTCATCGATCAGGCGCCCTTGTACACTCGGCACCTTGTGTGCCAGTGAGCTACAGCCAGATAGCCCCAAACACAAGATTGGCACGAGGTAGCGCGCAACGCGTAAAAAAGCGCGCTGTTTACCAGAAGGAGCGTATCCACAGCTGGACTGCAACCTGTTGATCAGTGACATACCGATACCTGCTAGTTAAAATGCTGGAGTATTATGCGTCATCCATTGATCTGAAAATAGTGCTTACCACTGGGAATCTACATGTCTACAAGTGATTTGAAGCGAGCTGGCCTCAAGGTAACCTTGCCACGTATGCAGATACTGGAGATATTGGAGCACTCCGATCCACGCCACCTGAGTGCAGAGGATATCTACCGGGCACTGATCGACTCCGGCTCAGATATCGGGCTTGCCACCGTCTATCGTGTACTAACGCAGTTTGAAACGGCGGGGCTGGTATTGCGACACAGGTTCGATGGCAATCAGTCGGTATTTGAGCTGAGCGCAGGCGGCAATCACAATCACATTGTCTGTATCAAAACAGGCCATGTCGAGGAGTTTACCGATGCGCTGATCGAGGAGCGCTTAAATAAAATTGCCACCGAGCTGGGGTACGAAATCAGCGACTACACCCTGACAGTCTACGGGGAGTACACCAAGGTTAAGTGATGTTGTTGTGTGCGAGTTGGTTGGGTGATGGGCAAGTTAGTGTGTTGCGGTAGGTTGCCACGCATGTATTGGCAGTCCAGAAGTTTAATGCTATGAAATTTATTGTTTGAATTGTTGTTAGCAGCGTTTGAGGGTGCAGCCATGAATCTTAAAAAGATAATTACTGGGTTAATACTTGCATTACTATTGGGTAGTGGGTTGGCAGGTGCTGCTGATTTTGATAAAGGTTTGAGGGCATATAGCCCAGGTGACTTTAAGACCATACTAGCACAGTGGATGCCTTTGGCTGAGCAGGGAGATGCTTATGCTCAATATGTTCTGGGTTTTACGTACGTCGGCAATGGTGGTTCAGAGAACGATAAGGCCGCAGCGAAGTGGTTCAACAAAGCTGCTAGGCAGGGACATGCTGATGCTCAAATTAGTCTAGGGTTGATGTACGAGAATGGCCGCGGTGTTCCCGCAAACTACCTACGCGCCTACATGTGGTACCACCTAGGTAGTTATAACGGCAACAAAACAGGTTCTGAGAATAAAGCTAAATTAGCTAAGAAATGGAATATCGCCCAGACATTACAAGCACAGGAAATGTCTAGCCGCTGCTTGGAAAGTGACTATAAGGATTGCTAGATATGACCTA
>CAZROX010000073.1:0-8232 GCA_964601845.1 uncultured Halothiobacillaceae bacterium
GCAGCCTGGTAGCGCATCTGCTTTGGGAGCAGAGGGTCGGGAGTTCGAATCTCTCTGCCCCGACCAATTTTTGACGTGCGGGATACTGCGCCCGTAGCTCATTTGGATAGAGCATCGGCCTTCTAAGCCGAGGGTAGCAGGTTCGAGTCCTGCCGGGCGTGCCATCTCTCTATCGTGGCGCGGTACTGATTCGCCGCATTTGATGTGGTGGTTGGGTAAGTGAAATGCCTATGGTGGACGTAGCTCAGTTGGTAGAGCCCTGGATTGTGATTCCAGTGGTCGTGGGTTCGAACCCCATCGTCCACCCCATTCATTTTATCTCGCTGTTAAGTTAGGGCCGTTAGCTCAGCTGGTAGAGCAGTTGACTCTTAATCAATTGGTCGAAGGTTCGACTCCTTCACGGCCCACCATTTTTACAACACCGCTCCCGCTTAGGCCCGCTTTTTGTCGTCGCTATCTCGCGGCATCCACTCTCAATTGCCGTCATGTAAAAATGGGGCGCTTGGCGGTCTGTCTCCCAGTGCAGGTGTTGGATACTCGGTGGCGTGCTCTGATAAAAGTGAGTAGAATGAATCGCAGGTACCCACCTTATTTGATGCACCCATCTATGCCTGTTAGCCGTGAAATGACGAACTCTCTCACTGTCGAAGCGCTGTGTAGCAACTGTTTTTATGCCGCGTGCTCGCGAGCTAGACATCGAGTGATGCGTGTACACTGAACCCAACGATCAGCTGCTCATACTAGCCGGAAAGCCCATCGTATCCTCTGAGTTACGCAGGCGATTTCTTAGGTTGCGTGCGCAGATGCCGATCAGCACCCTGCAGGCGCGCTTTGTCTATTTAATACAGGGTACCTGCACCGATCCAAAATCACAGGCCACGCTCAACGCGCTCTTGCAGGTAGAGGCGGGCGAGCCACCGATCGTCTCCATGGGTGATAGGCAACTCTTGGTCACGCCAAGAAAGGGGACCGTTTCGCCCTGGTGCTCGCGCGTGCGGGATATTCTGGCGCACTGCGGTGTCGATTGGGTGCAGCGCGTCGAGCGGGCCGTGCTCTATGAGTATACCGCCGATGCACCCCTGAGCGATGATCAGGATGACCTACTACTCGCAGCAGTACACGACTCGATGACCGAATCTGTCTTGCGCGATATCGAGCTGATCTCGCATCTGTTTTTGTCACAAATTCCCGAGCCGGCCGGCACGATAGATGTCCTGAGGCGCGGGCACGTGGCACTGGAGCGCTTCAACACACAATACAGTGTCAATCTGCTGCCGCACGAGGTCGATCACGTGGAGACCTACTTTAAATTGGTCAGCCGCAATCCAAGCGATGCGGAGGTCATGATGTACAGTCAGATTAACTCGGAGCATTGTCGGCACAAGAAATTTAATGCAAATTGGTCCATAGATGGCGAGGCACAGCCCTTGTCGATGATGGACTTGGTGCGCCGCACAGACGCCAGCGCCTTGGAACCTGCCTTGTCGGCTTACAGCGATAATGCGGCGGTGATGCACGGCCATACGGGGTGTTATCTGTCGATCAACCCCACCAATCATCGCTACGGCACCCAGGTTGAGCCGCTGCACATTCAGTTCAAGGCCGAGACGCACAATCACCCGACGGCGATATCCCCCCTCTCCGGTGCGGCGACCGGCAGCGGTGGCGAAATTCGAGATGAAGTGGCGACCGGATTAGGTGCGCGCACCAAGATGGCGATGTGTGGTTTTTCTGTCTCTCATCTGCATATTCCAGACTACGCGCGCCCATGGGAAATTGCCCCGCCCCGCTCCCAGAGAATCGCCTCGGCGTTAGAGGTGATGCGTGAGGCGCCAATCGGTGCGGCACTGTTTAACAACGAATTTGGCAGACCCTGCTTAGCGGGTTACTTTCGCACCTACGAGCAAATGATCGACACAGCCGATGGGCAAGCGCTGCGCGCCTACCACAAGCCCATTATGATTGCCGGTGGGCTTGGCAGTGTGCGCGCCATGCATGCGCGCAAACGCGATGTCCTGTTCGAGGATACCTTGTTGGTGCTTTTGGGCGGCCCCGCTATGTCGATTGGCATGGGGGGTGGGTCGGCATCGAGTGTGAATAATGGGCAGATCGATGCAGAGACAGATTACTCCTCAGTACAGCGCGGCAATGCCGAGATGCAGCGCCGCTGTCAGGGTGTCATCGATGCCTGTATTGCACTGGGGGAGGAGACACCGATTGCCTCGATACACGATGTCGGCGCAGGTGGCTTGGCCAATGCTTTTCCAGAGTTAGTCTATTCCACCACGAATGGTGCCGTGCTAGATTTGCGGGCTTTTTTGAGTGATGAGCCGGGCATGTCGCCTTTGGAGATTTGGTGTAATGAATCGCAAGAGCGCTACGCCTTGGCAATTTATCCGAGCAAAAAAGAGCATTTTAGCGATATTTGCGTGCGTGAAAATTGCCCGTACAGCTTTGTTGGCAAGTCTGTGCGCTGGTTGGATAATCGCAAGTTGGTGGTCTACGATGCCGCTTTTGGTAACGAGCCGGTCGATGTGACGCTCGATTTTCTGATGAAGCAACCGGCCCCATTGCATTTTATCGCCAATCGGGTACAGCAACAGCAATCTGCCCTAATCACCAGCTCGATTGATTTGGCCGATGCGATCACCCGCGTGCTGAGTTTGCCCGCTGTTGCGAGCAAGGACTTTTTAATCACCATCGGCGATCGCAGCGTCGGCGGTCTGACCTGTCGCGATCAGATGGTCGGGCCTTGGCAGATGCCGGTGGCAGATGTCGCGGTGACCGCAACCGATTACAGGGGCTTTTCAGGTGAGGCGATGGCTGTGGGTGAGCGGGCACCGGTTGCCGTGATCGACCCGCTCGCCTCCGGACGCTTGGCAATTGGCGAGGCGATCACCAATATCGCTGCGAGCAGTGTGAACAACTTCTCCAAAATTAAATTCTCTGCTAACTGGATGCTCGCCACCGAGTGCGCCGGAGAAAATGCGGCGCTTTACGATACCGTGCAAGCGGTGACCAATTGGCTGTGCTATCTGGGGCTGTCAATCGCCGTGGGTAAGGATTCGCTCTCTATGCAGGTGGATTGGGAGCACGATGGCAGCCAGCTCACCGTGGCCGCACCGCTCTCTTTGGTCGCCACAGCGTTTGCGCCGGTAGAGGATGTGCGCACCACCCTCACCCCGCAACTGATGCCGCTGGAGTCCGATGAGCTTTGGTTAATCGACCTTGGCAACGGGCAGGATAGATTAGGCGGCTCGGCACTGGCGCAGGTGTATCAACAGCTGGGAGAGTCACCGGCGGATATCGAGCCAAACGATCAGATAAAAGACTTTTTTCATGCGATTCAGGCGCTGAGAAAAGCGTCTATTTTATGCGCCTATCACGATCGCTCCGACGGCGGCTTACTCGCCTGTGTCAGCGAGATGGCATTTGCTGGCAATCTAGGGGTGAATTTGGCGGTGCCACCCGAGCGCGATGCCCTGCACTTTTTGTTTTGCGAGGAATTGGGTGCCGTGGTGCAAATTCGTGCCGAGGATCGCACACAACTCACCCAGGTGCTGAGCGCCCATAAACTCAGCGGGGTCTATGTGGGTAGCTCAAGCGATGATCTGGCGCTCGATATCCAGCAAGATGGGCAGTCGCTGTATCGTGAGCGCCTAGCAAAACTGCGTGGCATTTGGTGGGAGACAAGCTATCGCATGCGCGCCCTGCGCGATAATCCCGAGTGCGCACGGCAAGATTATGCCCGCATCTGCGATGAACAAATGCCACCTCTGAGCCCGCAGGTGATCTTGCCCAACGAACAATCCGCCGTGGCTGCGCCCGGCATTGCCAGCTACACCCCGTGGGTCGCTATTTTGCGCGAGCAGGGCACCAACGGGCACTATGAAATGGCCGCCGCATTTGACGCTGCTGGGTTTGTGGCGGTGGATGTGCATATGAATGATCTGCTGTCGGGCAAGGTTAGCCTCGATCGCTTCCATGGTCTGGTGGCAGGTGGCGGTTTTTCTTATGGCGATACGCTGGGCGCTGGGCGTGGATGGGCCAGCAAGATTTTGCATAATCCCGTGTTATACGATCAATTCGTCGAGTTTTTTAATCGAGATGCGGTCTTTGCGCTGGGGGCTTGCAATGGTTGTCAGATGTTCTCCCAAATACGTGACCTGATCCCAGGTGCCGAGAGCTGGGGCGCCTGCGAGGGCAACACCTCCGAGCAGTTTGAGTCGCGCCTGAGCTTGGTTGAGATAGCAGAATCCAACTCGATATTATTTGCCGGCATGGCAGGCTCGCGCCTGACGGTGCCAATTGCGCATCGTGAGGGCAGGGTCGTGCTCGATTCACAGCTGCCAGCGCCATCGGTTACCTTGCGCTATGTGCGAGCCGATGGCACCCCCGCCGACAGCTACCCAGAGAACCCCAATGGCAGCGCGCAGGGTATTACCGGCATGTGTAATCAAGATGGTCGCTTTAATATTATGATGCCACACCCAGAGCGGGCCTTTCGGAGTGTGCAGCACTCATGGTATCCGTCAAATTGGCAAGATAAGAGCCCTTGGATGCAACTTTTTCACAATGCGCGCCTCTTTCTAAATAGGGGCTAATGTTGTGACGTTCCTATAATCGAATCATGTGCTAAATCCCAGTGGAGTAGAGCCTATGTTATTGCCAAAATATACCAGCGACATCAAGCCATCTGAAATCACCGACAGAGAGACATTTGAGAAACGGCGCATGTTGTTGCGTGCCGCCTCTCTCGCGTTGGGCACCACCATTGCATCGCCGCTGTTATCCGTCGCACAAGCGGCGAAGCTGGCCAATGTGCAAGAGACAGACTATGTACTGAGTGAGGGCGATAATCTCAGCACCTACAAACAGGTAACCAGCTACAACAATTTTTACGAGCTAGGGCTGCAAAAGACAGACCCGGCGCGCAATGCCAGTCAACTGGTGACCGATCCTTGGTCGGTGGTGGTCGATGGCCTGTGCGATGCACCCGGCAGCTATACCCTAGAGGACATACTAAAAGCACAGCCCATCGAAGAGCGTATCTATCGCATGCGCTGTGTCGAGGCTTGGTCTATGGTCATTCCATGGAATGGCTTTGCGTTGGGCGATATGCTTAAGCGGTTCAAACCGCGCTCGGATGCCAAATATGTGCGCTTTGAGACGATTTACGACCCCAAGCATCTATTGGCACAAAAAAGATCCACGCTGGATTGGCCTTATGTTGAGGGGCTGCGTATGGATGAGGCCATGAATCCGCTCGCGCTTATGGCGGTGGGTGTGTTTGGCGAGGACTTGCCCAATCAGAATGGCGCGCCCCTGCGCCTAGTGGTGCCCTGGAAGTATGGTTTTAAGAGTATCAAGTCGATTGTGAAGATCAGCTTTGTCGCTAACCAGCCAAACACGACCTGGTCCGATAGCAGCCCACGTGAGTATGGCTTTTATGCGAATGTAAACCCCAATGTCAGTCACCCACGCTGGAGTCAGGCGCGCGAGCGTCGCCTCGATGAGCGCAGTAGTAAGTTTGGCGGCTTATTTTCCAAAAAACGCGAGACCTTGCCGTTCAACGGCTACGCTGAACAGGTGGCGCAACTTTATACAGGCATGGATCTGAAGCGGTTTTTTTAAGTGTAACCAAGCGCTCATCGCTTTTCTTGTGCGTGAGTTTTGTATAATTGACCGTAGAGTATCCAATTGGAGAGCTGGCTGAGTGGTCGAAAGCGGCGGTCTTGAAAACCGTTGAGCCGAAAGGTTCCGGGGGTTCGAATCCCTCGCTCTCCGCCACTTTTTAGTGGCGGGTAAATTAAGTCATACTTATTGGTGATCAGTCGCACACTGTGCTAAGAGCGGTGGTGTGCAGCTAGCACACCCTTGTCAGCGGTATGCCGTGCGAGCCTGTCTAGGTTGCACTTGCCTGAAAGGTCTTTGGGTTCTACTATCTTGAAGAGCCGCCGCAATCGCACTGAATATCAGTGTCTCAATCAGCCCCGCACCCTATTCAACGCGTAACCGCAACTGTGGCTGGCGACACAAGCCATCGGCCTTAGATAGCAGGGTGGTTCATGTTAGCCAGATTGAATTGGTATCTGTTTTGTGTGTCAGTCGCGTCTCTAGGGCACCAGGATTAGCCTGCTTATCAACATCTCTCCCGATTCTCTCTTTGGGGGATTTTTGTATAAATAGGTAAGGTGAATCCGCGAAAGCTTGCTAATGGGCGGCCTACAGGTTAGGTGGCGCTATGTCCAGCCAGAACTACAGCAAGCCGCTGCAATCCCCTGAGGAGGCACAAGCGCCCATATTAGTGGATCTACAGTCAGCTGGCAGCAATCTTTTGGGTACACGAAAACCAGCTTCTGGCTCTTGCCATGTGCCACAGTAAAACTTGACGTCTTCGCCCTCAATGCGCAGGAGCGTTATGATTTGGCATCTTCTTGTTCCAGCCGTGCCGGTTGCACATACCCCCTTAGAGTCCTTTTCGCTTAGTTCGGTTACGATCCATTTGTGATCTGTACCACCAATATTAGCAGCTTGAAAAAGCGCCGCTATGGTTGGGTTGGCAAATAGCACTGAGTTTGGAGGCATGGTTAGGTTGACAGTGTAATAAGCAACTGCAGCTGCCCTAATTGCGTCAAAATTATGGAATAGATCGCTGATTTTAGCGCGATGGATATACGATCTATAACTTGGGATAGCAACCGCCGCCAGTATAGCGATAATAGCAATCGCTATCATTAGCTCAATTAAGCCGAATCCGCGTGAGGGTTTATATTTCATAGTGCTTCCAATGGCTTGCCAGTTGTGTCGTGGCGTAATGTCAGTGTCAGTGACAGTGATTTTTTGGGCTACTTTATGCTCAATGAGTACTTCTTACTAACAAGTACCCGGTGCGCTAATACAGTCATTTAGTAGAGTGTCAATGCACGAGGAGGGTAGATACTGTGCCTCTACTTCTTTATTAGTATCTCTATCTTTACCGCAGAACCAATCAATCGTGCCAGCACTAGCATTAGGGATTCCAACAATGGTTACAAAGCATCCTGTTGAGGTATCTTCACATATGCCCTTGGATTTGCCGGTAGACAGAGTTCCACGTATCCTTGCGAAAGGTTCGCTTCCAACAACCCGAGTTTGGTAGAACACCGCGCTATCAGCACCTGCCGCCGACGTTGTACTATCGCTATTTAATACTTGATTCGCAAGGGGTAGTTTTCTGTTTAAAGCAAAATAGGATTCTACACGTGGCTGAATGGGTGCCAATTTCTGGAATACCTCAGAGACTCTGGCGCGCTTAACATAGGCGACATAATTCGGTATAAAGATTCCTGCAAGTATTGAGATAACAGCTATCGACACCATCAGTTCCACTAGGGTAAAGCCACGAGAAAATCTACTGTGCATCGTTGTGTTCATGTCCTTAGTGTGGGGGCAGGGTACTGCTTGCCGTGCAAATATAAGCTGACTTCGCCATAATAATGATGATCGCCCTCAAGATCAACCATTGGCGCGATGCGGTTGATCTGGGTTGCGCCCTTGCATCTGATCGGATGGATGAATCTAGCTTGAAAGAGATCAATAGGATGGCTTATTCACAAGCGGCAGAAAACAATAAAACCCCTATATTACAGGTGATTGAGCAGTATTTTGCCGAAGCGACGTCTGTGTTGGAGATCGGCTGTGGCACGGGCCAGCACGCATTGTACTTTGCCCAACACCTGCCGCATCTGGTGTGGCAACCCTCGGATCATCCCCAAGCACTGGCAGGTATGCAGCTCCCTAGGCAGTCTGCGCCCCCGGCGAACCTATCTGCACCCATCGAGCTGGATGTTAGCGGCCCTTGGCCCAGCGCGCAGTACGATGGCATTTTTTCAGCGAACACAGCACATATCATGTCGTGGCCTATGGTGTGCGCAATGATGCGCGGCCTAGCCGCTAGGCTAAGGCCTGCAGGGTATTTTTGTCTGTATGGGCCGTTTAATTACGCCGGTAACTACACGAGCCAGAGCAATGAGTCGTTCGACAGCTGGTTGAAGTCGCAGGACCCATTGCGCGCCATCCGCGATCAAGAGGCGATGGTGCAACTGGCGGCAGAGCACGGTTTGCAGTTGGTGGCGGATCATGCCATGCCTGCGAATAATCGGGTGTTGGTGTGGCGGCGGGGTGATGGATAGGTTGGGATGTGCGCTAGTTTGGGTGGGTGTTGTTGGTCGGTCTTTGGGGTGGTTGTGT
>CAZROX010000074.1:0-8225 GCA_964601845.1 uncultured Halothiobacillaceae bacterium
AGGTGCGACGACCTTGCTGGCGCTGTGCATAATTGACTGTCACACGTCTCTGACCGCGCTCGACAAAGACCACAAAAGCGGTGACGAACAGCACCATCGTAAACAGGATGAGGACGATAAAGTAGCTCAGCTCGCCAATGCGCGCCAGCTCTAAAGTGCCGCCAATTGCAGCGGGCAGGCCCGAGACGATGCCGGCAAAAATCAACATTGAGATACCATTGCCCACGCCATGCTCTGTAATCTGCTCACCGAGCCACATCAAGAACATCGTGCCCGCCACCAGTGTGATGGAGGCGACGACTAGAAACTGAAAATCTGGCAAGTACACCAAGGGCAAATTGCCCGCAGACTGCTCGCGTAACAGAAAACAAACCGCTGTCGCCTGCACAGTGGCAAGCACCAATGTGCCGAAGCGGGTATAGGTGGTAATTTTTCGACGCCCGCTGGTACCCTCTTTGCGCAACTGCTCCAGCGAGGGGACGATATGACTCAACAGCTGCATAATGATGGAGGCTGAAATATAGGGTGCAACGCCCAGCGCAAAGATGGACATGCGCTCGAGTGCGCCGCCGCCAAACATATTGAATAGGTCTAAGATGCCACCACTGTTTTGATTAAATAGGGCAACAGCGGCAAGTGGATCTACGCCTGGAATAGTAATGTGTGCGCCCAGTCGAAAAACGACCAGGGCAAACAATAAAAATAGCAGTCGCGAACGTAGTTCGGCAAATTTACTCATCTACGCATTCACAATTGTGCCACCAGAGGCTTCTATGGCGACTCTAGCTCCCTTGGTCACTAAAACATCATCTTGAATTTTGAAGACCCGGCCTGCGGGCAGCTCGCCCGACTGAATAATCTTGGCACGGCGAGTCCGCAAAGGTACCAAGCCCGCATCGATCAATCCAACCAGTGTCACCGTATCATCGGCCAAGCACGACAACTCGTGCAGGCGCACTTCACTCGAATAGCGATGCACACGCGAGCTAAATCCAAACTTGGGCAACCGTTGCTTAATGGGCATCTGACCGCCCTCAAAGCCGACCTTATGGTAGCCACCAGAACGCGATCGCTGACCCTTGTGGCCACGGCCACAGGTTTTTCCCAAGCCACTGCCCATACCGCGACCCACGCGCTTAGGTGGGCGTCTGCTGCCTTCGCTAGGCTGAAGCGTATTCAAACGCATACTCAGGACTCCTCTATCCGCAATAAGTAGGCAATCTTTTTAATCATGCCGCGATTTTCGACCGTGTCGCGCACGGTGTACTGCCGGTGTATGCGCCGCACACCCAAGCCGAGCAAGCAGGCCTGATGCGATTTGCGCCGACCGTGCCGACTGAGCACCTGCGTAATTTTGATTGTGCCAACTGAATCAGAAGACATATTGTTAGGCTCCGCCCATCCTAATTTCATCCAAACTGATGCCGCGCTTAGAGGCAACATACTCTGGCGAATGGATCCGCCCCATCCCCTCTAACGTGGCACGCACCACATTAATCGGATTGCTGGTGCCAATAATCTTGGCCAGTACATTTTTCACACCAGCTGCCTCAAATACAGCGCGCATGGCGCTGGCGGCAATGATGCCAGTACCCGAAGAGGCCGGCTGCATATAGACGCGCGCCGCCCCATGGCGACCTGTGATCGAATAGTGCAAGGTACCATCGGCAAGCTCCATATGCACCATGTTGCTACGCGCACGCTCCATCGCCTTTTGGATCGCCAAGGGCACTTCGCGCGCCTTGCCATAACCCATGCCAACAGAACCCTTGCCATCGCCAACGACTGTCAGGGCTGTAAAGCTAAACTGACGTCCGCCCTTGACAACCTTCGCTACACGATTGACTGCTACGAGTTTCTCGTAGTAGTCCTTGCTATCCGGCGCCGCTTCAAAATTCGCCACAAAATACCCCTAACTAAAAAATCAAACCCGCTTCACGTGCGGCATCTGCCAAACCCTTAACACGCCCGTGATACTTAAAACCAGACCGATCAAATGCCACCCGCTCAACGCCACAAGCACGTGCGCTCTGAGCAATTTTTGTACCCACCGCAACTGCCGCCTCAAGGTTGCTGGTCGAGGCCAACTCCTTGCGTAAATCCGCCTGCAAAGTAGAGGCCGCCGCTAACACAGAGCGCCCATCCACCGAGATCACCTGCGCATAGATATGGCGTGAGGTTCGATGTACTGTCAAACGGCATATGTCTGATTGACGTATCTTGGCGCGTGTCTTAAGGGCACGACGCAATCTGCTGCGCTTTCTATTCATATCACTCAATTATTTCTTCTTAGACTCTTTTCTCAACACAACTTCATCGCTATAACGCACACCCTTGCCCTTGTAGGGCTCCGGTGGACGAAATGCACGTATTTGAGCCGCAGCCTGACCCACTTTTTGCTTGTCGGTACCCGAGAGCACGATCTCGGTTGACGAGGGCATTTCAACCTTCACCCCCTCAGGCACGGCATACTCAATTGGATGCGAAAAGCCGAGTAACAGTTTGAGTTTTTTGCCCTCAATGCTACCGCTATAACCCACACCGACCAAGTTCAAACGCCGATCAAACCCGACACTATGGCCGACAATCAAATTATTGAGCAAGGCGCGCATCGTACCAGACATCGCCTTGTAAAAAGACTGCTGCTTGCCAGTTGGGACAATTTTCAGCACCTTGCCATCCTGCTCGACAGCGGTCGAACCATGCAAGTTCAACTCACCACTGCCCTTGGCACCGGTCACAGAAATGCATGCACCGTCTATGACGATCTGACATCCCTCTGGCAACTCAACTGGTAGACTACCTACGCGTGACATAAAAAACCTATCGACTCAAAACTACGTGACATAACACAAAACTTCACCACCGTGACCCTGCGCCCTGGCCTGGCGATCACTCATCACGCCCTTAGAGGTGGAGATGATCGCGATACCCAGCCCGCCCATCACCTTGGGAATATCGGACTTACCACGAAAGACGCGCAACCCAGGGCAACTGACCTTGCGAATACTCTCGATGACACCGGCGCCCAGATAATACTTGAGCACAATACGTAGGGTTTGACCGACCTCAGCGTCTAGAATCTCTAGCGACTGAATATAACCCTCGCGCTCTAGCACCTCGGCGATTGCCCGCTTCTGCTTTGATGCAGGCATCAGGACATCGACGCGCTTAACCGCTTGTGCATTGCGGATACGGGTCAACATATCGGCAATTGGATCAGACATACTCATATTAGCAACACCACCTACCAACTCGCCTTAGTTAAACCGGGCACATCGCCCCGCATCGCCACTTCACGCAATTTTTGTCGCGCGAGCCCAAATCTACGGTAAAAACCATTTGCGCGCGAGCTTAGCGGGCAGCGGTTACGCAATCTAACAGGGCTCGCATCGCGTGGCATGGCACTGATCTTTGCCACAGCGGCAATACGCTCCTCGTAGGTCGCATGGATCGACTTGCTCTGCGCGCGCAAGGCATCGCGCTTTTTCTTGTAGCGCATCACCATCTTCAATCGACGCGCTTGACGCGCAACTACTGCAGCTCGTGCCATAAAAAAAACTCTACTATTTTCGAAGTGGGAAACCGAAGCTGCGCAACAATGCGAGCGCCTCTTCGTCGGTTCTGGCGGAGGTTGCGATCGTGATATCCATACCACGGGTCGCATCGACCTTATCGTAATCAATTTCGGGGAAAATCATCTGCTCTTGTACACCGAGGCTGTAATTGCCGTGGCCGTCGAACGACTTGAGCGATAGCCCTCTAAAGTCGCGTACACGCGGCATCACCACATTAATCAGACGATCTAAAAACTCATACATGCGCTGGCGACGTAGCGTCACCTTGCAGCCAATCGGCCAACCATCGCGAATCTTAAAGCCTGCGATCGAGCGACGCGCCACAGTTACAACGCCTTTTTGGCCGGAAATAATGGCGATGTCTTTGAGTGCGCGCTCGATAACGCCTTTCTCTTGCAGCGCCTCACCCAAGCCCATATTTAAGCTGATCTTGCGCAAATGCGGCACCTGCATAATGCTGGAATAGCCAAACTGCTCGCGCAACTGAGGAACAATCTCAGATTTATATGTTTGTTGTAAACGATCCACGATAATGCTCAACTACCTACTACTACACTGCCATCGGATTTAAAATAACGCACTTTTTTGCCATTATCCAACATTTTAAAGCCCACCCGATCCGCCGCTTGCTTGGCTGGATTGAACAGCATGACATTGGATGCTTGCAGGGGTGCGGCACGCTCTAATATGCCGCCCTCAACACCTGCGTTTGGATTCGGCTTGGTGTGCTTTTTAATCATGTTGATGTTTCTGACAATCAGGCGACCATCTGGCAAAACGCGATCAACTAAGCCGCGCTTACCCTTGTCCCGACCGCAGGTTACCATCACATCATCGCCCTTACGTATTTTTTTCACCACACTCTCCACTTATAGAACTTCGGGTGCCAGCGAAATCACTTTCATAAATTGGCCGCGCAACTCGCGGGTGACAGGGCCAAAAATACGGGTGCCAATTGGCTCTAGCTTGCTGGTCAAAACCACAGCGGCATTCGAGTCGAACCGAATCACGGAGCCATCGCTACGACGCACGCCCTTGCGCACACGCACAACCAGGGCATTGTAGACCTCGCCCTTTTTCACCCGACCACGGGGAATGGCATCCTTGATACTGACTTTTATGATATCGCCGATGCCCGCCACGCGGCGATGCGAGCCACCGAGAACCTTAATACACTGTACCTTTTTGGCGCCGCTGTTATCGGCGACGCGCAGCATTGTCTGGGTCTGTATCATACAGCGCTCTTAGCCTCTACATCAGAAGATACGACAGGGGTCACGCGAGCAATCAACTGCCAAGATTTCATCCGAGACAGCGGACGGCACTCACCGATCTGCACCAAATCACCGATCTGACAGATATTGTCGGCATCGTGAGCGTGCATTTTCTTGCTGCGCTTAATGTACTTACCATAAATCGGGTGACGCACATGACGCTCGACCAGCACCACGATGGTTTTGTCCATCTTGTTGCTGACTACGCGCCCATCGAGTACCCGTTGTGTTTTATCGCCAGCCATCAACTGTTACCTTGCTGTTTTATCTTTGTCAGAAACGTTTTAACCCGCGCGATATCCTTGCGCAAAATACGTATCTCATGCGGCTTTACATCTTGTCCGGAGCCCGCTTTCATGCGCAGGCCACACTGGGCTTCTCGCAAGCGTACCAGCTCTTTTTGCAGGTCATCGGCACTCTTTTCACGCATTTCAGCCGCTTTCATTACATGAGCTCCCGACTTGCAAATACGGTTGGCAAGGGCAGCTTGGCCGAGGCCAAACGCATCGCCTCGCGCGCCACCGTCTCCGAAACGCCCTCTATTTCATATAGCATCTTGCCGGGCTGTATCTTGCATGCCCAGTACTCGACGTTACCCTTACCCTTACCCTGGCGTACTTCAATGGGCTTTTTGGTCACCGGCACATCGGGGAATATGCGTATCCAAATCTTGCCGCCGCGCTTGATATAGCGCGTCATGGCACGCCGAGCAGATTCGATTTGACGCGCTGTAATACGCCCGCGCCCAGCGGACTTCAAGCCGTACTCGCCGAAACTGACGCGATTGCCGTTCACCGCCAATCCACAGTTCCTGCCCTTCTGCTGTTTACGAAATTTTGTCGATCTAGGCTGTAACATCAACTGCCACCTTAACTCGAAACCACACCGGCATCGCTCTCTTTGAGCTTGTCACCGACCGAGGCCTCACCATTACAAATCCAAACTTTCACACCAATTGTGCCGTAGGTCGTCTGCGCCCGCGCAACACCGTAGTCGATGGCGGCACGCAACGTATGCAGGGGCACACGTCCCTCGTGATACCACTCTCGGCGTGCGATCTCAGCGCCGTTTAGACGGCCAGCCAAGCTAATCTTGATACCATCAACCCCAAGGCGCATGGTGCCGGTTACCACCCGTTTCATCGCGCGGCGAAACATCACCCGACGCACCAGCTGCTGGGCCACACTCTCTGCAACCAACTGCGCGTTGGTCTCCGGGTTGCGTATTTCAGCGACACCGAGCTTCACATTGTTAATATTCACGCCAACCATCTTGCTGACCTGCTTGCGCAGACGCTCGATATCCTCACCCTTCTTGCCGATCACAATCCCGGGGCGAGCCGTGTGTATCGTGATGTGTAGCGAGCGCGAGGGGCGCTCGATGTGTATTTTGCTCACCAGCGCACTGGCGAGTTTGCGCGTTAAAAATTCGCGTATCTTGAGATCGGCGTTCAGATAATTGGCATAGTTTTGATGGTCGGCGTACCATACAGAATTCCAATATCGAGAGATATTCAGACGTATGCCGATCGGATTTGTTTTTTGTCCCATAATTAAAACTAATTACCTAAGATCAGTCGCTAACAGTTATCGTAATGTGGCTAGTACGCTTTGTGATACGGTTAGCCCGACCCTTGGCCCGAGCGCGCAGTCGCTTCAGCACTGAGCCCGCATCGATACAGATCCGATCAACTTTCAGCTCATCGATATCTGCCCCCTCATTGTGCTCGGCATTGGCAATGGCCGAATCGAGCACAGAGCGCACAATACGCGCCGCCTTGAGCGGGCTAAATTGCAATATCTGCATCGCTGCATCCACGCGTAAACCGCGTATTTGGTCCGCAACCAATCGCACCTTTTGCGGTGATATTCTTGCAGTTTTTAATTTTGCGGCAACACGCATTCAAAAATTACCTTGTTTTCTTATCAGCTGTATGACCGCGATACAATCGCGTCAACGCAAACTCGCCCAACTTGTGTCCAACCATGTCTTCACTGACAAATACGGGCACATGTTGGCGTCCATTGTGCACGGCGATCGTCAAACCGATCATACCGGGCACCACCATCGAGCGGCGCGACCAGGTCTTAATAGGTCGCTTATCCCCACTGGCTAATGCTTTCTCTACTTTTTGAATCAAATGTAGATCGACAAATGGGCCTTTTTTCAAAGATCGTGGCATCTATAGCATTCCTCTATTTTTTATTGCGCCGACGAACAATCATATGGTCGGTTCGACGATTGGAACGCGTGACATAACCTTTAGTTGGCATACCCCATGGCGAAACAGGATGGCGCCCACCAGATGTACGCCCCTCACCACCACCGTGCGGATGATCCACCGGATTCATCGCCACACCGCGTACCGTGGGTCGAATACCACGCCAGCGACTCGCACCGGCCTTACCAAGTTTTCTCAGCGAGTGGACTGCATTGCCGACTATGCCGACAGTTGCCCGCGCCGTCACCGGCACGTTGCGCATCTCACCCGAGCGCAAGCGCAGGGTAGCCAAGTTACCTTGACGCGCCAAAAGTTGCACCGAAGTACCCGCCGCCCGCGCCATTTGCGCGCCCTTACCCGGCTGTAGCTCGACACAATGCACCACGGTACCCAGTGGCATCTCTTCTAAGGCAAGGCAATTGCCCGGCTTGATCGGCGAACCACTGCCCGACAAAATCTCATCCCCCACTTTAACCTGCTGGGGTGCCAGGATATAACGTCGCTCGCCATCGCAATACAGCAAGAGCGCAATGTTGGCACTGCGGTTTGGATCGTACTCTAGGCGCTCGACGCGCGCAGCAATGGCATCTTTATTCCGCTTAAAATCAATTTTTCGATAAACTCGCTTGTGCCCACCACCTCGGTGCCGCACCGTAATACGACCCGCGTTATTGCGGCCACCACTTTTGGTCAGATGCTCTGTCAAGGGCTCAAATGGCCGCCCTCGGTGCAGGGTTCTGTCGACCACACTGGCGGTAAATCGCCGCCCCGGCGAGGTTGGTTTCGCTTTAATTAAAACAGGCATACGATCACTTACCTATTGCCAAGTCGGTAAAATCAATTGTCTGACTCGCTTCGAGGCGGACTTGTGCTTTTTTCCATGCCACGCGACGCCCCAAGCGCTGGGCAAAACGCTTCTGCTTGCCCTGAAAGCACATGGTTTGCACGCCGAGCACCTTAACCGAAAACACCTTTTCAACCGCCCGTTTTATTTCAGACTTGGTTGCATCGGTACGCACTTTAAATGTGTACTGATCGTGGCGCTCGCTGGCCCGATTTGTTTTTTCCGAAATATGCGGCGACAAAAGCACCTGCATCAAACGCTCGTCATTCATGACAGCCAAGACTCCAGATGTGGCAGGGTGGACCGCA
>CAZROX010000075.1:0-8103 GCA_964601845.1 uncultured Halothiobacillaceae bacterium
ATGGTGGGCCCGGGAGGACTTGAACCTCCGACCAATGGATTATGAGTCCACTGCTCTAACCAACTGAGCTACAGGCCCGTATAAACCGATAATAGAATGGATGGCATAGCCTACAGGCTAATCACCATCTAAATAGCTATGTAGATGCACCGAGCGCGTGGGATGGCGCAGTTTTCTTAGTGCTTTTGCCTCTATCTGACGAATCCGCTCACGTGTGACATTAAACTGCTTGCCCACTTCTTCTAGCGTATGATCGGTGTTCATGTCGATACCAAATCGCATGCGCAACACCTTGGCCTCGCGCGGTGACAAGGAGGCCAGCACGCTGTCGGTCATCTCACTCAAGCTCATTTTTGTCATAGACTCGGCAGGTGAGATCATATTCATCTCCTCGACCAAATCGCCCAGCTGCGAGTCCTCGTCATCGCCAATGGGCGTCTCCATCGAAATGGGTTCTTTCGATATCTTCATCACATTGGCGACTTTCTCTTTGGTGATATCCATTTTTTCAGCCAGTTCATCGGCTGTGGGTTCGCGCCCTTTCTCTTGAATGATCTGACGTGAGCAGCGATTGAGCGCATTAATGGTTTCAATCATATGCACCGGAATACGGATAGTCCGCGCCTGATCGGCAATGGAGCGGGTGATGGCTTGCCGAATCCACCAGGTGGCGTAGGTAGAAAACTTGTACCCGCGTCGATACTCAAATTTATCGACCGCTTTCATTAGGCCGATATTGCCCTCTTGGATCAGATCGAGAAACTGTAGGCCACGATTGGTATATTTCTTTGCAATGGAGATAACGAGGCGCAAATTGGCTTCAATCATGCCCTTTTTACCGCGCTGTATTTTGTTCTCAGAAAAATTCACCCGCCGATTGATATCCTTAATGGCGGTAATCGACAATTGCGTTTGTTTTTCGAGTGCCACTAAGGGTGCCAAATGCTGCTTAATTCTATCTGCTCGCTCAGCCAAGGGCATAGACCAATCCTCACGTGCACCGATCTGTTTAGTGAGCCAGGTGCTGCTCGATTCATTGCCGACAAAGACATCGACAAATAGTTTTTTGGGCATCTTGCACTCATTGACACAAATCAGCCTAATCACGCGCTCTTGCTTACGGATATCCTGCACAACACTGCGAAAGCCACCCAATAACTGCTCAAAATAAGCGGGAGTCAATTTCATACGGGCGACATGAGCCATGAGGTCTTCACTCGCTTGTTGTACCTTCTTCTCTTTGGCCCAGCTTTTACTTTTTATTGCCGACAAATAGCTTTTATGCAACTTTTCTAACGTGCGCATAAACACTTGCACACGCTCTGAGTTGACTGCTTCACGCTCTGCATTCAAGGCTTCTGTCTTAGCCGCCTCTTCAGCGCTAGTCGTCTCTTCAACCGGCTCGGCTGATTTACTCGAAGATTTTTTCTGCACAATCTTTTGAATGCGATACATGTCCTCCGGTTCGATCACGCTGACCAGCATTTTTGACAGATCGTACTCGCCTTTAAAGGATATATGGTAGTTGTTTAGTACCTCTGGCATGGTAGAGGGAAACAGCGCCAAGGCACCGAGTCTCTCCCATTCACCCTCTTCAATGCGACGCGCTAAGGCAATTTCCTCATCGCGCTTCAAGAGATCGACAGCACCCATCTCACGCATATACATGCGTACAGGGTCCGTGGTGCGACTGGCATCGGCACCCACCGAGGCGAGCACAACGGCGGCCTCAGCGGCCGTTTCATCGTCGACTGTGCTGATGTGTCCATCGTACCGAGCTAAGTCGTCGCTATCTGGCGCCACTTCGTAGAAGGCGATATCCATCTCACTGATCATGCTCAAAATCACATCCATGCGATCCGAGTCGATGTCATTGGGCAGGTGATCGTTGATCTCAGAATAGGTGAGATAGCCCTGCTCTTTGCCGCGCGCGATAAGCGAGATTAGGTTTTTTTGTTGGTCTTGATCCATAAAGGCCTGAACTCTATCTGGTAGAGGTAGTAAAACGATTGCCAATCATATCATAGCTGACAAAATTGGCTATAAAACTAAGTGTTACCAGTGACATAAAAGCACTAGGCAGAATGTGCCAATCCACGCTCTTGTAAGGTGTCGCCAACCTTATTGCGCAAGTAAACCAAAGCGGCATCCTGTGCTGTGACTCGACGATTATCTTGCGTGTAGTAGGCGACTGCTAGGGTTAGTAGATCTCGCGCATCTGGCCATTGCACTGGGCTGATCGTAATATTACAAGTTGTTAAATGATTGCATAACTCATCGCCATAGCGCTGCCAGCCCGCGCCGGCGGCCACCCAAGTGTTTTCGAGCTCTGGTGGCTGGGGCACATCGGTTGGGCAGCAGACAGACTCCTCGCCCGATAACGCCATGATTGCTGTTGCATCGGCGCAATACACCCCCCAATACACCTCTGAGCGCCGTGCATCGGATGCCGCTAGCACATGGGTCGCCCCACTCTGGCGATGGCACGACTGGGCCAGAATAGCCAGTGTAGAGACGGGGATCAGCGGGCAGTCGACCGCTAGGCCAATCGCTTTGGCGACACTGGCACCGACTCGCAAGCTGGTGAAGCCACCCGGGCCGCGGCTAAAGGCCACGCCATCTAGCTGAGAGGGATTCATGCCTGCCTCTGACAACAACTGATCGATGCAACTCAATAAGGTACCAGAGGCACCATTGCCCGTTGGCAAGTGGATGTGCGTTGTCCCCTCGCCACACAGCAAGGCGACGCTACAGACCTCTGTCGCACTCTCTAGAGCGAGGATATTCACCTGAGCGCCAAAGAAACGCGATTGATTTTCTTAAGACTTAACAAAGTCGAGTGAAGCGGAATTGATGCAGTAGCGCATGCCGGTTGGTTGTGGGCCATCTGGGAAGCGATGCCCTAGGTGTGCCTGACACTGTGCACAATGCACCTCGGCGCGCTGATGCCCTAGCTTAAAGTCGGACTGCTCGCCGACGTTTTTTGG
This sequence comes from uncultured Halothiobacillaceae bacterium, assembly GCA_964601845.1. Lineage (GTDB taxonomy): Bacteria > Pseudomonadota > Gammaproteobacteria > CAZROX01 > CAZROX01 > CAZROX01. The sequence goes on from CAZROX010000075.1 coordinate 2,988, forward strand.
GTCCAGCACCTGCCAAAAACTGGGCCAACCGGTGCCAGAATTGTACTTAGTCTCCGAGCTAAACAGTTCGGCTCCGCAGCAGACACAGCGGTAGATGCCGGTATCCTTGTGATCGTTATAGATACCGGTAAACGGCGCTTCCGTGGCGTGCTCTTGGGTGACGCGCCGCTGTTCATCGTTCAAATGATTAATATTTTTCATACGTATTCCAGATTGCTACTTGTTCAAGACGTCGCGTACACCCAAGCCTAGATGAGCTGGCGAGCGTACCGTGTGCACACCTACCCGCTCAAAAGCGGCATATTTTCCCTCGGCTGTGCCCCCGGCTCCAGAAATAATGGCACCGGCGTGTCCCATGCGTTTGCCTTTGGGTGCTGTGACACCGGCGATATAGGCAACCACGGGTTTGCTGATCTCACTTTGAATAAATTCCGCCGCCTGCTCCTCGGCTGTGCCCCCTATCTCGCCGACGATGAGTATCACCTCTGTTTGCGCATCCGCCTCGAACAAACGCAATACATCGACAAAATTGGTGCCGGCAATCGGATCGCCACCGATGCCAACGCAGGTGCTCTGGCCGTAGCCCAGCTCGCTGGTCTGCTTCACACACTCGTAGGTTAGCGTACCCGATCGTGACACCACCCCGACCTTGCCGGGCAGGTGGATATCCCCTGGCATGATGCCAATTTTGCAGGCACCTGGTGTGATGATACCGGGGCAATTGGGCCCTATTAGACGGGCACCTGCGCGATCGACAATCATTTTTACTTTGAGCATGTCCAAAACTGGCACGCCCTCGGTGATGCACACAATCAATTGGATGCCCGAATCCACCGCCTCTAAGATCGCATCCATACAAAATCGAGCGGGCACATAGATGACACTGGTATCGGCATGGGTCTGATCCACCGCCTCGCGCACCGTGTCAAAAACAGGTAGATTCAGATGCTGTGTACCACCCTTGCCGTGTGTGACACCACCGACCAGCTGTGTGCCATAGGCTAGCGCCTGCTCACTGTGAAAAGTGCCCTGCTTGCCGGTAAAGCCCTGGCAGATCACTCGGGTATTGGCATCGACTAATATACTCATGACTGGCCCCCAGCCAACGCAACCACCGACTCGACAGCATCGGCAAGATCCTTTGCCATGGTCACTTTTAAATCACTTTGTGCAAACAAGACTGTCGCCTCCTCGGCTAAGGTACCCTCAAGACGCACCACAATTGGCGGTACATCACCCAGCTGGCCGATGGCATCGATGATGCCACGTGCAATTAAATCACAGCGCACGATACCGCCAAAAATATTGATTAATATCGCCTTGATAGGCGGGCCATTTAACATCAATCGCATCGCGGCTATCACGCGCTCGCAGGTGACGCCCCCGCCCACATCGAGAAAGTTGGCAGGTGACCCCCCATTGAGCTTGATCGCATCCATGGTCGCCATGGCAAGCCCTGCCCCGTTCACCATGCAGCCGATATCGCCATCTAGGGCAACGTAGCTCAGGTCCCATTCGGCGGCTTCGCGCTCGCGTGCATCCTGCTGTTGCGAGTCGTACTGCTCCAGCAAATCGCTGTGGCGAAACATGGCATTTTCATCTAGGGAGATTTTGCAATCGAGGCATATCAGATCGCCCGTTTGGCTAATCACCAATGGGTTAAGCTCCAACAGTGAAAGATCCTTTTCTATAAATAACTTCCCTAATTGCTTGCAAAGCACTGAAAATTGTTTTAATTGTTCTTTATTCAGATTTAGTTTTCGCCCTAGGCGGTACGACTGATACGGCATTACCCCCACCAGTGGGTCGATCGCCTCAGTGCAGATCAACTCGGGTCGACTCGCGGCTACTTCTTCTATATCGACCCCACCCTCGATGCAGGCCATAATGACAGGACGCATCAGCGCCCGATCTAATGTGATGCCAAAGTACAGCTCCTGCGCGATATCAAACACCTCTTCGATCAGCACCCGATCGACCGGCTGTCCGGTTGCGTCGGTTTGTTTGGTGACCAATCGGGTGCCCAACATAGCATCGACCGCCTGGGCGACTGCATCCGCCGAATCGACCAGCTTGACACCACCGGCTTTGCCTCTGCCGCCCGCGTGTATCTGCGCCTTGACGACCCAGCGCTGGCAGTGATTGATTTGCGCCAGTGCCGTTGCCACCTGATTAGCAGAGGTGATGCACACCCCCTCAGGTACTCGCAGGCCATAGGTGCGTAGAAGATCCTTGGACTGATACTCGTGTAAATTCATAAGGTGGGGCTACTTATTGGTGATGTGCAGGGCGCGCTTATCGACAGACAATGCGGCCTCATGCAGCGCTTCAGACAGCGTGGGATGTGCAAAAATAGTGCGGGCGATGTCCTCGGTGGTCGCTTCGAACTCCAGCGCCAATACCGCTTGGGCAATCAACTCCGATGCCTGAGCGGACAGGATATGCACGCCGAGCACCCGGTCGCTCTTCACAGATGAGATAATTTTTATCATGCCTGCACTCGCATGCATGGCACGGGCCCGACCACTGGCAGCCATGGGGAATACGCCGGTTTTATAATCCTCGCCGCTCTCTTTCAGCATCTCTTCAGTTTTTCCGACCCAAGCAATTTCTGGATGGGTATAGATAACCCAAGGAATCGCATCGTAATTGACCTTGGCATAGTGGCCTGCGATGCGCTCGGCTACCGCGATGCCCTCCTCGGAGGCCTTGTGTGCCAGCATGGCCCCACGCACGACATCGCCGATGGCGTAGACACCGGGAATATTGGTCTGACAGTCATCATCGATGGCGATATAGCCTCGATCATCTATCTTGAGCAAGTCTTTGTCGCACAGGTTGTCGGTGACAGGTACCCGCCCTGTTGCCACAATTAACCGATCAAACTGTTTGCGGTGCTCGCTATCGGCATGCCGATAAACGACCTCGACCTTGCCGGCGACGATGTTGATAGCCGAGATGCCTGCACCGAGCAGCAAGTCCAACTTCTGCTCGCGCAGCACTTTTTGCGCTGCCTTTGCAATTTCTTGATCGACTGTCGGCAAAAAACGCTCCTGTGCCTCAAAAATAGTCACCTCGCTGCCAACGCGCGACCAGACGCTGCCAAGCTCTAGGCCGATGACACCGGCACCGATGATGCCGAGTTTCTGTGGCACGCTATCTAGGGTCAAGGCACCGGTTGAATCGATGATGAGTCTGTCTTTTAGGGGGGCGATCGCAAGCTCTCTGGGTTTTGAGCCTGTGGCGATAATCACGGTTTTGGCGCTATGTGTGGTTTGCTGGCCATCGTGCGCCGTCACTTGCACTTCGCGCTCGGCGTTGAGTAGCTTGCCCTCGCCTTGCAGCCAGTCTATGTCATTGGCTTTTAACAGCTGTTTAATGCCGCCGGTTAACTGCCGCACCACGCGGGCTTTATAGGACAACATGCGCGATACATCGACCTGCATGTCGCCAAGCAGGCCGTAGTTATGGCCGTTTTCGCGCATATCTATGTAGCGATGAGACACATCTAGCAAAGCTTTGGATGGAATGCAGCCGACGTTGAGGCAGGTGCCACCCAAGACCGGCTTGCCATCTGCATCGAGCCCGCGATCGACACAGGCGGTTTTGAGACCAAGCTGTGCACAACGAATGGCTGCCACATAACCACCTGGGCCAGCACCTATGACGATAACATCGTAGTGAGTGGTCATAAATATCCTAGGTATCCAATAGCATCAACGCTGGGTCTTCAACCAACTGTTTGATGGTTTTTAAAAAAGTCACTGCACCTTTACCATCGACGATACGATGATCGTAGGAGAGTGCGACATACATCATCGGCCGTATCACTATTTGATCATCCACCACTACCGCTCTTTTTTGGATGGTGTGCATGCCCAAAATGGCACTCTGTGGTGGGTTGATTATCGGGGTGGATAACAGCGAACCAAACACCCCGCCATTGCTGATGGTGAAAGTGCCACCCGTCATAGAGTCGATAGATAGGGTATTGGTGTTCGCCTGCTCAATATATTGCACCATCCCCTGCTCGATCTGCGCCAAGGAGAGGTTTTCTGCATCGCGCAGAATCGGCACCACCAGCCCTCGCTCGCTGCCAATCGCGACGCCTATATCGCAAAAACCATTGTAGATGACGTCATTTCCATCGATAGAGGCGTTAATTTCGGGAAATTGCTGCAATGCTTGAGCGGATGCCTTGATAAACATCGACATCATGCCCAGCTTCACACCGTGCCGATCCTCAAACTGCTGCTTAAATTTTGTACGCAGCGTCATGAGCGCGCTCATGTCGATCTCGTTGAAGGTTGTCAGCATCGCCATCTGATTGGTGGCCTGCAACAAGCGCTCCGCGATACGCGCCCGCAAACGCGTCATAGGCACACGCTGTTGCATGCGCCCCGCCGATGGGGCGCCACTGCCTGTAGCTGGCACAACCGATGCCGGTGTCTCTAGATGATGCGCTATATCCTCTTGCGTGATACGCGACTGGCCCGCCGGCAGTTGCACCGATTGCGGATCGATTTCGTGCTCGGCCAGCATGCGCCGCACCGATGGACTGGTTTGGGGCCTGCCTGTGGCAGGTGCCGAATCGGGCGTGGCGGGCGCAGGTTTGGCTTGCGGGGTTGGTTGGTCAGCACTTTTTTGTGCAACAGCTGTGGGGGCATCGCCTTGAAGCACGGTGCCGAGTAGCTGCTTGCCATTGACAGTCGTGCCCTTTGGCTCGGCAATGGTTTCAAGCGTGCCATCGACGGGGGAAACCACCTCCAGCACCACCTTGTCGGTTTCAATTTCTACCAGCAGTTCATCGGCTGCTACCGGCTCGCCGGGCTGCTTGTGCCACAGGAGCACCGTGGCATCGGCGACCGACTCGGGTAGTACGGGTGTTTTTATTTCAATAATCATTCGATAGACTCTTCAATGACTTACGCTTAAATTCATAGGTTTGATCTGATGTCTATCAGGCAAACTGATATTCCTTTGAAAAATTCGGCACGATACCGAGCGCCTCTTTAACTCGTGTATCTTGTTCGATTATATGCTGCTTATGATGGCCCGCTGCCGTGGAGGGGGAAGTTTCTCGCCCCGCATACTCTAGCTGCTGGCCATCGGAGAG
>CAZROX010000076.1:0-6632 GCA_964601845.1 uncultured Halothiobacillaceae bacterium
ATTGCATGTTTTGTTATATCTCATCATCGGCGTGCAACTCGTCGTAAATATCTTTTAGCAGCCTGCCACGATACTGCCATTTTGCTGATGGTTGAATATTATGGCTAAAATCAAAGCGCATCAAATAACAACACCAAACATACCCCACGCATCGTTACAACACCAATCTGCCTCTAGGGTATGGACAACCCCTTAACCAATTGCATAGGATACACCCTCACTATATTGTCATACCGAGTGTGCTATGCGTGATCAATATCGAGTCGTAGTTATTGGCGGTGGGGTCGTCGGCGCCTCTGTGCTGTACCATCTGGCAAAATTCGGCTGGTCCGATGTCGTGTTGTTGGAGCGCGCTGTTCTGACAGCTGGCTCTAGCTGGCATGCGGCAGGTGGCATACACGCGCTCAATGCCGACCCCAATATTTCGGCCCTACAGGCCTACACCATTGATCTGTTGTCAAAAATTGAGCAGGAGTCTGACCATTCGGTGGGTATGCACCTCACCGGCGGGGTGACAGTTGCCGGCACAGCCGATCGGTGGGAGTGGTTGCAGTCGGCCTATCATGTGTTTCAGAGTGTGGGCATAGAGGATGTGCACCTGATGACACCGGCCGAGATCAAACAAGCCTGCCCTATTATTTCAACAGAGGGTATCTACGGCGGCATGTGGGCCGATCGCGAGGGCTATATCGACACCACAGGCACCGTGCACGCATACGCCACGGCGGCCAAACGACGCGGTGCCGAGGTGGTGGAGCACAACCGCGTGCTGGAATTACATCAACAAAAAGACGGCTGGCAAGTGGTGACCGAGCAGGGCACGATTCGCTGCGAGCACGTGGTCAACGCCGCCGGCTTGTGGGCTAAGCAGGTTGGGCGCATGGCGGGTATTGAGCTGCCTGTTGCACCCTTGTCCCACCATTATCTTGTCACTGAAAATATCCCCGAGGTGGCCGCCTTGACGCACGAGTTGCCGATGGTGGTCGATCTGGAGGGCTTTACCTATATGCGCCAGTATCAGCAGGGCATGTTGTTGGGTATCTACGAGACCGATCACCGCCATTGGATGATGGATGGCGCACCCTGGGACTACGGCATCGAGCTGTTGCAAGAGGATACCGATCGCATCGCCCACGAGCTGACCAAGGGTTTTGAGCGCTATCCCGCTTTGCAACATGCAGGCGTAAAAAACTGGGTACACGGCGCATTTACTTTTTCGCCCGATGGCAATCCGCTGGTCGGCCCAGTGCCGAACAAGCGCGGCTATTGGTGCGCCTGTGCTGTGATGGCCGGATTCTTGCAAGGGGGTGGGGTCGGCAAATCCTTGGCCGAGTGGATGATTCACGGCGAGCCAGAGGCGGATGTCTATGGCATGGATGTCGCCCGCTATGGCGATTTTGCCGCCAATCGCCGATACATTAAAGAGACCACCGGCCAGTTTTATTCACGCCGCTTTGTTATGACCTATCCCAACGAGCAGCTACCGGCAGGCAGACCTCTCAAGATGGCACCGGCACACGATGCGATGAGCCAAGCCGGTTGCAAATGGGGCGTGAGCTGGGGGTTGGAGGTGCCGCTATACTTCGCGCCTGCAGGTTTTGAGGAGACACCCGCGCTCAAACGCTCCAATGCTTTTCCCATAGTGGCCCAGGAGTGTCGGGCGGTACGCGAGCAGGTCGGCCTGTTGGATATCACCGGTTTTTCTCGCTTTGAGGTGCGCGGTGAGCGGGCCGAAGAGTGGCTGAATTGGCTGTTGGCCTCCAAACTACCCGCAGCCGGACGAGCTCGCCTAGCTCCCATGTTGTCCGAGCAGGGCAAGCTCAAGGGCGATCTGAGTGTTTTGCGATGGGGCGATGGTAGCTGGTGGATTATGGGTTCCTACTATCTGCGTGCCTGGCACATGCGCTGGTTTCAGGCGCATCTCATCGAGGGCGTTTCTGTCACAGATATCGGCGATCAGACTGGCGGCTTTGCCCTAGCTGGGCCAAAATCCTTGCAGGTGCTGGAGCGGTTGAGTGCCGATAATCTGGCCAGCTTGCCCATGATGGGCTGTGGTAGCTTTGATATCGGCCTGACACGCGCCAAGGTTGCGCGCATGTCGGTGGTGGGCGAGCGTGGCTACGAGATCAACTGCGCGCTGGCCGATCATATTCACCTGCGCCGCGCGCTACTTGAGGCGGGGCGCGATCTTGGCATCCGTGAGTTTGGATTTAATGCACTCTTGAGCTTGCGTCTGGAGAAAAGCTTCGGCATTTGGTCCGCTGAATTCACCCAGGCCTACACGCCAGGCATGACGGGCATGGATCGCTGGATCGACTGGGACAAGGGCGATTTTATCGGGCGTGATGCCGCTTTGGCAGAGCGCAATGCGCCCCCCAGCCAGCAGTTGGTTACCTTGGCAGTCGATGCCGATGGTGCCGATGCCAGTGGTTACGAGCCCGTATGGCATGCCGATAGACGGGTCGGATTTGTGACCTCCGGCGGCTATGGGCACACGCTGCAGCAATCGTTAGCCATGGCGTTGCTGGAGCGAGAATGTGCTAGCATCGGCACGGAGTTAACGGTGTACGTGGTGGGGGTTGCGCGCAATGCCAGAGTCATAGACGCATCCCCCTACGATCCAACCGGCGCACGTATGCGCACCTAGCATGCTATTAGCTTAACGCAGGATTGCTGATGAATCAGACGGTTAAATCGCATGCGCGAGTTGTGGTGATTGGGGGCGGTATCGCCGGGTGCTCAACCCTGTACCACCTGACACGGGAAGGTTGGGCCGATGTTGCTCTGGTTGAGCGGGATGAACTCACGTCGGGTTCAACCTGGCATGCAGCCGCCCAGGTGACGCAATTTGGCGGCAATCAAACCATGATCGGCCTCAAGCGTCACAGCATTAACTTGTATCGTGAGTTGGCTGACGACCCGGTACATCCGTTTGCCTATCATATTACTGGCGGTATGCGGACCGCCTACACCCGTGATCATCTGGATACCTACCACTACCATGTCGGGCTGGCGCGGGGTATGGGTGTGGAGATGGAGGTGATTGATGCGGCGGAAGTCGGTCGTCGTCATCCGCTTTTGCAGACAGACAAGCTGCTCGGAGCCTGGTGGGATCCGCTTGATGGCTATATTGATCCTGCGGGTATTACGCAGGCTCTGGCGCGCAAGGCGCGAGAGGCGGGAGCCGACGTTTATCGATTCAACCCGGTTCAGAATATCACTCGAGGCAAGAGTGGTGAGTTTGTCGTGCATACTCAAAATGGAGATATCACGTGTGAAAAGGTAGTCAATGCCAGTGGCTATCGGGTCAATGAAGTAGGCCGGATGCTTGGCGTGGAGCATCCAGTGACATCGATGGAACATATGTATTTTCTGACCGATAGTATGCCGGAGATAGAAGCGCTTGATTTTCAGGTACCGGTGATACGCGATCCACACGATGATTTTTACAGTCGGCAGGAAAAAAAGGGCTTGCTGGTTGGTGTGTATGAGCAGGGTTGCAAGACCTTTGGCATGAACGGTATCGACCCGGATTTTACACAAGCACTTTGTCCATCCGATCTGGATCGTTGTCTCGATAACATGGAAGGAATTTTCAAACGTATGCCGGCCTTGCAAAATGCCGGCATACACACGGTCGTCAACGGTCCTATTACCTATACGATTGATGGCTTGCCATTGGTTGGCCAGATACCGGGAATCGAAAACGCCTATTGCATCATTGGTTTACGGGCTGGCATCGGTGAAGGGGGCGGTCATGGGAAACTGCTGGCCGAACAAATCGTACACGGTGAGTGTGAATGGGATGCCTGGTGTCTGGACCCAAGACGCTTTACCCAATACGCGAATACCGAACATACCTGTCTGAAAGCGATTGAGGACTACCAGAATGAGTTCCATTATCATCTGCCGCACGAACATCGTCCGGCTTCCCGACTAGCCAGAACAACACCACTGTATGCAGTGCTTGATAATCTGGGCGCTGTGTGGGGAACGGTCAACGGCTGGGAACGGGTACTTTTTTTCAAGCCAAAAGATCAGCCGGAATTTGTTGATCAGCACAGTTACCGTTTTACTCCCACGCAGCAGCTGGTGGCGGATGAAGTAGAAGCATTGTCGACAAACGTGGGGGTGATGGAGGTGTCCGGTTTTAATCGCTTTGACATCTCGGGCGAGGGGGCAACGGCGTTTCTGGATAATCTGGTGTGTGGCAAATTACCTCGCGCAGTGGGCAAGGTGAGCTTGTGTTATCTGCTCAATGAACAAGGTCATGTCCTGAGTGAAGCGACGATCGCCAAGCTCGGGGATGAGCACTATTGGTACGGCTCTGCCGCAGCTGCTGAATGGCACGACCGGGATTGGATTAACCGCACCAGGCCCGACAGCGTTTCACTGACAGAGATGGCGTCGAGTCACACCATTTTGGTGGTTGCAGGTCCGCGTTCCAGAGAGTTGTTGCAAAGCCTGTCCCCTCGCAGTGATTGGTCGAAGGAAGCGTTCCCCTGGATGAGCGTGCGCCAGATGCATCTGGCCCATGCCAGTGTGACAGCAATGAGCGTCAGCTTTTCTGGCGAGCTGGCCTATGAGCTGCACATTCCCAATGAACAGCTCTATCTTGTATGGCAGCTGGTTTCGCAAGCCGGTCAGGACTTTAGCTTGTCGCGTTTTGGGTTGTATGCAACTGAGTCGATGCGATTGGAAAAAGGGTATCGTCATTGGAAAGCTGATTTGATTTACGAGCGCAACCCGATGGAGTCGGCGCTGGATCGATTTGTTGATCTTGAAAAAACTCATTTTGTTGGCAAGGCGGCCTTGCTTGAGGAACTTGAGTCAGGTGTAAAAAAGTGTTTTGTCGTGCTGGAGGTCGATTGTGACGTGGCGGCCGCCCACGCAGGAGATTCTGTGTACTGTGGTGAGGCCTTGATCGGCTCGGTCAGTTCCGGCGGTTACGGACACAGGGTGAAAAAGAATATTGCCTACGCCTTTGTTGAACCGGAACACGCGAAGATCGATAAGAAACTGCAAATCGGAATTTTAGGTGAGTGCTATGATACTGTAGTGACTCGTGAGTGCTTGCTTGATCCGGAGAATGCTCTTGTCAGGCAATAGCAGAACAAACACTACCGTGGAAGGTTGTTGCATGGTTGGCTGTGCGCAGGTTATAAATTCGAAACATTCTCCAGTGAGCTGACCTGATGAATTCAAAGCCACGTCGTAGAAGCAAGATCAGTGCTCGACAAGCGATGCATGTCAAACGCGCTGCTGCACCTGAAATAGATACGTGTCCGCCAGGTGGGCAATACAAACCGCTGGGTGAGCATGATTTACAGCAAATTTACCAGACCGCCCTGCGCATATTGTCCGAGTTGGGCATGGGTGACGTGCCCGCCAGACTGCAGCAGAAAGCCCTTGAGTTTGGCGCTCATCTGAACAAGGCCAGAAGGTTGTGTTATCCGAACAGTATGGTTGAGGACATTATCGACGGTGCCTGTCGTGATTTTGTTTTTTTACGGGCGTGATTCGAACTACGATTTTGAAGTCGGTGGTGACAAGGTTCGGTACGGCACTGGTGGTGCCGCAGTGTAAAAACGGTATGAATTTTATTTTTTCTTGAAAAGGTAGCAGGAGTTATGTCAAAGCATGTGCGGGTAGCGATTATTGGTGGTGGCGTGGTTGGCTGCTCGGTGTTGTACCATCTGGCCAAGCTCGGTTGGAAAGATTGCCTGTTGCTAGAGCGGGCCGAGTTGACATCCGGCTCCACTTGGCATGCCGCCGGTGGCTTTCACACCCTCAATGGCGACCCCAATGTCGCCCGCTTGCAGCAGTACACCATCCAGCTCTACAAGGAGATAGAAGAACTCTCCGGGCAGTCGTGCGGTGTGCATATGACAGGCGGCATTATGTTGGCCGGTACCGATGAGCGCATGGATTTTTTGCGCATGGAGCATGCCAAGGGGCGCTACGATCAGCAGGAAACGCGCATCATCGGTGTCGATGAGGCCTACGATCTGTTTCCGATGATGGACCCCAGCTACTTTAAGGGCGGCATTTTTAACCCCTACGAGGGGCACCTAGACCCATCCGGTACCACCTATGCCTACGCAAAAGCGGCCAAACAGCTGGGGGCGGACTATCAGACCAACAATCGGGTGATGGATGTGCATCAGCGCCCCGATGGCACCTGGGTACTCAATACCGCACACGGTGAGATCACCGCAGAGCATCTGGTGAATGCCGGTGGTCTATGGGCGCGCGAGTGTGGGCGCATGGTCGGGCTAGAGTTGCCCATACTGGCGATGGAGCACCACTATATCCTGACAGAGGACATGCAAGAGGTCGCCGAGATTACCGAGAAAACAGGTCGCGAAGTGCTGCATGTAATCGACTTTGAGGGTGAGATTTACCTGCGTCAAGAGCGCCAAGGCATGCTGATGGGCACCTACGAGAGGGCGGCGACCCCCTGGTCTGAGCAAGAGACGCCCTGGGACTTTGACACCGAGTTGTTGCAAGAGGATCTAGAGCGCATCGCACCGTCGCTGGAGGTCGGTTTTAGTCACTTTCCGGCCTTTAATCGGGCCGGTATCAAGCAGGCCATCAATGGGCCTTTCACTTTTGCCCCCGATGGCAACCCC
>CAZROX010000076.1:6642-8000 GCA_964601845.1 uncultured Halothiobacillaceae bacterium
GGCCGGTGCGCGGCATGACCAACTACTGGTGTGCCTGCGGGGTGATGGCGGGCTTTTCTCAGGGCGGTGGGGTCGGTCTGTCGCTATCGCATTGGATTGTGAACGGTGATCCGGGTGCGGATATTTGGGGCATGGATGTCGCGCGCTTTGGCGACTGGGCCAGCATGGCCTACACCAATGCGCGCGTGCGCGAAAACTACTCCAACCGTTTTCGGATCATGTATCCAAACGAGGTGCGCCCCGCCGGGCGCCCCCTGCGCACAACACCGCTGTACGAGCGCATGAAAAACGAGTTCCACGCCTGCTTTGCCACAGGCTACGGCTTGGAGATGCCAGCTTGGTTTGCAGACAGCGCCGACAATGCGATTGAGCACCTGACTTTTCGCCGCTCCAACGCATTTGACTATGTGCGCGATGAGTGCATCGCCGTGCGCGAGCGCGCCGGCCTAATGGAGGTGAGTGGCTTTGCCAAGTATCTGGTCTCTGGCAAGGATGCGCGCAGTAATTTGGACTACCTAATGGCAGGGGGAATCCCCGCCGAGGGTTCGGGCCGCTTGCGCCTGTGCCCGATGCTCGATCACAACGGCATGATTATCGGTGACTTTACAGTTGCCGCCCAGCGCGATGGCAGCTATTTAATCTTTGGTGCCGGTGCAGCCGAGGGCTACCACATGCGTTGGTTTGAGCAGCATCTGCAGGGCGATTGTACGCTCCAGCCACTGGGGCTAGCCATGTGCGGTCTGGCCTTAGCCGGGCCGAGGGCGCGCCAGATACTGCAACCTTTGACCAACACCGATCTGGCATCGGAGCAGGTGCGTTTTATGGACTTCTTCGAGGCAGATATCGGCATGATTCCGTGCAAGATTGGGCGCATCAGTTTTGCCGGTGAGTTTGGCTACGAGATTTGGGTGGACGCAGACTATCTCAGCAGCTTGTTTTCACTGCTGCTAGAGGCCGGTGCCGAGCACGGCTTAAAATTATTTGGCCTGCGGGCGCTCAACTCGCTACGGCTCGAAAAGCTGTTCGGTAGTTGGTCGACCGATTTTCGGCCCATCTATTCACCAAAAGAAAACATGTTGTCGGCGTTTATCCCACTTGGCAAGAAGGGCGACTTTATTGGCCGCGCAGGCTATGAGCAGTATCGTCCCAAGCGCACCCTGGTGGGGCTGACCTTTTCGCATGACGATGCGGATGCGCTGGGCAATGAGCCTATTTGGTGCAACGATCAGGTAGTGGGTTGGGTGACATCGGGTGGCTTTGGCTTTAGTGTCGATCGCTCTATTGCGATGGGCTACATCGACCAGGCCGTCTATGAGTCGCGTCAGGGCGCCACGTTTGAGTTGGAAATATGCGGTGCG
>CAZROX010000077.1:0-7879 GCA_964601845.1 uncultured Halothiobacillaceae bacterium
CGATGTGCGCACCTCGTGCAGTGTGCAATCTATTCAAGCCAAGTCCAATGAGTTGGTCGAGCTGGTGCTGGCAGATGGCGCGACCATCGAGGCGGCGCTGGTGATTACTGCCACCGGTGTCAAGGCCAATACCGATCTGGTAACCGATACAAACATTGCGCAAGATAGCGGCATCTTGGTCGATCTGCGCATGCAAACCAATGTGCCGGATGTGTACGCGGCAGGGGATGTTGCCCAGGGCATCGACTTTTCTACCGGCGAGTATCAGGTGCAGGCGATTCAGCCAACCGCAACCGATCACGGGCGCATAGCGGGCATCAATATGGCCGGTGGCGATCTGGCCTATCACGGCACTTTGAATATGAATGTGCTGGATACAGTCGGCTTGGTGTCGTGCTCTTTTGGCCTGTGGATGGGGGTGCCAGATGGCACCAGCGCCGAGCGCTATCATCCAGAGCAGTACCAGTACATCAACTTGCAGTTCGAGGAGGATCGGCTGATAGGCGCCAGCAGTGTCGGCAAGACGCAGCATATCGGCATTCTGCGTGGTCTGATCGAGTCTCGGGTGCGTCTCGGTCGTTGGCATCGGCACCTGTTGGACAACCCAACCGAGCTGATGCAGGCTTATCTCGGTTGTCAGCAGGCCTTGTCCTAGCCGTTGTTAGGGTGCAAGCGGTGCTCTTGCATCGTTAGATCGCCCATATTTTAGTCCGCGCTGGTTTTGTGATGCTTGTTTGAGGTCGCATCGGTTGTCTGTTAGGGGCGCATTGCGTATACTTTTGCAGCCCGCCGCTTCCACACGCCTTACCAGAGATCATGAGATGCCCAAATATATTTTTATTACCGGCGGTGTTGTCTCATCGTTGGGCAAGGGTATCGCCGCTGCATCCTTAGCGCTGCTGCTCAGAGAGCGTGGCTACCAGGTGTCGATGCTCAAGCTCGACCCCTATATCAATGTCGATCCGGGCACCATGAACCCCTACCAGCACGGCGAGGTGTTTGTAACCGAGGACGGCGCTGAAACAGACTTAGACCTAGGCCATTACGAGCGTTTTGTCGGTTGCAAGACCAGCAAGCTGAGCAACTTTACCACTGGGCGCGTCTATCAGCAGGTGATCCAACAGGAGCGAGCCGGCGCCTATCGGGGCGGCACGGTGCAGGTGATCCCGCATATTACCGATGAGATTCAGCGCTTGATAGAGCGCGGTGTACAGGGCGCTGACATCGTGCTGGCCGAGATCGGCGGCACGGTGGGCGATATCGAGTCCCTGCCGTTTCTAGAGAGCATTCGCCAACTTGGGCTGCGCGAGGGGCGAAAGAACAGCCTGTTTATCCACCTGACGTTAATCCCCTATATCGAGACGGCGGGTGAGTTTAAGACCAAGCCGACCCAGCACTCTGTCAAGGAGCTGCGCTCGATCGGCATTCAGCCCGATATTTTGCTCGGGCGCTCAAAGTATCCGCTCCAGCAGGAGCAGCGACAAAAAATTGCCCTGTTTGCCAATGTGGCCGAGGAGGCGGTGGTCTCTGCCATCGACACCGACTGTATCTACGATATCCCGCATCTGTATTGCGAGCAGGGCCTAGACAAGCTGGTGCTGGATCACTTTGAGCTGGATCAGGGCGATGAGCCAGACCTGAGCCGCTGGCATAAGCTGGTGACCAAAATCCGTAAACCGCGCCATCAGATGACGCTGGGTTTAGTTGGCAAGTACACGGAGTTGACCGAGTCCTACAAGTCTTTGAACGAGGCGCTGATTCACGCCGGTGCCCATGCCGACACCCGCCCGCATATCCGATACATCGACTCGGAGACCTTGGAGTCCGGCAACCTCGATGCACTGCATCAGGTCGATGCCGTGCTGGTGCCCGGTGGGTTTGGCAAGCGCGGTGTAGAGGGGAAAATCTGTGCCATCCAGTACGCGCGCGAGAACAACGTGCCCTATCTGGGCATTTGCCTTGGCATGCAGCTGGCCGTTATAGAGTACGCGCGCCATTTTGTCGGCTTGGAGGGCGCGAACAGCACGGAGTTCTGCACCGATACGCCGCACCCTGTGGTGGCGCTTGTCACCGAGTGGCAGCGCAATGGTGGCGGTGTCGAGCAGCGTAGCGATCGCAGCCAGCTGGGGGGCACCATGCGCCTTGGCGGCTATCGCTGCCATCTGGTCGATGGCACAAAAACGGCGGCGATGTACCAGAGCGATACCATAGTGGAGCGCCATCGCCATCGCTACGAGATCAACAGCACCTATCTGGCGCGTCTCGGTGGCGGGGATTTGTGTTTCTCGGCCATGTCGGAGGATCGCGAGCTGGTAGAGATGATTGAGCTGCGCAGCCACCCTTGGTTTATCGGCTGCCAGTTTCACCCAGAATACCTCTCGAGGCCACTGGAAGGCCATCCATTATTTATCAGTTTGATCAGGGCGGCGCTCGAGTATCGCGCGAAGCAGGGGAGTAGTTTATGAAGCTATGTGGCTTTAATGTTGGCTTAGATCAGCCGTTATTTTTGATCGCAGGGCCCTGCATGATCGAGAGCGAGAGCCTGGTGCTGCAAACAGCGACCGAGCTCAAGGCGATCGCGCAGCGTTGCGGCATTCACTTTATTTTTAAGTCATCCTTCGACAAGGCGAATCGCACATCGGCCCACAGTGCGCGCGGCCCAGGTCTGGATGAGGGCCTGCGCATTTTGCGCAAGGTGAAGGAGACGCTCGATGTGCCAGTGCTGACCGATGTCCACGAGGATACGCCCTTGGACCAGCTAGCCGATGTGGTCGATGTATTGCAGACACCCGCTTTTCTGTGCAGGCAGACCAACTTTATGCAGCGCGTGGCGGCTGCCGGCAAGCCGGTCAATATCAAAAAAGGCCAGTTTCTGGCACCAGAGGATATGCAGCATGTGGTCGAGAAAGTGCGCGCTGTTGGCAATCAGCAGGCCATGGTGTGCGAGCGCGGCGTCTCTTTTGGCTATCGTGATTTGGTGGCGGATATGCGCTCCTTAGCGATTATGCGCGCCACCGGCTGTCCGGTTGTGTTTGATGCCACCCATACCGTGCAGCGCCCCGGTGGGCTCGGGGGTGCATCGGGTGGCAACCGCGAGCTGATTCCCGTGCTGGCGCGCGCCGCTGTTGCTAGCGGCATAGCGGGCCTGTTTATGGAGTGCCACCCCAATCCGCACGAAGCGTTGAGCGATGGCCCCAATTCGTGGCCCTTAGGGCAGCTGGAGGATTTGCTGCGATTGTTGGTCGAGTTGGATCATGCGGTTAAGCAATCGCCGCTGGCCGAGGACAAGCTGGCCGATGCTGGCTTCTAGGGTGATAGGCTGTATGACACAGCAATGACAGCATTAATGGCTATTTTACAGGGCTGCAGCTGCGCTACGGCTGGCAGCCTAGTGTATTGATTAGAGGAATACTATGACACAGATCAGCGAAATTCGCGCCCGCGCCATCATTGACTCGCGTGGCTATCCAACCGTCGAAGCCGATGTCTTAACCGCATCGGGCGCCATGGGACGCGCGGCGGTACCCTCTGGTGCATCGGTTGGCTCGCGCGAGGCAGTCGAGTTGC
This sequence comes from uncultured Halothiobacillaceae bacterium, assembly GCA_964601845.1. GTDB lineage: Bacteria > Pseudomonadota > Gammaproteobacteria > CAZROX01 > CAZROX01 > CAZROX01. Next base: position 3,568 of record CAZROX010000077.1, read on the forward strand.
GCGATGGGGATGCCAGCCGTTATCAGGGGCGGGGGGTCGATCGCGCTGTGTCCAATATTCGCGGCCCGCTGCGCGATCTGCTACTGGGGCACGAGCTGGCAGATCAAGCGGGTATCGATCGGGCTTTAATCGCCTGTGATGGCACGCCGGACAAGTCGAACATGGGTGCCAATGCACTGCTGGCACTCTCCTTGGCCTGTGCCCACGCCCATGCGCAGTCGCAAGGGCGCGCACTCTACGAGACGCTCGGCAAGTCATCCCAGCCCTGCTTGTTGCCCGTGCCCCTGATGAACATCATCAATGGTGGCGCCCATGCCAACAACAGGCTCGATGTACAGGAGTTTATGATTGTGCCCTTGGGGGCCGCGAGCTTTAGCGAGGCCCTGCGCTGGGGCATCGAGGTCTACCATGCACTCAAGGCCGAACTCAAGGCCGGGCACATGAGCGTGGCCGTGGGGGATGAGGGCGGATTTGCGCCAGATTTAGCATCCAACGAGGCGGCGATAGTCTTTATTATGCAGGCAATTGAGCGGGCGGGATTTAAGCCCGGGCAGGATGTATCCCTGGCGCTGGATATGGCCAGCTCTGAGTTTTATCGCGATGGCCTGTATCATTTTCAGGCGGATTCTCGGCAGTTAGATGCAGACGCGCTGATCGACACCATCGCCACTTGGGTGACCCAGTACCCTATCTGCTCGGTTGAGGATGGGTTGGATGAGTCGGACTGGTCGGGCTGGCATCGGCTAACAGCGCGTTTGGGTGAGCGCGTGCAGTTGGTCGGGGATGATTTATTTGTGACCGACCCCAAGACGATTCAATCTGGCATCGATCAGCAAGTGGCCAACTCCGTGCTGATCAAACTCAATCAGATCGGCACGGTGAGCGAGGCGATTGCGGCGGTTGAGACAGCGGAGGCAGCCGGCTACAGCACGGTGATCTCGCACCGTTCCGGCGAGACCGAGGACACCAGTATCGCCGATTTTGCCGTGGCCACAGGTGCCTCGCAGATCAAGACCGGCGCCCCCTGTCGCTCGGAGCGCGTCGGCAAATACAACCGGTTGTTGCGTATCGAAGAGGCGCTGGGCGAGCGCGCCTCCTACGCGGGTGCCGCTGCCTTTCAACGTGCGTAATCGCGGTAGTCCCTTTAAAACAATACCGATGATTGGGTTGATTGGCATGCTCGGCTGGTTGCAGTACAGTCTTTGGCTAGACCCACAGGGGGTGCGTGGCCTGTGGCAACTACAGCAGCAGTTGCAGGTGCACCAGCGAACGATTGGGCGCTTGATCGAGTGCAACCGCGTCTTGGCCGAGGAGATTCACGATCTGAAAAATGGCCTCGGTGCCATCGAAGAGCGGGCGCGCAATGAGTTGGGCATGATTAAAAAGAATGAGGTTTTTTACCGATTTGCCGATGGCGTGACAGAGTCTCATGCGGTCGATATCGGTTGTTTGGTGCATGCCGAGTAATTCGCTGGCACCCCTGGCGGCTATCGTACCCGCCGGTGGCAGCGGTATGCGCTTTGGCGCGCCTATGCCCAAGCAGTACTGCATGCTCAATGGGCGCACGGTGATTGAGCAGACGCTGGCCGTTTTGCTCGCATATGCACCGATCGAGATGATTTTTGTCGGCATCGGTGCAGCAGATAAACACTGGGCTTCGCTGGCTGTATCCCAACATGCGCGCGTTGAGCGGGTTGTGGCGGGGCAGACCCGCATGCAGACGGTACACAATTGCCTAGATGCGGCACAGGATCGGTTTGACTGGGTGCTGGTGCACGATGCCGTGCGCCCCTGTGTGCGCCCGGCGGATATCGACAAGCTCTGCACCAGCATCACGCAGGATGAGGCCGGCAGTTTTTTGGCCATGCCGCTGAGCGATACTCTCAAGCGGGTCGATCAGCGCGGGTTGGTCACCGCCACCTTGGAGCGTGCAGGGCTGTGGCAGGCGCAAACACCGCAATTGTTTGCCGCCAAAACCCTGCTGCAGGGCTTGCAGCAGGGTGCCAGGTTGGAGCTAGAGCTCCCCGACGATGCAGCGGCTGTGGAGCTGTTGGGCCTGCCGTTACGGCCGATAGAGGGCCACTCGGACAACATCAAGATTACCCACCGATGCGACCTGGCGCTCGCTGAGGCGATACTGAAATACCGATGAGTTTTCGCATCGGTCACGGTTATGATGTGCACCGCTTGGGTGCGGGGGATTACGTCACTTTGGGTGGCGTGCGCATTCCCCATAGCCGTGGCATCATCGCGCACTCCGATGGCGATGTGCTAATCCACGCCCTGTGCGATGCCCTGCTGGGGGCTGCAGGCCTGGGGGATATCGGTCGGCACTTTCCAGATACCGATCCGGCCTATCGCGGCATAGATAGTCGGGTGCTCTTGAGAGCGGTCCATGAACGCTTGCAGGGAGCGGCCTATCGGCTGGTCAATGCCGATATGACACTGGTCGCTCAAGCGCCGCGTGTCGCCGGTCTAATCGATCAGATGTGCGACCATTTGGCACAGGATCTCGATGCACAGCGTGATACAATTAACATCAAAGCGACCACCACCGAGAGGCTCGGTTTTATCGGGTTGGGTGAGGGTATCGCAGCCTACGCAGTGGTTCTGATTGCACGCGTATAATAGCCTGCGCAGAACGATACAGCGTATTTTTTGGCAACCCTAAGCGTGCTAGGGTTCGGTTGATTATCATTCACTCAATCGAGTGAGCATGATGGCCAGATAGCTCAGTTGGTAGAGCAGAGGACTGAAAATCCTTGTGTCGGCAGTTCGATTCTGCCTCTGGCCACCTTTCTTTAGTGTTGACCACATCGCCCGATGCGGCTCAAACACGGATTCTCGAGAATATGCCGTGCATGATCTAGCTGGTTTTGAGTATGTCTTGATCGGCATTATTTTTATCTGGGGCGGCTTTGTACGCGCAGCCCTCGGCTTTGGTGGCGCGGCTCTGACGCTGCCTTTTTTATTGCTGATCGTCCCGGACCCGTTGGTTTTTTTGCCGATTATTGGGATGCATTTGCTGATTTTCTCGGTATGGATTACCTGGAATGAGCATCGGCGCAATCGCGGACAAGCTGCCGGCTCGTCGGTTGACTGGGTATTTTTGCGTCGCTCTCTGGCAATTATTATCGTGCCAAAAATGATTGGCATACTCGGGTTGCTGACCTTTCCGCCCTGGGCGCTCAGTACTTTTGTCTATTTCGCCGTGCTGTTGTACGCCATCCCCGCTGTGTTGAAAAAACCCATCGCCAGTGACAGCGGCATCAAGGACTGGCTATTTTTAATTGGCGGGGGCTATCTCAGCGGTAGCTCATTGGTTGGCGCGCCCTTAATCGTTGCGGTGTTTAGCGCGCGCGTATCGGCCTATCAGTTGCGCAATACGTTGTTTGTGCTCTGGTTTATTTTGGTGGTGATCAAGCTGATCTCCTTTATGGCGGTCGGTGTTGATATGCAGTGGGCACAGCATCTGTGGCTGTTGCCGTGCGCCTTTATTGGCCATTTAATCGGTGAGGCTGTGCACCGGCGCATGTTGTTGCTCAAGCCCTCCAGTTTTATGCAGTGGATCGGTATGGCGCTTATCTTAGTGAGTAGCGTCGGTATGCTACAGATGTTTCTAGCCAGATAAAGCAGCCCGTTTGCTGTTGTGCCACACGGATTTTATTCGGTTGTTAGATGCTGCCAGATACAGGTTCGCTCACCGACAGTCAGTTACAATTTTAGGAAAAAATCAGTATTTTTTGCCGTAGCGCTGTCACCTTATCGCGCAGTGCTGCCGCCTCTTCGAACCGTAAATCCTGGGCACACTGGTACATTTCTTTTTCCAGTTGTTTAATCATGCCGACACCTTGGCTGAGCGTCACTTTTTCTCTGCTGGCGGTGTCGGTGTGTGCCCGTGCATCGGCTGTGACATCTGGGGCGATGCTATCGAGCACATCGCGAATGCTTTTGTTGACCCCGCGCGGTGTAATCTTGTGTTTGATGTTAAAGCTAGATTGCACCTCGCGCCGCCGTGCCGTCTCATCGAGTGCGCGTTGGATAGAGCCTGTCATCTTGTCGGCGTACAGCAGCGCCTTGCCGTGGATGTTGCGCGCGGCACGCCCGATGGTTTGAATAAGCGAGCGTTCCGAGCGCAAAAAACCCTCTTTGTCGGCATCCAAAATGGCAACGAGCGACACCTCGGGCATATCTAAGCCCTCGCGCAATAAATTAATGCCAATGAGTGCATCAAATTTTCCGAGGCGCAGATCGCGGATGATCTCCATGCGCTCCACCGTGTCTATATCCGAGTGCAGATAGCGGGTGCGCG
>CAZROX010000078.1:0-5448 GCA_964601845.1 uncultured Halothiobacillaceae bacterium
CACAGCCACCAAAAACCTCGCTCTTAATGCCATCGGGGTGGCGAATATCACCATCGACCGGCCGATACCATTTGCCCCCTACGCGCAGAGCAAAGCGCTGGGCGGATTTATTTTGATTGATAAAATGAGCCATGCCACCGCAGCGGCAGGCTTGATTCATTTTGGCTTGCGACGGGCGCAAAATATCCATTGGCAGGCGACGGATATCACCCGCAAGCTGCGTGCCGATCTGAAACATCAGCGCCCGGTTGTTTTGTGGATGACCGGGCTTTCCGGATCGGGAAAAACCACGATCGCCAATGCCATCGAGGTACAGCTGGCGCGCATGAATCGGCACACTTTTCTGCTCGATGGCGATAATCTGCGCCACGCGCTGAACAGAGATTTGGGTTTTACCGAAGCGGATCGGATTGAAAATATTCGCCGAGTGGGGGAGGTGGCCAAGCTGATGACAGATGCCGGGTTGATCGTGATCGTCGCCCTGATCTCTCCGTTTTCGGCAGAGCGAGAGATGGTGCGTCAGATGATGCAACCGGGCGAGTTTATCGAGGTATATATCGACGCATCCTTGGCAGAGGTGATGCGGCGCGATGTCAAAGGTCTGTACGCCAAAGCGCAGGCCGGTACGCTGAAAAACTTTACCGGCATAGATAGCCCATATGAGCCACCAAAAAACCCCGACATTCATATACAGACTGAGCGCCTGTCGAGCGACCAAGCTGCCGAACAGATTGTCGAGTACTTGAGTGATCGTCTGGGGTGATTCAGGGCGTGCGCCCTTGGCGATCGAGTGATTGCCAAGCTGCCCATCTGCCGCCCATTTTTGTACAATCGCTCGTATATCGACACCCTTGTCGACCATAGAGTTTGTACGCTAACAGATGGCATACCCGCCTAGCAGGTGCCATGCTGAGAGAATACGGGGGAGGAGGCGATGGGCAATCATCACAGCGATATCCGCAAAATCGACCCGAGCCGAGGTGCCAGGCTGGCGGACAACACACCTAACGATCAAAATCGGATCGAGATAGGCCCCACCCAGCTCGCTTTTAGTGAGTGGCAAGCCGCGGGCCTACAGCTACCCGATCTACAGGCGATGCGCCAATATCGTTGGACGCGTCTGGTACAGCATATAGTGGCGCGCGATTACGGCGGGTTGTTGGTGTTTGACCCGTTGAATATCCGCTATGCCACCGATAGCACCAATATGCAGCTGTGGAATAGCCACAATCCGTTTCGGGCCGTTTTAATTTGCGCCGACGGCTATATGGTGATTTGGGATTACAAAAACTCGCCCTTTTTATCGACATTTAATCCGCTGGTGCGCGAGCAGCGCGCGGGTGCCGATCTGTTTTATTTCGATCGCGGCGACAAGATTGCTGTTGCGGCAGATGCCTTTTCCAATCAAGTGCGCCAGCTGATCGAGGAACACGGCGGCAATAATCGGCGCTTGGCAGTCGACAAAATTATGCTACATGGTCTGCGCGCACTAGAGGCCCAGGGCTTTGAAATCATGCCAGGCGAAGAGCTGACCGAAAAGGCCCGCTCGATCAAGGGGGCGGATGAAATTTTGGCGATGCGCTGCGCCTCCCATGCCTGCGAAACAGCTGTGGCAACGATGGAGCAGGCCGCACGCAGCGGCGTGCCTCGGGGCAACATGAGCGAGGATGATATTTGGGCCGTGTTGCACGCCGAGAATATCCGCCGCGGTGGCGAGTGGATTGAAACCCGCCTATTGGCCTCGGGGCCGCGTACCAACCCCTGGTTCCAAGAGTGCGGCCCGCGAATTGTGCAAAACAACGAAATTGTCGCCCTGGATACCGATCTTGTGGGGGCTTATGGCATCTGTGTGGATATCAGCCGCACCTGGTGGATTGGCGATCAGCCGCCGCGCCCAGATATGGTTGCCGCCATGCAGCATGGGCATGAGCACATCATGCAAAATATGCAAATGCTCAAGCCCGGGGTCGCCTTGCGCGATCTGAGCATCAACAGCCACGTGTTGGCGCCGCAGTATCAAGCGGGCAAATACTCCTGTCTTATGCATGGGGTGGGTCTGTGCGACGAATGGCCGCTGGTGGCCTATGCAGACAAGCTGGTCGAGGGTGCATTCGACTATCGCTTGGAGGCGGGCATGGTGCTCTGCGTCGAAGCCTTAATCAGCCCAGAGGGCGGGGATTTTTCGATTAAGCTCGAAGATCAAGTGTTGGTCACCGAGGCGGGTTTTGAAAATCTCAGCCAGTATCCGTTCGATGCACGATTGATGGGCACAGCCTAGTCGTCGGTTGTTTTGGTTGTCGTATCGGGTGCTATCAGCGCCTTAGCTATCGAATTGGCTTGTGCCCTGGGTGGGATGCTCGCTACGCAACGATGCACACATTTGTTTCGTTATGGCATCGCGGGGGCATTCGACGTCGAGCACCCCTTGATCTTGGCGCATAACGGCAGCCATACGGCCAACATTGGAGGAGCCAGTGCCGACTAGAACAGCGGCCTTGGTCATGACTTCGAAGGCAATGAGGGCATCTACAATCGCAGCGGTGCGCCCGACAGAGTTTTTCTCCCACATGCTAGTTTGTTCATAGCCTCTGTCTGTTTCGCGAGAGAGCAGCGTTACATCGAACCCCTTTAGCTGTGATTTTAACGCCAATGCGCATCGGTGATCATCCGATGCCACGAGCACGCGTTTTAATCCGCTCTGCCTGACAGGCTCAGCAAACACGGCCAGATCATGGATGGGTTTTGCTTCGTTGTTCAATTTATCACCCGCTCGCAGATGTACAGCGACGAACGGCTCGGTGGTATCTATACCGCTTAAGCCTTTGTCCATTTGTGCACGTATCTCAGCATTTGGCTGCATTAGCATTGAAAAAATCAGCGCGACGCCCTGTGCATTGGTGGGGTTTTGCAAGCCTAAGAACAATCCACGATTACGTCGGGGCAAAAAAGCATCAGATTGATTCGTTAATAAAAAAACATTGTATTCATTGAAGTGATCGGTTTTTATAATGGGTTGAGTGGCTATTGTGTGAGCAATTCGTTTAGAGAGCTGCTTGGCTTGGCGCGCTAAACTCACGAGTGCTCTTCCGCCACCATACAACTCTAGATGCTTGCGTGTCTTGCCAAGTACGCTGCTATTGGATATTTGGACATTGGATACATCCGGTGCGTCCTGTGCACCTGCTCGCTTGGTAGTCAGTTGTGAGGTTTTTATCAGCGGTATGGGTGCGTCAAAAATGCCGCCCCAACCTTGGTCGGGACCAGATAACCATAGATGATCGGTTATTTGACATCGGCGCTGAGTGACAACGCCCAGCCACATCGCATTGGCTAGCAACCGTAGCTCAGAAAATAAGCCAGTGTCGCGTAGCGAAAATTGGAGCGTAGGCCGGTACTGCTCATTCAAGGCCGTATAGCGCAACCAAAATTCGTCGTGTGTCATGAGGTGTGTCTTATTGGCATCATCGTGGTGCGTGCATGATAATTTTTATCGGGTAACCGCAACGGTTGGGAGGTACGTTAGGCAACCGCGACTACATGAGCACCGAGCGCTAAAAATAGGTATAAAAATGGCGACTCCTTAATAGCGACATAATTTTATAATCAATGCGCACGCAGGAGCAAGCGAGCGGGTACGCACTCGATGCGATTGCGACAGCTAGTCGACTACAACCTTACTGTTAATCGCAGGTGCCAAAATGGTTTTTATCCGCTGGCCGCGCTGGACGACGACGCGCTTAATCTGCTTGGCATCACCTAATCCAAAACTCATCTCAGGGGTTTGGTCGGTCAGCATTCCAGCGCCCGATACCCCCTCGCGCACGTAACTTTGGCCAAGATCGGTCTCGATACTCACGCGGGTGCCCAAGGCAGAGATATTGTCGGGCAACACCACTGTTAGGTAGTTGCCGGCAGAGGTGTTGAGAAACGCGCGTATGGGGCCATTGTTGTTGAGCCACAAGTAATCCTGCCGGCCATCGGCATCCAAATCGACGATGATGCTGGATTGACCAAAGTACTTATTTTTCAGCCCCAGTGATGGGGCATTGTTAAATGTTGCCGTGTCGCCCTGGCGGTTCTGCAAATAGGTGCCACCGGGGAGCTTAAACAGTTTGTGCAACGGCCACTTGATGTAATTTTGTGCCACAAATAGGTCGAGCTGGCCATCGAGATTGACATCCTCGAACACGCCGCCCCAGCCAAAGCCCTGACGTTTTAAGCCGTAGGCCTCGGTCACATCGGTAAAATTAAACTCACCCTCGTTGCGCCACAACAACCAATCGTGCGTGTGCACCTGATCGTCCCGCAGATCCCCTCTCGTGAGAAACTCTGGAATCGATGTGCCGACATTTGGGAAGAATAGATCCTGATCGCCATCCTGGTCGATATCGCCGATACCCACACCCATCCAGAAGCCCAGTTTTTCACTCGTCTGCACGGTGTCAAATGTTTGATTTTTCATATTGCGCAGCACTTCCACCACGCCGGTATTTTGTGCCAAGACTAAGTCCTGCCAGCCATCGTTATCCAGATCGACAAAGACGGAAAAAAACGTGTTGTTTTTGCCAGCGGTGCCAGATGAGGCGGTGATATCTTCAAAATTTAAATCACCATTATTGAGTAGCATGATGTTGGTTTTGGCATGTTCTGGGTCATTAAAGGTGGCGCTGCGAAACTTTGAGAAACTGACAAACGTACTAATGTATAGGTCGGCATCGCCATCTCTATCTATATCGGCAACCGAGACACTAAACGGCACCGAGTCTGTTGGCAGATCAACCTGAATGCGCCGCATCGTAAAGTGGCCATTTTCGTTGAGATACAAATAGATGCCATCATCGCGTGCCACCAGCAAATCGGTATCCCCATCTGAATCCATGTCGATGGCAGTGGAGCCATAGGTGGCTGAGCGGTTAGATAGGCCGGTGTTCGACACGATGTCGATCAGCTCCCCATCGACATAGGACAACAGGGCATCATCTTGCCCCTCGCCCCCACCAACAAATATCTCAAACTTACCATCGCCCTCGATATCGATCACCGCCGCACCGGTAAACGGATGGGTCTCCTTGTCCCACACATGTTTAAAACTGCTCGGTATCGGCTCAAACTTTGAAGAGACGGCCAGTTGCCCTGCATCGAAAGAGGTACAAGCGGCGATAAACACGCTGCATAACAGCAGGGCTAGGGTGCTAGGTGAGTGGGAGGACATAAAGAATTATTTCCAAAAAAAGCGGCTAAATACAGGTCGGAGAGCGTATCGCAAAGTCGGCGCATAAACTGGCTGACAGCCTAACAGATTTGTGGGGTGTCAACTGAGGTGGTGTGGATACTTAGAGACGAATCCAATGGCGCGAGTTTTTTGCAAGGATGTAGATGCGGATTGGACAATGTATGCCAGTGCCCACCCTCGATAACATGAGGATAAGCACCGACAGACTAGTGAGA
>CAZROX010000078.1:5548-7815 GCA_964601845.1 uncultured Halothiobacillaceae bacterium
GACTTTAAAACTTGGAAGTCAACCAGTACCAAAACTCAACGTACCAAGCGGTGCCACCATCTTCGACGATGGTCAGCACGACGAAAGGTATGTGATTCCCCTCGGTTGCACCCACATCCATCCGCATCAGATTGCCATCTGCATCGAGCAGCATGAAGTTGTCTTGGGTGATAGTGGGGGCGACCATCGCGTAGGTATTCCCATCTGGGGTGACCAGCGCCTTAGGTGCAAGATGCTCGTTTTGCTCTAGGTCGAGCAAGTGGCCGGCTTGGGTCTGTAAATCTGCCGATGAGATAATCTCGCCGCCGAGCTCTTCATGCAAGTCATCTGGGTTGCCGGTGGTGGCAAGTTTAATCAATGCAGCCGATGCAATGCCAGATACTTCAACCGGCAAGTCGGTGAGTCTTTGCACCAGAAACGGCACGTAGGTTTTCTCTGTATAGCCGACGTCCATCCGCATGATATTACCCTTCTTATCCATCATGATGAAGTTATCTTGGGTAATGGTCGGTGCGACCATGGCATAGATCTCGCCATCTGGTGTCACCAGTGCTTTTGGAGCCAGATGCTCGTCTTTGTCTAGCTTGAGCAGCGAGCCGACTTTTTCTTGCAAATCTGCCGATGAGATAACCTCGCCACCGAGCTCTTTGTGCAATTCATCTGGGTTGCCGGTGGTGGCAAGTGTAATCAGCGCATCGGAGGCGGTCTCGCCCGAAGTGCTCTGATCACTCACCGACCGGTTGGGCATGCAGCCCGATACCGATACGGCAAAAATGAGAGCGAAAATTGTAATAACGCGTTTAATAGCCATGAGAGTGCTTACCTGTTGTAGCAATAAAATCGAGCCGAGGGGGAGTGGGTCGCACTATACCATAAGCTGCCATGAAATCTCTAAGCTATTGCAACAGCAGGAGCCATATTTTTCTCTTCAGGGTCGATTGAAATTGCGCCAAGGTCAATGCCGACACGCTGCAACTGTTCTGTGACTATCAGGCGAAAGTCAGCAGGAGTAACGGTAATGGGCGCTTCAAATTGAACACGCTCTGGTGTTGTGAAGCGCATTGCACTACGTTGAAATAACGTGCTATCGCCCAAAAGTGTAGTGAACTGCTTGGGATAACTATTGACGTGCTAGCGGCCAAAACCTGGCACCTGCTCCACCGGCCTATACACTTGCCACTATCAAATCCCTTCAAGCGCTTTAATAGCCGCTGCAATGCCGTAGTGATGGTTGCCGATAAATAGGCCATTTTGGTCAATGTATTCGGCATTTTTAAGCTCTTGATGGATTGAGTAGTCGAAGTATTTCATCACTTCATTTTTGGCAAAGTTACCAGAGACGATAGGCCGGCATTCAAAGCCAGTATGTGAAAGCGCTTTCACAAAATCAGGACGTTTTATCCCAGCTTCAGGGCGTAGAACTAACGAAAATCCAAACCAGCTCGATTCTCCAGTTTCCTTTTGAATCATGAACTTAGGGTGATTTGATAGGCGTTCTTGAAAAAATTTCCCATTGGCTCTACGGCCCGCAATTAACTCCGGCAATTTGGCAAGCTGCTCTATTCCCAGAGCGCCAGACATTTCTAAAGGACGCAAGTTGTAGCCTGGTAGTACGAAACGGAAGCTTTCTTCAAAAGGATCATCTGACTTTTCACCCGTGACGTGATTGAACTTGGGAAGATTCCGCGTCCACCCATGGGCGCGTAGCGCAAGCATAATATGGTAGAGCTCTTCATTGTCAGTGACTACGACACCACCTTCCATAGTTGAAATGTGATGGGAGAAAAAACTAGAGTATGTTCCCATGACGCCAAAAGTACCAGCTTGTTGCTGATTGAAGGTCGCGCCCATAGATTCGCAGTTATCCTCGATCACGACTATGTTGCGATCTGCGATAATCTGATTAATTTTATTAAAATCGTTAGGGTTCCCAAGAAGGTTAACGACCATTATTGCGCGCGTTCTATCTGTCACTGCATCAGAAAGTGCAGCCAAGTCGTAGTTAAGTGTCTCTCGGTCGATATCAACGAACTTAAGGTGTAATCCATATTGATTGAGTGGATAATAAGTAGTGGACCAGCTGACTGCTGGCACGATTATCTCATCACCTGCTCTCAGCTTAAGATCGTTGTCTTTCGTGTAGGCTAGTGCGCCTGTCATTAATAAGTTGGCAGATGAGCCTGAATTTACCATTACGGAAAACTTCGACCCAACAAATGCAGCGAATTTTTTTTCAAATTCTGCAACTTCAGCTCCCATAGAGTATC
>CAZROX010000079.1:0-7718 GCA_964601845.1 uncultured Halothiobacillaceae bacterium
GAAAGAGCGTGTCCAGCTACTCATTGCGCTTGGAAGTACTGGTGCATTAGGTCGATCGTTTTCACGATATCGGCACGCTCGATGTCAAGGTGCAACACCAGGCGCAACAGCGCGTAGTCCCGACTATCGTGTGTGTAACAACTACGGTCAGCAGGCAACAACACGCCTCCGCGCGCCAGATGGGCACGCAACGCCTCGAAACAGCGCATATCTACCATCACAAATACCATATTGGTCTGCACGGATTGCACACGCACGGCATCGGCGGATGCGGCTTGCAAATCATCTTGGATCAGTTGGGCAAAATACGCCGCATTGTCATGGTCTTGTTGCAAGCGTGCGATGTTGTGCTCCAGTGCATAGAGACCCGCCGCTGCCAAAACCCCTGCCTGGCGCATGCCGCCACCGAGCATCTTGCGCAGGCGGCGTGCACGGGCAATGATTGCCTCGCTGGCGCACAGCACGGACCCAACCGGCGCCCCTAGCCCTTTGGACAGGCAGAGGGAGATCGAATCAAAAGGCTGGCTGATGGCCGCTGGTGCAATGCCCTGGGCAATCGCTGCATTGGGCAGGCGCGCACCGTCGAGGTGCAGTGCCAAGCCGTGCTGATCGGCTAGTGCGCGCGCACGGGCAATGTAATCTTGCCCGATCACCCGCCCCGCATAGGTATTCTCCAAACAGAGCAGGCGCGTGCGGGCAAAGTGAAAGTCGTCGGGTTTAATGCAAGCGCCGACCTGTGCCAGATCCAAGCTGCCATCCGCCGACATCGCGATTGGCTGGGGTTGGATGCTGCCGAGCACCGCCGCCCCGCCGCCCTCGTACTTGTAGACGTGCGAGTCGATACCGGCAATGTATTCGTCGCCGCGCGCGCAGTGCGACATCAACGCCAGTAGATTGGTCTGGGTGCCAGATGAGCAAAACAGCGCGGCCTGTGTGCCCAGCAACTCGGCGGCAGTGGCCTCTAGGCGATTGACGGTTGGATCATCGCCGTAGACATCATCGCCCAGGGGCGCATCGTACATGGCACGGCGCATCGCATCGCAAGGCTGCGTCACCGTATCACTACGAAAATCGATCTGGCTATTCCGGTTCATGTCGAGTCACACAGTTCCAAATTGGCTAGGGATACGCTATCACATCGTGCGCGCGGGTTAATCCTGTGTCTCTGTTATGTGCAACTCACCCAGCTGGGGTTCTATTTCTGGGTACCACCTGATCAACTGCTGCAAGCGATCGCGCGCCATACGAATCTCCAAGGTGGATGAACCATCATCGTGCGGCAACTCGTTCACCACCGCCTTAAGCTCGTAAAGATTGTAGCGCAAACGTGCCATGCTCGGGGGCAGGTGCAGCTGCGCACTCACCGCCCCGGCGCGCAAGCCTACACCAATTTGCTCGATTAAATCCGCCACTCCCTCGCCGGTGGCCGCTGAAATATGCACCCGTGGCGCTTCTGCATCCGGCACGGCGACCCCCGCGCTCATCGGCGTTTGATCGATCTTATTCATCACCAGTATATGCGGCACTGTATCGGCGCCGATATCGTGCAGCACTTGATTGACCGACTCGATTTGATCGTTCATATGGATACTAGAGGCATCGGTGACATGCAGCAACAAATCCGCATCGCACACCTCGGCCAAGGTGGAGTGAAAGGCGGCGATCAGCTCGTGCGGTAAGTCGCGGATAAAGCCGACGGTATCGGAGATGATGGCGCTGCTGCCATAGGGCAAGTCCAGCCTGCGCAGGGTGGTATCGAGCGTGCTAAACAGCTGATTGGCCACGCCGACCTCGGCCGAGGTCAAGCAATTAAACAGGGTGGACTTGCCCGCATTGGTGTAGCCGACCAGCGCCACCGTGGGCAGATTCGCCTTGCGGCGCGCGTGCATATTTTGTCTGCGGCGCTTGCGCACCTGCACCAGCTTCTCATCGACACGCCGAATGCGCTGGGCGAGCATGCGCTGATCGGATTCGAGCTGTGTCTCACCGGCACCGCCACGCAGCCCAATGCCGCCGCGCTGGCGCTCAAGGTGGGTCCAGCCGCGCACAAGCCGCGTCGAAAAATACTTTAGCTGGGCCAGCTCGACCTGTAGCCGCCCCTCAAACGAGCGCGCGCGCCTAGAAAAAATTTGCAAAATCAACCCGGTGCGATCGAGCACGCGGCAGTGGAGTTCGCGCTCTAGGTTGCGCTCCTGCGAGGGGGTCAAAAAATGGTTAAAGACCACGACCTGTGGCTTGTACAGCTCGACTGCCTCGTGCAGCTCGGCCACCTTGCCCTTGCCGATATAAAATTTGGCATCGACCAGGCGCAGGGTGCCCACAATAGAATACAAAGACTGCATTCCGGCGGCGGCCACCAGATCGGAGAACTCCCGCATCGAGTCGGCATCGCCATCTAAACAGACCAGTAACGCCAGATCGCCTGCGGCATCTCTCTCTATCAAATCATCGCCCTCAAAAAATTCCACATGCAAATTATGATGTACACGAGTACAATCATATCCCAGTGAGAGCAGCCATAACCAACTCTGTGACCAACACCCCCTCCAAGCGCCCCCTGCTGAGCGATGCCGGCCTCAGTGCCACCTACGGTGTGCGCGTGCACAATCAGTTTAATCAGCTGATAGAAAAACACGTGCCCGGCGAGGTGCCGCTCACCATAAAAATAGATGGGCACGAATTGGTGACACTCATGACACTCGGCACGTGCCCCGAGTTGCTCACCCTCGGCTATATCCGAAACCAGGGCTTGTTCGATCAGATCACAGATATCCAATCGGTGCAGGTCGACTGGGAGCGCGAGCTGGTAGAGGTGAGCACCCGAGTCAAGCGCACGGCACAGGAGTGGAAAGAAAAGCTAAAAAAACGCATCGTCACCAGCGGCTGCGGCCAGGGTACCATCTTTAGCTGCACCCTCGATCGACTCTACACGCTGGATCTAACCCCCCCGAAACTAAAGCAGTCCGAGCTCTACCAACTCATCCAGAACGCGGGTGTACAAAATCTGATCTATCGGCAGGCAGGCTCGGTACACGGCTGCGCCCTGTGCGATGGCGATCGGCTACTGATACACATCGAGGATGTCGGGCGCCACAACGCCGCCGATGCCATCTCGGGCAAAATGTGGCTCGACGATATCCAGGGCGCGGGCAAACTGTTCTACAGCACCGGGCGTCTGACATCGGAGATTGTCATGAAGGCGGCGCTGATGGGCATACCGGCGCTGCTGTCGCGCTCTGGCATCACCAACATGGGGTTGGAGTTGGCGCAGGAGCTGGGGGTAACACTCATCGCGCGCGCCAAGGGCAAGCATTTTTTGGTCTATCACGGTGCAGAGCATATTGAGTTCGATGCAATACCCGCCATGCCGATGCGCAGCTCCGAGGGCGCGCGCACCTGATCGGCCGCTCGACAGGCCGAGCACGGAAACAGCCGCGCTCGGCCCGTGTGCAAGCACCCTATTTTTGTACCCAAGCGCCACCACATCTGAGCTGAGGTTACGCGATGAACACGACACCACTGGGTATCGTCTTTGACAACAGCTACGCACAATTGCCCGCGGAGTTTTATGCCAAGCTCGCACCGACACCGGTCGCCAACCC
This sequence comes from uncultured Halothiobacillaceae bacterium, assembly GCA_964601845.1. Taxonomy (GTDB): domain Bacteria; phylum Pseudomonadota; class Gammaproteobacteria; order CAZROX01; family CAZROX01; genus CAZROX01. The sequence continues at coordinate 3,603 of CAZROX010000079.1, forward strand.
ACAGTTGGTGGCCTTCAATCGCCCACTGGCGGTACAGCTTGGCATAGCATCCACTATCGCAACCGACGTGCTGGCACAGGTGTTTGCCGGCAACCTGCTGCCACAGGGGGCAGAGCCGATAGCGCAAGCTTATGCGGGCCATCAGTTTGGGCACTTTGTGCCCCAGCTCGGCGATGGGCGCGCGCTGCTGCTCGGCGAGGTGATCGACACCCAGGGCACCCGCTACGATCTCCAATTAAAAGGCGCTGGCAAAACGCCCTTTTCGCGCGCAGGCGATGGGCGCGCCCCCCTGGGGGCTGTGGTGCGCGAGTACGTGCTGAGCGAGGCCATGCACACGCTGGGGGTGCCGACCACCCGCGCGCTGGCCATCGCCACCACCGGCGAGCCGGTGTTTCGCCAAGGCGCCCTGCCCGGTGCCGTCCTGGCCCGCGTTGCCAAAAGCCATGCGCGCGTTGGCACGTTTGAATACTTTTTTGCCCGCGGCGACCTAGCGGGCTTGCGCACGCTAGCCGATCACATCATCGCCCAGTACTACCCCATCTGCGCCGAGGCCGACAACCGCTATCTCGCCCTCTTGGCGCAAGTGGGCCAGCGGCAGGCGGCCCTGATCGCCCAGTGGCTGCACATCGGCTTTATCCACGGCGTGATGAACACAGACAACAGCTCGATTGTCGGCGAGACCATCGACTACGGCCCCTGCGCGTTTATGGAGTCCTACGACCCCGCGACCAAGCTAAGCTCGATCGACCACCAAGGGCGCTATGCCTACGGCAATCAGCGCGCCCTTGGCCAATGGAATCTGTCGCTGCTGGCCCACTGCCTCAGCCCACTGATCGACCCCGACCCAACACAAGGCCAGGCGATGGCCGACGAGATCGTGCAGGACTACGCCGCACAATCGCAAGCCCTGTGGCTCAAGGGCATGCGGGCAAAACTTGGCCTGCTGACCGAGCAGCCGGAGGATGAGGCCTTGATTGCCGCTTGGCTGGACTGCCTCCAGCGGCAAGCGGCGGACTACACCACCGCTTTTCGCTACCTCGCGCACACGCTAGACCCAGATTGGCACCACCCACAACTGCTGCAATACAGCGCCCTGCGCACCGATGACAGCGACTGGCAAACGTGGCACGCTCAGTGGCGACAACGCCTACAGCAAGAGCCCAGAGCGCCGGTGGCCATCTACCGCCAGATGCAATTGTGCAATCCGTTATTTATTGCGCGCAATCACCGCGTCGAACAAGCCATCGCGGCGGCCTTGGTGTCGGATTTTGCACCGATGGAAAAGCTGATACAGGTGCTGCAACAGCCCTATCTAGATCAACCGCACAACTTAGAATACGCAAGACCCGCAAGCGCGCCAGAGCGGGTGCTGCAAACTTTTTGCGGCACTTAACGAGGAGATAGCCCCCATGAGCCGCACCAACAAAAGACGCCGCCCCACAACCGCACCAAGCCCCACCCTCCCCGCCACACCCTATATCGTCCGCTCGCTACCGTTTTTTGACCCGCTGAATACCGAAGCCCTGGAGCGCCTAGAGCGCCAAGTAGATTGGATGCTGGAGAACATCGGGGTCGATTTTTGCGACGACCCCCAAGCGCTGGAAATATGGAAAGCCGCCGGGGCAAAGGTCACCGGCACCAATGTGCGCGCCGATGCAGCACTCATACGCGCGCTCTGCAAAAAAGCGCCGCGCACCTTTACCCAACAAGCGCGCAACCGCGCAAAATCTGTGCGCATCGGTGGTGAGAATCAGGTGTTTGCGCCCGTGTATGGCCCGCCTTTTGTGCGCGATCTGGTCGGCGGCAGACGCTACGGCGATATGGCCGCTTTTGCGGATTTGGTGAAGCTAGTCTACCGCTGCGATAGCTTGCACCACAGTGGCTTTGTCACCTGCGAGCCGTGCGATATCCCCGTCAACAAGCGACATCTGGACATGCTGTACACCCACATGCGCTACTCCGACAAACCTTTTTTGGGCGCCGTGACCACTAAAGATCGCGCCGAGGACTGCCTGGCCATGGCACAAATCCTATTCGGCAAAGAATACTGCGAGCAAAACTGCGTCATCATGGGCAATGTCAACACCAACTCGCCACTGTTGGTGGACAAGGTGGTGACCGAAGCCATCGCCACCTACTGCGGCGCCCATCAGGGCGTGGTGGTGGTGCCGTTTATCCTCTCGGGCGCGATGGGGCCCTTGAGCACAGCGGCATCCATCGTGCAGGCCATCGTCGAGGCGATGATGGTGTGCGCCTACAGCCAGAGCGTGTGCGCCGGTGCACCCTTTGTATTGGGCAATTTTCTCTCGGCTATCTCGCTCAAGTCCGGCGCACCGACTTTTGGCATGCCAGAGGCTGTGCTCAGCAACTATGTGGTCGCCCAGTTGGCGCGCAGGCTCGGCCTGCCCTTGCGCTGCGGCGGCTCGCTCACCGCCTCCAAAATTGAGGATGCCCAAGCGGCCTACGAGAGTGCCGACTCTATGCACTCCACCATGCTCGCCGGTGCCAACTTTGTGCTGCACGCCGCCGGCTGGCTAGAGGGTGGCCTGTGCACCGGCTACGAAAAACTGATGATGGATGCCGATCGGCTGAGCATGTACCAAAAGCTGCTCAAGGGTTTGGATTACAGCGAGGAGGCGATGGCCCAAGATGCCTACACCGAGGTAAAAGCCGGCGGGCACTTTTTAGATTGCGGCCACACCATGCGCCACTACAAGAGCGCCCTGCACATCTCCGATCTGAGCGATAGCGAAAACGTGGAGAGCTGGGAGGAGCGCGGCTCCACCGACATGCGCCAGCGCGCCTACACCCGATGGCAGCACCTGCTACAAACCTACGAGCCCCCGCCGATAGACGATGCAGTGGATGAAGCCCTGCGGGAATTTATCGCCAAACAAAAAGCCAGCAAAGCCGATATGTGGTATTGATTGCTTGGGTATCGCCCCGCTGTGTCGATACAGCGAGCATACGCCCATCCATCGCCGAACCAGTCGCACTGTTGCGCAGCGCATCGCTAGGCGTTAGAGTCTGTCCATGAACCTACTTGTCCTACAACACCACCCCGCAGAGCACCCGGGCATCTTTCGCCAGTTTTTACAGGCGGATGGCCACACGCTCACCACAGTACAACTCGACCAAAACGAGCCGCTACCCGACACACTCAACGGCATAGATGGCCTGTGGGTTATGGGCGGGCCGATGGATGTCTGGCAGACCGACAGCCACCCATGGCTAGCTGCCGAAAAAGCGTTTATCCACCAAGCGGTAGTCGAGCACCAGCTGCCCTACTTTGGCTTTTGTCTCGGCCATCAGTTACTGGCCGAGGCGCTCGGCGGACGGGTTGGCCCTGCCGTGGTGCCAGAAATTGGCCTGCTGGATGTCTATGCAACCCAATACGGCATCGACTGCGCCCTGCTCGATCGCCTACCAAAAACCCTGCCCTGCCTACAATGGCACAGCGCCGAGGTTACCCAATTGCCCGCAGGCGCCCTGTGCCTGGCCGACTCGCCAAGCTGCGCCATCGAGGCCATGCAGTGGGGCAAGCATGCCTATTCGGTGCAATTTCACTTAGAGATTGAGCAGGATACCGTGGATAACTGGATGGCGATTCCCGCCTATCGGGATGCGTTGATTCAGGCGCTGGGTGCTGATGCGGTGGATGGGCTGCGCCATGCTTGTGCTGAGAATATGGTGCAGATGCAGGGGCATGCTGAGTGTATTTATGGGAATTGGATGGGGGCGGTGGGGTGAGGATTGTCTAGTAGTTAACCCGCATTGAATCAGCAGGCTATGCTTTAATTAGGCTGGGTGCGTTGCACTTAAGCTATAGGGTTGTTTAACCAGCAACTGATAGCCTATGTTTGACGCAAGCAGATAGACAAAGCCATATACAGTCTCACCGTACAGACTCATCAGTACGCGTCTAAACTCACAGAAATAGGCACGCTATGATAAGGGCGCAATTTACTTTTATCAGCGGCTGTGCGTTTTTTAGAAGACTTATTCTCTTTCGCCTCGGTAGCAACTGCCTTTGATATTGCCTTTATTTGCCGTTCATTTTGAGGTGACCATTCAACGATACTGCCAACCACCATGTCTTTAGTAGACGGATGCAAT
>CAZROX010000080.1:0-7597 GCA_964601845.1 uncultured Halothiobacillaceae bacterium
CCCCAGTTGCCCTGGCCGTCGATCAGTGGGTAGCGGCTGGAGAAGCTTTGGGCCATCAACACCATGGCCTCGTAGCAGGCCGAATCGCCGTGCGGGTGAAACTTGCCCAGCACGTCGCCGACGGTGCGCGCGGATTTTTTATGTTTGGACTGGTGCGATAAATTCAGCTCCGACATGGCGTAGATAATTCTGCGCTGCACCGGCTTTAGCCCATCGCCGATGTGCGGCAGGGCGCGATCCAGGATGACGTACATCGCATAATCGAAATAGGCGCGCTCGGCAAAGCTGCTTAAAAGTTCTTTTTCAACCGGCATCTTGTTTGTGGCGTGCGTGTTGGCGGCAAACGCTAGGGGGTGGGTATGTTCGCTAGGGCGCAGGATAGATCGTCGATGATATCGTCGATGTGCTCTAGGCCAACCGAGATGCGCACCAACTGATCGCCAATGCCCGCCGCTTGTCTTTGCTCAGGGCTCCAGCGCCCGTGGGTGGTGGTGGCCGGGTGCGTGATCGTGCTTTTGGTATCGCCCAGATTACCGGTGATGGAGCACAGCTTCAGCGAGTCGATGAGCGCCCAAGCCGCCGGCTGACCCCCTTGCATATCGAAGGAGACGATGCCACCAAAGCCACTTTGTTGCGATTGTGCCAGCGCGTGTTGCGGGTGGGTTGCAAGCCCCGGGTAGTAGATGGCTTGCACTTGCGGTTGTTGGCCTAGCCAGTTTGCCAGTACCCCCGCGCTCTCGCAGTGGGCGCGCATTCTCAGCGGCAGGGTCTCTAGCCCCTTGAGAAATACCCAGGCATTAAACGGGCTCATGCAGATGCCGCCCGAGCGCAAAAAGCCAAAGATTCTGTCGTCGAGTATCTCCGCCGCCCCGAGCACCGCCCCGCCGAGGCAGCGACCCTGGCCGTCGATATACTTGGTGGCCGTGTGCACCACGATATCTGCGCCCATCTCTATCGGGCGCTGGAGCACCGGTGTGCAAAACGCGTTATCCACCACCAACAGCGCCCCGTGCCGATGGGCGATCTCGGCCAGTGCGCGTATATCGACCAGTTGTGTTGTGGGGTTGGTCGGCGACTCGACGATTAATAGTTTGGTCTTATCGCTTATCGCGCCCGCCCAAGCAGTCAAATCTGTGGTGGGGATAAAATCGACCGCGACCCCAAAGGGGCGCACGTATTTCTCTAGCAAAGTGGCCGTGGAGCCAAACAGGGTATCGGCTGCGAGCACTTGATCGCCCTGTTGCAGCAGCCCAAACAACACGGCGCTGATCGCACCCATGCCAGAGGCGGTGGCGACACAGGATTCGGCGCCCTCCATTTTTGCCAGCCGCCGCTCGAAGGTCTGCACGGTTGGGTTGGTAAAGCGACCGTAGATATTGCCAGGCTCCTGATTAGAAAATCGCGCCGCCGCCTGGGCTGCGCTTTTGAAGACAAAGCTTGAGGTGGCAAAGATAGGCTCGCTGTGCTCGCCCTCTTGGGTGCGCCTGTGCCCGGTGCGGATTGCGTCTGTCTCGATTCGGTGTGCCATGAATGTGATGTGCCTAAGGTGTTTCGGACTCGTCTGTTAGCTGATTGGTATTGTATGCCTGTGGCTGCATGGTGGGCAAAGTTTTTTTGCCCTTGATGCCCAGTTGTTGTATTTTTTCGGCACGGCTGAGCAGCCCGCCTCTGCCCGATATTTTGGTCTGCGCCTGGTCGTAGGCTTTTTGGGTGCCGGCGATATGCTTGCCGATGTTTTCCAAATCGTGGGTAAAGCCACTGAGTTTGTCCAGCATGTCGCCGGCCTGTTTTGCGATCTCCTGCGCATTCTCGTTCTGGGCCTCGCTGCGCCAGATATTTTTGACAATGCGGCAGGCCAGCATGAGGGTGGTCGGGCTGACCAAAATAATGCCCCGATCAAACGCGCTCTCCTGTAGTGTGGGGTCGGCGCGTAACGCGAGGCTCAGCGCGGATTCAATCGGCACAAATAGCAGAACAAAATCTGGGCTGTGCAACATTTTAAGATGGGCGTAGGATTTGCCACTGAGCGATTTGATGTGCTGGTGAATGGACTGCACGTGCTGTTGTCGGGCGGCCCGATAGGCGCTGGTGTCGTTCTCTGCCGTCATGGCGGCCTCGTAGGCGCTCAGGGACACCTTGGCATCTATCACAAGATCGCCCTGATTGGGCAGGTGCAGTATCACGTCGGGGATCTGTCTTTTGCCCTCGTCGTCGGTTAGTTGTACTTGGCGATCGAACTCGTGCCCCTCGCGCAGGCCGGCATCCTCTAAGATGCGCTCCAATACCATCTCGCCCCAGTTGCCTTGGGTTTTGTTCTCGCCCTTGAGGGCGTTGGTGAGGTTGAGTGCATCTTGGCTCAGGCGCTCGTTGAGCGTGCGCAGGTTTTTTAGCTCGGCGCTCAGTTGGGTGTTGGCAACAATCTCTTTCTCTCGATAGGCTTCGATCTGTTTTTTGAAAGCGTCGAGCTGGCTGTTGAGCGGGTCGAGTAGTTTGCCTAGGTGGGTGCTGCTGTCGCCGGCAAACTGCTTGCTCTGGGCATCGAGCAGCTGTTGGGCCAGCGCTTTGAATTCGGCGGGTAGTTGGGTGCGCGTGCGCGTCTCGGCTGCGATGCGCTCCTCTAGTCTGGCAAGCTCGCGTTGTGAGTCGATATGGCTTTGCTCGTAGCGGGTTATCTTCTCGTGCTGATCGCTGAGCTGTTGTTGCATGTGCGCCTGGCGCCCCTCGTGGTACTTGGCAATTTGCCCGCGCAGAAAATACCAGCACGCCCCCGCGCCTAGCAGTAGACCGATAATGAGCGCCGGAATAGAGTTCAATATTGTCATGATGTTAGTATAGTGTCGTTGATCATCTCGGGCCGTCTGAGTGTTCGCCAGATGAGATGTTTGATGGAGTATAACCATGTTAGATAAAAAGCTGCTACAACTGTGCGTGTGCCCCCGCTCGCACGCCAAACTGGTACAGCGCGGCGATGAGCTGTGGTGCCAAGAGAGTGCCCTGGCGTACCCGATACGCGACGATATCCCGGTGCTGATAATCGACGAGGCGCGCCCCCTGAGCGATGCGGAGTGCCAGGCGCTGGTGTCGGGTTGATGGGGGATCGGTGAGCACCCCAGCCCCGATAAAAGGGCGCGGCGCCAGCGACAACATCGGCTCGCGCTACGATCCAACACAGCACACCCCGTTTGACGATGGTTGGGGGGAGACGGCACCCGCTGCACTGCGCACAGAGGTGCACCGCGATGCATCCCGCAGTGTGCTGACCTACAACCGCTCGCCCGATCTGTCGTTCGATCGCTCGGTCAATCCCTATCGCGGTTGTGAGCACGGTTGCATCTACTGCTATGCGCGCCCGAGCCATGCCTACCTCGGCTTATCGCCCGGGCTAGATTTTGAGACGCAACTCTTTAGCAAGCCCGATGCGCCCGCACTCTTGCGCCGCGCCCTCTGCGCGCGCGGGTATCGCTGCCAGCCCATCGCGCTGGGCATGAACACAGATTGCTACCAACCCATCGAGCGCAAGCTGGGCATCACGCGCGCACTGTTACAGGTGTTGTCCGATTTTTCGCACCCGGTGTGTCTGGTGACCAAGTCATCGCTCGTAGAGCGCGACCTCGATATTTTGACGCAGCTGGCACAGCGCCGATTGGTCTCTGTGTGCATCAGCATCACCACGCTCGATCACAGCATTGCGCGCACCCTAGAGCCACGTGCCGCCGCGCCCACGCGGCGCCTGCGCACGGTGCAGGCGCTGAGCGATGCCGGCATACCCACCACCGTGTTGGTGGCGCCGATCATCCCAATACTGACCGACCCAGAGCTGGAGCAGATACTGGCCGCCTGTGCCGATGCCGGTGCGCGCGCGGCCAACTACGTGCTGCTACGCTTGCCGCGCGAGGTAGATCACCTATTCCAACAATGGCTCGAAGCGCACTTTCCCCTCAAGGCGGCGCACGTCATGAAGCGGGTGCAGGATACACGCGGTGGCGACAAAAATACCGATTCGCGCTTTGGCCATCGCATGCGCGGCTGCGGTCAGTTTGCCAGTATGATTGCCCAACGCTTTGCACTGGCGTGCAAGCGCTGTGACTTGGTGCGCTATCGGGCCGACCTCGATCACACACAATTTTGCGTACCGCCCGCGCAGGGCGATCAGATGCAGTTGGGATTTGAATAAATGTATAGACAAGTCGAGTACGCTTGCGCTGCGGCTAAGGTGTCCCAGTGCCCCCAAAACAGCGTGGCGGAGATCGCTTTTGTCGGGCGCTCAAACGCGGGCAAATCGAGCGCCATCAATGCCATCTGCCACAGAAAAAGCCTGGCGCGCGTGAGCAAAAAGCCGGGCCGCACCCAGTTGTTGCACTACTTTACCCTGCCAAAAGATCGCTATCTGGTCGATCTGCCGGGCTACGGTTACGCATCGGTGCCCCAGAGTACGCGCTTGCAGTGGCAGGAGCTAATTCAGCAGTATCTATCGAGCCGCCAACCGCTGCGCGGTCTGGTGTTGCTGATGGATTCGCGCCACCCGCTCACCGACAGCGACTGGCAACTGGTCAACTGGGTGCACAGCACCGAGCTGAATCTGTACTGTGCGCTCACCAAGGCAGACAAACTCAGCCGCAGCGCGGCGGCGCTGGTATTGCGTAGCGTTGAAAAAGAATTGAGTCAGGCACAGATCAATGCACAGGTTGGCCTGTTTTCTATCAAGCAGGCGGCCTGCATCGCGCAGGTGCACACTTGGCTGAATAAGCAGTTAAACAGCACAGGCTCAAGTTTGTAGCTGATGGAGAATCCGTAGCTCTAGCATTAAATCTTGCGACAGCGACTCTAGGGAATCGCGCAGCGCGCTCAGGTCGGTACCCTGTGGGGCACTGAGCTTGGCCTTGCCGGTGAACAGCATATGGCCGGACATAGGCGCATGGCTAATTGCGGTGCTCAGCTCTTCGACGTTGATCTTGTGTTGGCCCAAAATGGTAAATACATCTTGCACAATGCCGGGTCGATCGTTGCACATCATCTCAATCTCTAGCGGTAGGCGCTCTGTTTTTGGCGCGCTGGTAGAGCTGACCACCGATACCATAATGCCATCCGCGCTCATGGCATCGAGTGCGCTGCGCAGGGCATCGGTCTGCCCCTTGGGCACCTGTGCCAAGAGTATGCCGGTGAAGTGACCGGCCAGATGCGCCATGCGGCTCTCGCTCCAGTTGCCATCGTGCGCCCGAATCACGGCTGAGACTTGGTGTACTAGGTTCGGTCGATCCTGGGCGATGATGGTGATGATAAGACTCTCATGCATGGGGAGGTACTCCTTGTGTGTGCAGTGTGCTGGGCTGATGGTCGGGGCGCCCTTTGGGGCGATAGACGTGGGCCTTATCCTCTCGGTACAAGAAAGATCGGGCGATGATCTCCGGTTGTAACACCCGCCCCACCAAAATCAAGGTGGTGCGGCTAAAGCGCTTGGCGCGTACTTTTGCCACTATGTCATCGAGCGTGCCGATAACGCGATCCTCATCTGGCCAAGAGGTACGATAGCAGACGGCCACCGGGCAGTCGCCCCCGTAGTGTGGCCTTAAGATATCGACAATTTTGTGAATGCGCGGCACACCGAGATGAATGGCCAGGGTCGCCCCATGCACGGCCAGCGACTCCAGCGACTCGCCATCGGGCATGCTGGTCTTGCCCGCATAGCGGGTGTAGATCACGGTTTGTGAGATATTGGGCAGTGTCAGCTCGCTGCCGAGCACGGCGGCAGATGCCGAGGTGGCGGTGACCCCCGGCACAATCTCATACTCGATGCCCAGCCGCTCCAAGGTTTCTATCTGCTCGCCAATGGCCCCGTAGATGCTCGGGTCCCCCGAGTGCACGCGCGCCACATCGCACCCGCGCGCATGTGCATCTGTCATGTGCGCCATGACCTGATCGAAATGCAGCTCGGCGGTGTTGATGCAGGTCTGCGCCTCGCTGGTTTCGGCCAGCAACTCAGCGGGCACCAAAGAGCCGGCATAGAGCACCAGCGGGCAGGCCAAGAGCCGCCGCTGTCCGCGCAGGGTAATCAGGTCGGCAGCGCCTGGGCCTGCACCAATAAAATAGACTTTCATACAGCTGTATCCTTTTATGTTGCCTTGCGCGCCTTTGTGAATGCTGTGGCTGTAAAATGCGCGGATGCCCGATCGACCATCGACCCTGTGCCCCACGCTAATGATTGTCTCGCCCGCCTCTGGCCACGGCAAGACATCCATTACAGCGGGGCTTGCACATTATCATAGAGCGCGTGGCTTGCGTGTGCGTGTTTTTAAAACCGGACCAGACTTTCTCGACCCGATGATTCTACAGGTTGCCAGCGATCAGGTGGTCTACTCGCTCGATGGTTGGATGTGTGGCATGGATGAGATACGCGCACGATTGTACGAGGCGTCCACCTGTGCCGATCTGATACTCATCGAGGGTGTCATGGGGCTGTTCGATGGCAACCCCAGCAACGCCGATTTGGCCGCCGAGCTGGGCATAGCGCTAATTGGGGTAATCGATGCCAGTTCGATGGCAGAGAGTTTTGCCATGCTGGTACACGGCATGCAAACCTATCGCACCGGATTGCGCTGGCACGGGGTGCTGGCCAATCGCGTGGCCAGCGCGCGGCACGAGCAATTGTTGCGCGGCGCCCTGGCCGATAAGACCCCTTGGCTCGGGGCGCTCTATCGCGACTCTATGGCAGCACTGCCCCGCCGACATCTGGGGCTAGTACAGGCGCAGGAGATTGCCGATATACGAACGCGGCTCGATCGGCTGGGCGAGCAGTTAGGCCGCTTGCCCATTGCCACAGCCTTGCCAGAGCTGGCGCTAAATGCCCCGCCCTTGGTGGCGGCTACATCGGTTGCACCGCTGGCCAAGGTGCGCATTGCCGTTGCGCGCGATGCGGCTTTCTCGTTTATCTATCCGGCCAATCTGCATTTTTTGGAGGAGCTGGGCGCCAGCTTGTGCTATTTTTCGCCGCTGGTCGATGAGGTTATCCCCCAGGCCGACAGCCTGTATCTGCCCGGCGGTTACCCCGAGTTGTATCTAAAACAGTTGGGGGAGAATCGGGCGATGCGCGCGGCGGTGCGGCAATTTGCCGACTCGGGGCGCGGCATCTATGCCGAGTGCGGGGGCATGTTGTATCTGTTGGAGTCGCTGTGCTATGGGGGGGCGTGTGTGGAGATGGCCGGTGTGTTGCCCGGGCAGGGCGTTTTGCGATCTAAATTAACGGGTCTGGGTATGCAGGAGATGCCGATGTTTGGCCACAGTTGGCGCGGCCATACATTCCATCACTCGGAAATTACCACGCAGATGACACCCATTGCGCACGCCCAGCGTTGCGATCCGCGCGATGAGCGCCCGGGCGAGCCGCTCTATCGGCAGGGGGCTGTGTTGGCAAGTTATCTGCATGCGTATTTTCCATCCAGTCGCGCACTCAGTGTGCGGGTATTTGGTGGCAGTTAGCGTTTTGTCTGTGCTGGTGCGCTGTTGGCACATGCGCAACACAATTGCGGGTAGTTGTTGGAAATAGATAGACAGACAAAACGAAACAGGGCCAGCAAATGCCAGCCCTGTCGAAGTTACATTG
>CAZROX010000081.1:0-3841 GCA_964601845.1 uncultured Halothiobacillaceae bacterium
CCCTCGACCTGTCTATCCAACAGGGTCGCCAATTGCTCTGGTGCGACTGCACTAGATGCGATGCCCACACCCATTTTGTTCAATTTACCTAATAACTCTGATAACACCCAGTTGACCGCTTGTATCGGTGTGGCACGTGTCGCACCGACAACCGTATCGACATACGCCGCCAATGCCGGATCGTTGACCAGCAGCACGATATCCTGATCAGATAGCTGCCACTGGTCGCGGTAGCGCGCCGCTCTGTGCTGTGGCAGCTCGGGTAGCGTCGCTCTGATCTGCTCGATCAACGATGGGGTGAGCTGCAATGGCAGCAAATCCGGATCTGGAAAATAGCGATAATCCTCGGCCTGCTCCTTGCTGCGCATGGCGCGGGTCTCATTGCGCTGCGGGTCGTACAGGCGTGTCTCCTGCAAGATGGTGTTGCCAGACTCCAATCGCTCGATCTGCCGTTGTATCTCAAACGCAACGGCCATCTCGATGAAGCGAAAAGAATTAAGATTTTTTAATTCGGTGCGCGTGCCGAGCACATCGCTGCCCGACAGGCGCACGGAGCAATTCACATCAAAGCGCAAAGCGCCCTCCTGCATATTGCCGCTGCAGATACCCAAGGTGCGCACCAGCGCGCGCAGGGCTCTGGCATAAGCCACAGCCTCGGCGGCACTGTGCATCACAGGCTCACTCACAACCTCTAGCAACCCGATGCCGGCCCGATTGAGATCGACTCCAGAGTACCCCGGCAGCTGATCGTGCGTCAGCTTACCCGCATCTTCCTCGAGGTGGGCACGGGTGATGGCAACAGGCAGTAGGCGCCCATCATCTAGCAGTACATCGACCCGCCCCCCGCTCACGATTGGCTCATCGTATTGGGAGATTTGATAGCCCTTGGGCAGATCGGGGTAAAAATAATTCTTGCGTGCAAAAGTGGAGTGCAGCGCCACATCGGCCCCGATTGCCAAGCCGAGCTTGACTGCCATATGCACCGCCTCTCGATTCACCACCGGCAACGTACCTGGCAGCCCCATGTCGACCCAACTCACCTGGGTGTTGCAAGCAGAGCCGTATTGCGTCGCACTGCCAGAGAACAATTTGCTCTCGGTTGCCAGTTGAACATGCGCCTCTATGCCGATGACACACTCCCACTTCATAATGCCCACCCCATCGACATCTACAGAGTCCCCTGGGGCGCACGCGCGTGCCAGTCTGTCTGCTGTTGGAATTGGTGCGCCAGCCCAAGTAGCCGCGCCTCGTCAAATGCCCGCCCGATCAGCTGTAGCCCTACCGGCAGACCATCGACCAGCCCACAGGGAATCGACATGGCCGGCAAGCCGGCAAGGTTACTCGAAATCGTGTAGAGATCATTGAGATACATCTCGACTGGATTGCCAAATTTCTCGCCCAGTGGGAATGCAGTTGTGGGTGCCGTTGGGCCGAGAATCACATCGACCTGCTCAAATGCCTTGGCAAAATCATCGCTGATCATGTGTCTGGCTTTTTGCGCTTTCAGATAATATGCATCGTAATAGCCAGAGGACAGCACATAGGTGCCGATCAGAATGCGCCTTTGCACCTCGGGGCCGAACCCCTCGCTGCGCGAGTGCCGATAGAGCTGCTCGATCGTCTCGCACGATTGCGCACGGTGGCCAAAGCGCACACCGTCGAATCGGGAGAGGTTGGATGAGCACTCGGCCGAGGCGACCACATAGTACACCGGCACAGCCAGATGTTGGTTGGGCAAGGATATCTCCTGTAGGCTACAACCGAGGCGTTTGAACTCCTCGATTGCATTGGATATCTGCGCGGCTATCTTGGCATCGAGATCATCGCTCAGATACTCCTTGGGCAAGCCGATGCGCAAGCCCGCAAGCGGCTGCTCCAACAAGTCACAATAGTTGTCCACCGGGCGTGCCATGCTGGTCGAATCCCGCTCGTCCAAGCCGGCCATCGCCTCTAGCAACAGGGCACAATCTGCAGCGGTTTTTGCCATGGGGCCCGCTTGATCCAAGCTCGATGCAAATGCCACCATGCCGTAGCGTGACACCCGCCCGTAGGTGGGCTTGAGCCCACTGATGCCACACAAGGCCGCTGGCTGGCGAATCGAGCCGCCAGTATCTGTGCCTGTCGCCGCAGGCGCTAATCGGGCCGCCACCGCAACAGCGGAGCCACCCGAGGAGCCGCCGGGCGAGCGGGTGACATCCCATGGATTCTTGGCCGCACCATACCAGCTGGTTTCGGTGCTCGAACCCATGGCAAACTCGTCCATATTCGCCTTGCCGAGCACCACGCAGCCCGCTTGCGCAAGCCGCTCAACCACCGTGGCATCGTAGGGGGAGACAAACGAATCCAGCATGCGAGAGCCACAGGAGGTTTTCACCCCCGCCGTGCAAAACAGGTCTTTGTGCGCGATGGGAATACCGGTAAGCTCGGTGCCAGCACCCGTGGCCAGCAGCTGATCGGCCCGATCGGCCTGGGCTTGCGCCTGCTCGGTCAAGACGCTGATAAATGCATTCAGATCGCGATGGGTCTCTATGCGTTGCAAGAATAAATCTGTCAGTTCACGCGCGCTGATCGTCCGCTTGTGTAAGGCAGCCGATAGCTCGTGCAAGGTGGCGTTATGCATCGGGGTCTTCGATCACTTGAGGGACAGAAAAGAGCCCCTGCTGCATGCTGGTGTTCAGGTGCGCAAAGTGCGCCGATTGGTCCGACTCGCTCAGTCGATCTTCGCGCAGGCGCTGTACGGCATCGTGCGGATGCGCCATAGGCGCGAGCTCGTCGATTGCCGTGGCATTGATCTGTTCAATGAAGCCTAGGATATCGGTGATATCTTGCACATAGTGCTCAAGCCTGTCATCCGGAATATGCAAGCGCGCCAGATGCGCAATCTCTTGCAAGCGATTGGGATCAAACACAACAAAGCGCCTATGGTTTAACAAACATAAAGCATTTATTTTAGCAGGATATAGCGCCGCGTTTTCTCAACGCCCATCAGGCTAGCCCTCGCCCTGACAGACTTTACAAAAAAAACTACTCCGCTGTCCGATCACACGCCGCTCGATTAGGGTGCCGCAGGCAGAGCAGGGCTGACCATCGCGCCCATACACATGCAACACCTGCGAGAAATAACCCGCCTGGCCAGCGGGGCTAAAGAAATCCTGTAGTGTGGTGCCGCCCGCCTCTATGGCATCTCGGAGCACTTTGCGCACGCTATCGACCAGACGCACGCACTGATCGGCGCTGAGCGCACCCGCTGGGCGCGCCGGATGCACGCCGGCCAAATACAGCGCCTCGTTGGCATAGATATTGCCGACACCGGCCAGTGCGCGCCCATCCATCAGCAAGTTTTTAATCGTGCAGCGACGATTGCGTGCTAGGCCAATCAAATAGTCGCTATTAAAATCATCGCCCAGTGGCTCTGGCCCGAGAGAGGCCAATAATCTGTGCTGCATCGGGTCGTGATCTGTCCACAGCAATGCGCCAAAACGTCTTGGGTCATTGAAGCGAATACTCAGGTTCTGTGCCAGCACAAACACGACATGATCGTGCTTGCGCAGCTTGGCATCGCAAGGCTCAACACGCAGGGTGCCCGACATGCCCAGATGAAAAATGGCGCTGCCGCTGTGTGTATCCAACAATAAATATTTACTGCGCCGACGCACAGACTGCACACAAAGACCGCGCATTTTGACGATGCCAGGCGAGATCGGCCAGCGCAAATGCTGTCGATGCAGCACGATTTGCTCAATTTTTTGTGCGATTAAATAGGGCGCTAAACCGCGTCGGGTAACCTCGACCTCTGGCAACTCTGGCATACACACTCGCCCATTTAAAGGCGCGCCGCGCC
>CAZROX010000081.1:3941-7414 GCA_964601845.1 uncultured Halothiobacillaceae bacterium
TCGCCTAAGCTCACTTTAAAAAAATTAACCACCCCACCGCTATCGTATCAGGTCGGGCGCGACCGATGATGCGCAGCTCGACAAAGTATCAAATTAAACGATTCACGTGATTGATCTTGACAAACAAATTAATGCCAATAAAATAGCGCCCCTTATGTCATTAATTGTTTCCATCCATAGAGGTACTTTGGCGGTGCGCAACACATCGCCTCGATGTATGCGCACGATTTGCAACCCATGCATGCCATCGCCCAGTACTAATCCTATGGAAATGAGAAATGAACACGCCAATACAGGCCAGACCACTTTCGCGTCAATCAGACCACCCGCTTAGATTCACGAGCCAATCTACCGACTACATTTGTCTGTCGGCCTCCCATTACCGGCCTGAGCGTCGGCAAGCTTGCTCACTGCAACTGAGCTGGGAGCGCTAGGGTTATGCGCTATCTTCCAATTTGTTTTGATTTGCGCGGCAAGCGTATCGCCATCTCTGGCGCGCATCACACCGCTGTTGCTCGGTTGCGTCTGTTGCTCAAAACAGAGGCGGTGATCGATGTGTTTGGTCTAGAGCCGCTGGGGCAGCTCTGGCAGTGGCATGCGCAGGGGCGCATCCAGTTATATCCACGCATAGCCACCCACGCCGATATCGACAGAGCCGATCTGCTCTATATTACCGATGAGCACGCGCCGACCAGAGCACGCGTACTGGCACTGGCTCAAAGCACTGGCACACTCACCAACGTCGTGGATCATCCGCAGGACAGCCAGTTCATCACACCCGCTATCGTCGATCGGAGTCCGATCACCATTGCTATCGGCACAGAGGGCAGTGCGCCTATGTTGGCACGCCAAGTGCGCAAGGAGTGCGAGCGCTACTTTAATACGGGCATCGGCATCATCGCCCGCGCGGCGGCTAAATACCAAGTGCAAGTCAGGGCCCAGTTGCGGGGTGTGACCAAGCGCCAGTTCTGGGATGAGTACTTTGATCAGATGCGCAGCACCGCCCCATCGCAACTCAACGATCAACTCGCCGAGACCGTGCTACAAAAATTGCTTGAGCAATACGTACAAGCGGACAACACATCGGGTCGGGTCGTTTTTATCGAGTGGGATCCAGATGACGATCACTTGCCCACCCACGCCAAGTGCGCGCTCGCCCAAGCCGACTTGGTGATATACGACCCGCTGATACCGGCACACTGGCTACAAGATGCCCGCCATGAAGCCCGCTTAATCAGACACTTGGGCACACACGAGTGGCTCGATATGGTTGAGCAAAACACCCTAGCTGTGCGCATTGGGCACCATTTACAAGCGGAAATGGCCGCCTGTGCACAAGCGGCCATTTTGTTTGAACCCACAACATTGCCCCATCGGGATACCACTCACGGGCAGATAATCTCTAATGGGGGATTAGCATGAAACAGGACTACCCAAAAATTATCAGCGCCAACGACTTGCTCTTGGGGGATGTGGTCTACTTCGATGCAACCGCCCAATGGACACGCCATCTGCGACAGGCGGTGATCGCCCACACAAGCGAGCAGGCAAACGCGCTCCTAGCAGAGGCTGCATCGCAGGTCGATCGGGCCGTCGGTGTCTATCTGGTCGATGTCGAGCTCGATGCCCAGGGCACACCGACACCGCGCCACTTTAGAGAGCGCTTTCGTGAATACGGCCCCACCACCCATACAGACCTCGGCCGTCAGGCCGTAGGCTTGACCCAATCGCTACCGGAGAGTGACTAGATTATGTATCGCTACGATGAATTTGACGAGAAATTTGTGCGCCAGCGCGTTGTGCAGTTTCGATCACAGGTTGCAAGACGGTTGTCCGGTGCGCTAACAGAGGATGAGTTCAAGCCCCTGCGCTTGCAAAATGGCCTGTACCTACAACTGCATGCCTACATGCTGCGGGTGGCGATTCCCTACGGCACCCTGAGCTGCCAGCAAATGCGCCAGCTCGCGATGATTGCAGAGCGTTGGGACAAAGGCTATGGCCACTTTACCACCCGACAAAATATTCAATTTAACTGGCCGACATTAAAAGATACGCCCGATATACTCGACGCCCTAGCCGATGTGGGCATGCACGCCATTCAAACCTCGGGCAACTGTATCCGCAATGTCACCGCAGATCACTTTGCCGGTGCCTGTGCAGATGAGGTAGCGGACCCACGCAAAACTGCCGAGCTGATCCGCCAATGGTCGACCGACCATCCCGAGTTCTTATTTTTGCCACGGAAATTCAAGATTGCTGTCACAGGCTCGCACAACGACAGAGCGGTCACCCTCGCACACGATATCGGACTGCGCATCCTGCGCAATTCGGCGGGGGAAATTGGCTACCGAGTCAGTATCGGCGGTGGCCTAGGGCGCACACCCGTTGTGGGCACCCTGGTGCGGCCATACCTGCCCAAGCATCAATTGCTGCCCTATCTAGAGTCGATCTTGCGCATCTACAACCTGTATGGCAGGCGCGACAATATCTATAAAGCCCGCATCAAAATACTGGTGCGCGAGGTGGGCGCCGAGGTGATCAAGCAGCAAATCGAGCAGGATTTTACCCAGCGGCTCGAGAAAAAAGACGGCCTAGGGCTACAGCCGAGCGCCGCTGAAGTCGCCAGAATTGACGATTACTTTAAACCGCCTGCCTTTGAGGATTTACCAGAGACAGACCCGCAACTCGAACAGATGCGCGCGCAATCCGCTGATTTTCGCAACTGGATGGATACCAATCTGGCGCCACACCGACAACCGGGCTACAGCATTGTGACGATCTCTCTCAAAGCACATGGCGCCACCCCGGGCGATGCCAGTGCAGTGCAGATGCGTACGATTGCCGACCTTGCCGAGCGCTTTAGCTTTGGTGAAATCCGGATCAGTCACGAGCAAAATGTCATCTTGCCGCACGTCGCTCAAGCCAATTTACCCGCGCTCTACCAAGCGTTGTGCGCGCAACAACTGGGCACAGCCAATGTCGGGCTAATCAGCGACATCATCGCCTGCCCGGGCATGGATTACTGTGCGTTGGCTACCGCACGCTCTATTCCCATCGCCCAAGACATAGCCAAACGCTTTAATAATCCGGCGCACGAGCGCAGCATCGGCAAGGTCAAAATTAAAGTCTCCGGCTGTATCAATGCCTGCGGCCATCACCACGTTGGCCACATCGGTATTCTTGGGCTCGATAAGGCGGGACGGGAGAATTATCAAATTACGCTCGGCGGCGATCACACAGAAAGCCTACAGCTCGGTGAGCGCATGGGCCCTGGGGTCGATGCCGAGCAGGTCGTGCCCACCATCGAGCGGTTGATGGACACCTATCTTGCGCTGCGCACCGATCGACAAGAGAGTTTTTTGGCCGCCTATCGACGCCTCGGGCCCGAGGTGTTTAAGCAATCCATGGACCCCAAATCACACAACTAAAGTAGATCGCACACAGGCCACTTGTTACAGACCTCGGAGTCGAGC
>CAZROX010000082.1:0-7349 GCA_964601845.1 uncultured Halothiobacillaceae bacterium
AAATATAAAAAAGTTTTAATCAGATGCGGCCAACTAAATACACCTGCCCTGCACTCTGAAGATTCATATCAACAATTCAAATCAAATCAGATTGGATTACTTGGATTGGAGATTGAAGCGAATGAAAATCCAAACTGGCTCAGTGGCATTAGCACTGCGGACAGCAATCGCATAGCAATTTATTCTCTGCACAAACACGATGGATTGCCGAGCTGGCTGCCTGCTTTTTATGAAAAATTCCCCGAAGCAATCAAGTCGCTATATCTCCGTGAAATTGAATGGGAGCTTTATACAGCTAAGCGACCGCTTTATTATCTTGTACACAAGATAATAAATGATGGCAAATGGTTGCACACATTTTTGGCTGGTGGCATATTGCAACTTCTCACAGAAAATGACACTAGTTGCCTAATGAGTTTAAAAAGGCTGCTAGGCATCATATTAAACATTCAATCCCTCAACGAGCGTTTGGGTCAATTAGCAAAAAACAAACTTGATCAAGACTTATCCGCAACGCACCAGACTACTTGGTACGCCATTTTCATTGCGACGAACCCCTCAGGCGCGATTCCCTCCTTAGAAAAACATATAAAAAAAATTAAAGACAGTAATAAAGCAACCAACTTTGTGATGGAGTTAATTACTGCTATCGCTAGCACTAGAGATGGCATCTCGAATATAAATTTAAAAGATTTAGAGGCTAAATATTTAAAAGAACTATTTATATTAGCAAACCAGCACATTAGATTGGAGGATGACATTAAGCGCCAGAATGGGGAAGTATACTCGTCAACTCCGAGAGATATCGCCCAAACTGCAAGAAGCCATTTATATGAAGTACTGCGAAGCCTACCCGGAGAAGACACTTTTATAGCATTGGAGGAAATTGCGAATACTCCATCCCTCGCCATAGATAAGCGACAGATCAATTCTGACATTACTACTAGAGCTGAATTAGATGCCGATATCGTGTGGGAATTAAACAATGTTTTACAGTTCAAAAAAGACCAAGAGATCATCCCAGAAAACCACACTCAGCTTTTTGAGTTAGCCGTGCGCCGACTCGACAATCTCAAACAGGATTTAGAGCATGGAGAAGATAGCCCCGCTGCCACATGGCAGCTCCAAGACAGAGAAATCGAGTTAAGGATACTCATCGCCGGCTGGTTAAAAGAGCGCGCACGCGGAAAGTATAGTGCCCACCAAGAAGAAGAGCAGGCCGACCATAAAAAGACCGATATTCGCATTCATCGCATTGGGGTTAAGGCCGCTGTACCAATCGAGCTAAAAATAGCCAACAACTGGAGCTATAACGAACTCACTAAGGGACTTGAGAATCAATTGTGCAATAACTACTTAAGAGATGAAAAAAGCTCATGTGGTATATTTTTGTTAGTCAATCGCGGAGGGAAAAAGTGGCAGCAGCCTCCAATAGGCTTTTGTGAGCTAATCACCCGCCTACAAAGCCACGCCGAAACACTTATAAAATCAAGAAGTGATATTGATGCAGTCAAAGTAATCGGCCTAGACTTACTGCGCCGAGCGGAACCCAACCGATGACCAGCTTGAATACACTCTTAACACCCCCAACAGCCACACCCACTAGGGCAACCCAACCAATCTAAGCTACAATCTCAGCTCACACCCAAGCACACGGTGATACAACAACGAGACATCCACAACTAAATACACTACTTAAAGCAAACCCAGGCACAAACACAATGAACAACCCAAAAACCCTCAGCACCACCCGTATACACGGCGGGCAGTTGCTGCGCCAGCAGCACAGCTCCAGCACTTGCAACTGCGAGATGACCTACAGCATTTTCTTGCCCCCGCAGGCCGAGCGCCACCCGGTGCCCCTGGTGTACTGGCTGTCGGGCCTGACCTGTACCGACGAAAACTTCTGCCAAAAATCTGCGGCCTTTGGCGTTGCCAGCGAGTTGGGGCTGGCGTTGGCCATGCCCGATACCAGCCCGCGCGGCGAGGGGGTGGCAGATGAGCCGGGGCGCTACGACCTGGGCACGGGCGCTGGGTTTTATGTCAATGCCACCGCGCAGCCTTGGGCGGCGCACTACCAAATGTACGACTATATAACAGCTGAGCTACCCGCAATACTGGCAGCGCATCACCCGATTAACGAGGCCCAGTCCATCTTTGGCCACTCGATGGGCGGCCATGGCGCGCTGATCTGCGCGCTGAAAAACCCCGGGCTGTACCGCTCGGTTTCGGCGTTTGCGCCTATCTCATCGCCGAGTGACAGCCCTTGGGGTCGGGCAATTTTTTCAGCTTATCTGGGCGATAACCCCGCCAACTGGTGCGAGTGGGATGCCAATGCCCTCGTGCAAAAAAACACACAAGCGGGCCTAGCCCCCCAGCCTATTTTTATCGACCAGGGCGGTGCGGATGAGTTTTTACCGGCCCAACTGCAACCGCAGATATTTTTAGCCACCTGTCAGGCGTGCAACTATCCGCTGGATTATCGGCTACGCGCAGGCTACGACCACAGCTATTACTACATTGCCAGTTTTATTGACGAGCATCTGTACTACCACGCCCAGTCGCTCGATCTGGTGTGAACTCTTTGAGCTGCGCGTGTTCTAATCCCGATACAATTATTATCTCGCGCACGCGCTAATCCAACAGGAAACACCATGTTTTTGCAAGAAATCACGATGCCACTGGCACTGGCACTCTCCGTTATGACCGTGGCAGCGGGTTCTTTTTATCTGAGTGCGCGGGCGACCAGCACCGGCACTTTTTACGGCGGCCTGTCATCCAGTGGCGCCGAACCCTCCTTGTGGACCCTGACCCTGTCACAGGTGACGACTTGGATTTTTGCCCGCTCGCTACTCAATGCGGCAATTTTGGGCTACTACTACGGCATCTGGGGCACCATCGCCTATGCCACCTACTATCTATCGTTTTGGATCGGCGGCTATATAGTCGATCGGGTGCGCTTTGTGCACGGCTACGACAGCATCCAACATTTTCTGCAAGATCGCTTCGGCTACTGGGGCACCCAGTGCTACAACCTGCTGGTCGGCATACGCTTAATTAGCGAGGTGTTTGCCAATCTGCTGGTGGTCGGCCTGCTATTTGGCACAGCTGGCACCTATGCCTATGGCGCATCTATCGTGCTGATCGCGCTCGTCGCCTTGGCCTACTCCATGCTCGGCGGCCTAAATGCCTCCCTCAAAACAGACCGCTTCCAAATGTTGGTATTTATCGGCCTGCTGGTGGCCATGGTCATAGCCGGTGCGACCAGCGGCCAGCTGGCGTTCGACGATCTCCTATTCAAGCCTTGGCAGATTACCGACCCGGGTCCGGTGCTGATGGCGGTGGCGCTCTTGCAGATTTGGAGCTACCCGATGCACGACCCTGTCATGATGGATCGGGGCTTTATCGCCTCACGCGAGGTCACCCGCAAAAGCTTTTTCTACGCGGGTTGGATCGGTATCGCCTGCATTACCATCTTTGGCAGCTTCGGTGTATTCGCCGGTGCCCACGCGGGCGCAGGCGATGGCATGACCGATGTGCTGGCCAATCTGTTGGGCGTGCCGATGCTGTTTTTGTTCAATGCCGCGCTCATTATTTCTGCCATGTCCACCCTCGATAGCACCCTCTCAAGCGCTGCCAAATTGATTGTGATGGATATGCGCACCCTAGCGCCCACCCTGCTCAATGGCCGCCTAACCATGGTGGTGTTTATGCTGCTCGGGCTGTTGTTGGTGTTTGTCGGCAGCAAGGATCTGTTCTCGGCGGTGGCGGTCAGCGGCACTGCATCTATGTGCTTGGTGCCGGTGGTGCTCTTCTCTATCACCTGGGGGCGCACCGATATACCGAGTGCCAGCTATATCGCCAGTTTTGTCTTGGCACTGGCCGGCGCACTGCTCTACTTTACCGAGTCCTCCGGCCACAGCGCTTTGCTCGGCGATGCCCACAAGTACACCAAGTTGCTGTATATCTGCCTGTTCTTGCTGGTCAGCTGTAATCTGGCCTTCTTGCTCGGTATGCTCACAGGGCGCACCCCTGCCCGCGCCAACCCCTAATGCACTGCGGCACGCTCCAGGGCGATCTCCTGCTATTTGGTGGCTGCTACAGCAACCTACAGGCGACCGAGGCCATGCGCGCGCTGGCCGAAACACGCGGCATCCCCAAGGAGCGCATATTCTGTACCGGCGATACGGTCGCCTACTGTGGGCAGCCCGAGGAGACCGTGTCCCTGATACGCGAATGGGGCATCCCAGTGCTGATGGGCAACTGCGAGGAATCACTGGGCGAGGATAGCGACGATTGCGGCTGTGGCTTTGAGGCCGGCAGTAGCTGCGCCCTGCTGTCCGATGACTGGTTCAGCTTTGCCAGACGCAAATTGAGCGCAACGAATGCGGCCTGGATGCGCACCCTGCCGCGCACCATCGAGTTTGTCTGGTGCAATAAACACGTGCTGCTCACCCACGGCGCACCGAGCCAGATCAATCGCTTTGTGTTTGGCTCCACACCCGATCAGGTCATCGCCGATGAATTTGCCCACACGCAGGCCGACACCATTATCGGCGGCCACAGCGGCATCCCGTTTGGTCGCACCCTCGGCTCACACACATGGCTCAACACCGGCGCGATCGGTATGCCGGCCAACGATGGTTGCCAACACACCTGGTATCTCTTATTGCGCGCAGGCGATACCCCCAGCGCCCACTGGCACAGATTAGACTACGATACAAAAGCCGCGCAAGATGCGATGCGCACCGCCCAGCTAAATACCCCCTACTGCGACTCTCTGCTCAGTGGGCGCTGGCCGAGCATGAGCGTACTGCCCGCCCCCGAGCGCGCGCGCTGCGGCCAGCCGATCGCCCCTTTTTGTATGGATTGGTAAGCGACACCCACAACTACCGACAACAGCGAGCGCCATGATCAGACTACTTATCGGGCGCAACTGGAAGATGACCGCCCTGCGATCCTTGCTCGTCGCCATCACCACCTGGTTGCTGCTCACCTATGTATGGCAGCCATACATCACGCGCGGCATTAGCATGTCGCCCAGTGTGAAAAGTGGTCGGCTGCTCTTTATCAGCCCGCTGGCCTATCGCAATCAGCTGCTCGCACGCGGCGATATCGTGACCATTCGCACGAGTGGTCGGCAGGTTGCCCTGCTCAAGCGCATCGTTGGATTACCCGGCGAAACCCTGAAAATTGTCGATGGCAAGGTGTACATCGACGATCAATATCTGCCCGAGCCCTATGTCCAGCTCACGAGCAATTGGAATCTGAGACGACAAGAAATTGGTCGCGATGAGTTTTTTGTAATCGGTGATAATCGTGCTATGCCCATCGAGCGGCACGCGCTGGGTAAAGTCTCACAAGATCGGATCATAGGAAAATGGTAGTAAAAGCACTCATCGCCCTGATCGTCGTCGCCGTTGTTGGATTATTTGGCTGGTGGCTACTAGCGCCCATGCCCAGCGCCGAGGATGCGATACGCGCACGGCTCGACACCCTCATCACCGAAGTACACAAGCCCTTGAGCGTGCGCGGCCTCCAAAAAATGGCACAGATCAGCTCCTTGCGCCAATTCTTTACCGAGGATGTTCGGATAGATACCCACGATGACAGGGTGCGCATCGAGGGTCGCGACCAGCTAATGGGCAGCTTGCAGGGGATCTACAGCTACATCAACACCATTAAGATCACGCTCACCGATGAGGTGATAATCGTGTCGGATGACGGAAAGCATGCCGATGTCACCCTAACCGTACTCGCCACCGGCAGAGAGCAAGAACACTGGCCATACGCGCAGGAGGTGATGTTGCAGCTGGTCTTGCAGGATGGGGAGTGGCTGATTCGATATGCGCGCCCGGTCGAGATACTGGAGCTGGATTAACACATCTGGCACGATTGGCAATGCCCCCGCCAACTGGCGTCGACTCATCTGTGTGATCCCGAACAACGACTAACGCGATCGCATGGGATACCCGCTAAAATAACCGAACAATAACCACAGCCATCACTGGCCGATGATGGAGATAACCCATGTCAGAACACACCGCCCGCAGCAAACTGCTAGCGCATATGCAAAAGCGCAGCCTGATAACCGGACAGGCCTTCACCCTGAGCGCGGGCAAAAGCGCCAACTATTACTTCGACTGCAAGCAGGCCACCCTCGATGGCGAGGCGCTGGGCTATGTCGCCGATGCCTTGCTAGCGGAGATCGAGCAGCTGCCGATACAGCCCGATGCCATCGCCGGCCTAACACTCGGCGCCGACCCCATCGTGGCCGCCGTGGCCATGCGCGCCTGCCAAGTGGGCCGACAGCCGACCCACGCGACCATCGTGCGCAAGGATACCAAGCAGCACGGCACCATGAAAAATATCGAAAATCCACCGCCAGCGGGCGCGCGCATCGCGGTGGTGGATGATGTCATCACCTCTGGCTCCTCGGCGCGCATCGCCTGCGAGGCGCTCATAGCAGCCGGCTACGAAGTGTGCGCCATCTTGTGCTTGGTCGATCGGCTAGAGGGTGGCATGCAGGCGCTGACAGCGGACTTTAACTGCCGAGGCGTCGCGCTGTTCGATCTCAACGATTTTAATCTCGACTAGCCAAGCGCCGCACGCCCTAAGCGCCCGATGCCAGCTGCCGTCGCTGAGTCATCAGCACACCCGACAAATTAGCCTGCAAACAATCGTCGACCTTGCCCGTATCGCACGGCATATGGGTGCCGTAGCGCGGTGCTGCCCGATCATCCACCCAATGCGTCCAGCCATCGAGCGTGCGCACATAGTCACAGGCAAATTCATCGCCCACTGCCAGACACCCCTCCAACACCACATCGACATAGGACTGAATCACCGGGCAGGCGGGGGTTGGCTCGGTGGGCTGATCGGTGCAATAGACCCATAGTTGATCGAGCTGGCACGCCTGGGCGGGATGATAAAAATCGACCTGGGAGGGCGCCAGTGCAGCCCTGCGATACCCAAACGGCAGCTCGCGCTGGTCGGAGAAATCGAGATGCGCAGAGTCGATGGCGACCAACAATCCCCACACGCAACCCCCAACCTGCGGCACCACCGCCAACACGGTGCAGGCCGCCTGTGCGACCGGCATGTACCAGCCCAACCGATAATCGCGCACCCGCACCGGCTGCGCCTGAGGAAATAGATTTTTCCGCTGCCACTGGCGCATGTTGATCAGGCTGCCATAGACAAACAAGTGCGCCTCACTCATGCGGTTAACGCGATGATGGCACGGTGCTGGCGCGCTGCCCGATTCGACACACCATCGTGGCTCACTGAGTCATCAGCTAATTGACCGACCCTCACAGGTTGTCCTTGAGTCGAAAATACATCATGCC
>CAZROX010000083.1:0-7296 GCA_964601845.1 uncultured Halothiobacillaceae bacterium
CAATCGACACGGGTATTTTTACGCAAGTGAATCGCGCTGCTCGCTGACAGCCTCTACTCCGACCCTTCAGCCCATCGCCGATGCAATCGGCCAACTACTGGCTCAGAACTTAAAGCCACGATGTAGCGCGACTATGCCACCGAGTAGGTTGAAGTACTCGACCCGCTCAAAGCCTGCATCGACGAGCATTTGCTTGAGTGTCATCTGATCGGGGTGCATGCGGATACTCTCGACCAGATAGCGATAGCTGCTCGCATCTCCGGCCACCAGCTGGCCGAGCCATGGCAGACAGCGAAACGAATACAGGCTGTACAGCTTATCGAGCAACGGCAAAACCGGCTTGGAAAATTCCAGCACCAGGAGTCGCCCCCCCGGCTT
Organism: uncultured Halothiobacillaceae bacterium; assembly: GCA_964601845.1. Lineage (GTDB taxonomy): Bacteria > Pseudomonadota > Gammaproteobacteria > CAZROX01 > CAZROX01 > CAZROX01. The sequence goes on from CAZROX010000083.1 coordinate 379, forward strand.
GGTCACCCGATGCATCGACGCCAGCGCCGCCGCCTTGTCTGTCATGTTGCGCAGCCCAAAGGCGACTGTCACACAGTGGAATAGGTCGTCGGCAAAGGGCAGCTGTTCCGCATCCGACTGCACATAGTGCAACCGATTAAAGTCGCCGCTATCTATCGCCCGATCGCGACCGTGCTCCAGCATGTTCGCGTTTATATCACTCAGCACGACCGTACCGGTATCGCCGACCCAATGTTTCAGGTGGCGCGCGATATCGCCCGTGCCACCTGCCACATCCAACGCACACTGTCCGGGGCGCAAGCCGCAATTCCCCAGCGTGAAGCGTTTCCACCATCTATGGGAGCCCAGTGACATCAGATCATTCATCAGGTCGTAACGCGAGGCCACGGAGTCAAATACATCGCGCACACGAGACTCTTTGTCTTCGAGGCGTACTTCGTCAAAACCAAAATGTGTTGTGTCTGTCTCGTTCTGCATCAGTAGTTACCCGTGGTTGATACCCGCATCGGCCAAGCGCTTGATGTATACCATCCAATTGGCATCGCGATTTTTTGCCAGATCGTACAGCGTATCCCAACTGTAGAGGCCGCTGTCGTGCCCATCATCAAACACTAATCTAACAGCATAATTGCCAATAGGCTCAATGGCCTTGATCCCGACATCCTCCTTGTGTACCTGCAGCACCGCCTGGGCCGCCGAATGACCTCGCACCTCCGCCGAGGGCGAGTGCACGCGCAAATACTCGCAACTGAGGATGCTGTGCAGGCCATCATCGAAGGTGAGCTCCAGCATACGGCTGTCCTGATGCAATTTGATGTCAGTCGGTTTTGGCATACGCGGTCGATCAGAGCGAAAAGATGAATGGGCACGCTAGCATAACCCAATGTTACCGGGTCACATCATTGTTTGCCAACATGCGCATGCATATATCCATGCTCTCAGCCGCTACTCATTGCACCAATCCGCCGACAATCATGGCGGCCTATGACAAGATATAATTGCCTATGATAATTGGGATACACGCTGTTTCTCGACATGGATACCTAAACTCTTAACTAGGCCAAGCATATGAGCAAAATCAACAAAGTGGTATTGGCGTACTCGGGCGGGCTGGACACATCGGTGATCCTGAAATGGCTGCAAGATGAGTACGACTGTGAGGTCGTCACCTTTACAGCTGACATCGGCCAGGGAGAAGAGTGCGAGCCGGCTCGGCAAAAGGCACAGATGCTCGGCGTCAAAGAGATTTACATCGACGATTTACGCGAGGAGTTTGCACGCGATTTTATCTTCCCCATGTTTCGCGCCAATACGGTGTACGAGGGCCAGTATCTGCTGGGCACGGCCATCGCCAGACCCCTGATCGCCAAACGGCTGATCGAGATTGCCCAGGCCGTCGGTGCCGATGCGGTTTCGCACGGTGCCACCGGCAAGGGCAATGATCAGGTTCGCTTTGAGCTCGGCGCCTACGCGCTCGACCCCAGCATACAGATCATTGCCCCCTGGAGAGAGTGGCAGATGGATTCGCGCGAAGCCCTTGTCGCCTATGCGCTAGCGCACGGCATCCCCATAGAAACGACCGCCAAGGGGCAGGCCGACTACTCCAAAGACGCCAACCTGTTGCATGTCTCCTACGAGGGCGGCGTGCTAGAGGACCCTGCCAGTCGGAGCGATGAGAGCATGTGGCAGAGAACACGCGCCCTAGAAGATGCACCCGATCAAGCCCAGTATGTGGAGTTGCGCTACGAGTGTGGGGACCCGGTTGCTCTAGATGGCGAGCCTATGTCACCTGCAAGCCTAGTCGAAGCACTCAACCGCATCGGCGGCGAGCACGGCGTGGGCAGAATCGACATCGTGGAAAACCGCTATGTCGGCATGAAGTCGCGCGGCTGCTACGAGACACCCGGTGGCACCATCATGCTGATGGGACACCGGGCAATAGAGTCTCTGACACTCGATCGGGAGGTGGCACACCTAAAAGATGCACTGATGCCACGCTATGCAAACATCATCTACAACGGCTACTGGTGGAGTCCGGAGCGCGCCATGTTGCAAGCGGCTATCGATCAATCACAGGCACACGTCAACGGCACAGTGCTGCTAAAAATCTATCGCGGCAATGTCGTGGTGGTGGAGCGCAGCTCCGACAACTCGCTGTTTGACAACAGTATCGCCTCGTTCGAGCAAGATGGCGGCAGCTACACGCAAAGCGACGCAGAAGGATTCATCAAGCTCAATGCCTTACGCTTGCGTATCGCTGGGCGCAAGCGCGGATAAATAACAGCCTGCCCTGCAAGCATCTCTCAACAATAATGGTGCCGTTTTATCCGCCCAGCATCAATGTCAATGCGCGTGCAACTATTTTTAAGAAATATGCTCGTTTTTGTTGTAAGATACCAAAAGGGTGCTGGCCCATGTTTGTTTGCCTGCATCGTAAATAAAAGTAAATAATAGATTTTTCAGTTTGAGGACGAATGACATCATGAACACGATCACGCTAATGAGCCGTTTATGCCTACTGGTTGCAGCTGTAATGCTGTCGGCCTGTGGCAGTGCACCAAAAGAGAGTATGGCCGACGAGTCGATGGCCGCACCAGAGAAAGTCTCTCAGGGTGTGCTAGAGGCTATCTGGGCTCAATCAGAAACCGATGAAGCGGATCAAGTAACCGTTACTGAAGTGCTTGTAGAGCTTGAGCCAGTCGATGGCTATGCCGAGAATGCACCCAGTGACCCCGACAGCATCCTGTCACAGCAGGCATTGCATTTCGACTTTGACAAGAGTGCAATCAAGCGGCGTTACCTGAGAACCCTTGCAGCTCACGCGCAGTACTTGCATCAGTATCCAGAACACTCTGTTGTGCTGGAAGGTCATACAGATGAACGCGGTACACGTGAGTACAACATCGCACTGGGCGAGCGCAGAGCGGCAGCGGTACGTAAAGTGCTGCTTTCACGCGGTGCACGTTCACGTCAGCTCACAGTGATCAGCTATGGCGAAGAGCGCCCAGCGATTCGCGGTACAGATGAAACCTCCTACGCTCTCAACCGTCGTGTTGAGATCATCTACCGCTAAGCAATAGCGACTTTAGCGACTAAAGAGGCGGGCCATCGTGCATTCGGTGGTCCGCCTTTTTCGCCTTTTGCAACTGCAATGATAGCTACTCGCTTGCTTTTTATTCGCCTGAGAACCATTTTTGTTGCAGGCTTGATCTCGCTCAGCCTAGGGGCTGCCCTCACAAACAGCACACTGGCTGCTGACGATATTAATATACAGAGCGAGGGACAGGGCGAAGTTCTATTTGAACTGATACAAGAAATTAACATCCTACGCCAAGAGATACAGGAGCTGCGCGCAACTGTTGAGCAGCAACAACAAGAGCTGCGCACAATCGATCAGGGACGCAATGATTTGTATGCAGACACAGATGCACGCTTGCGCAGGCTCGAATCAGCCAAAGGGCAATTGACGGCTCCAGATCGCCCAGCTAGCTTGGGCACAGCGGCTCCGACACCCGGGGGCAAGGATACCAACAGACGCAGTCACTCAACCCAATCCTCGGAAGAGGATCGCTATAACGCGGCATTTAATCATCTCAAGCGGGATGACTACGAGGGTGCCATAGAGGCGTTCAACGCTTTTTTGCAAGACTTTGATGAAAGTGACAAATATTATGATAATGCGCTCTACTGGTTAGGTGAGTCTTACTATGTGCTACGCACCTTCGATAGCGCCATTACAGAGTTTCAAAAGCTTGTGGAAGACTACCCAGATAGTCCCAAGCGCGGTGATGCCATGCTAAAAATTGGTTATGCTAAGTATGAGCTTGGCCAGTATGAGGATGCACGCAGTGTGCTCACAACCGTACGCGATGAGTTTCCCGACAGTTCGATAGCACGCCTGGCTATTAAACGTCTCAAGCGGATACCAGAGGGCGTACACCCGAATTGATTTGTGCGCGATTTGTCGATTCATCTGCAGAGGGGCCGTTAGCTCAGTTGGTAGAGCATCTGACTTTTAATCAGGTGGTCGAAGGTTCGATTCCTTCACGGCCCACCAGGTGGCATAGATGAACACTGATCGACCTACCATGACAGCTCCCCTAGCTCAGCCCAATCAACCGGCTCACATCGAGTGTATGATTCCGGTTGCCTATACCGGCTGGCGGTTGGATCGTGCGCTCGCGGACTTGTACCCGAGCTACTCGCGGGCCAGGTTAAAAAGTTTTATCACCGAGCAGCGCGTGCAGCTCGATGGCCGCATTCCAAAAGCACATCACACCCTGACAGGTGGCGAGCATCTGCTGGCCTGGCCGATTAATTACCACTGCCTGCATCAACCCGAATATATTGCACTCGATATCATCTACGAGGACGATGCGTTAATTGTCGTCAACAAGCCCGCGCAACTGGTCGTGCATCCGGCGATCAGCCATCGCAGCGGCACCCTGCTCAATACGCTGCTCTATCATTACCCCGAGCTAAAAAACGTACCGCGTGCCGGCATCGTGCACAGGCTCGATAAAGACACCACCGGTTTAATGGTGGTCGCCCGCACAGAGCCTGCGCATATCAGCCTCATTCAACAGCTCAAACTGCGCACGGTACGTCGCGTGTATCTGGCACTGGTACACGGGATACCGGCCGATCAGGGCACCATCGATGCACCGATTGGCCGCCACCCGAGAGTGCGCACCCGCATGGCAGTCACGAGCGCCGGTAAGCCGGCTCGCACCCATTTCAAACGGCTGGAAGCATTTCACCACCACAGCTATATGCAGATGCAGCTAGACAGTGGCCGCACGCACCAAATTCGCGTACACATGTCATATCACGGCTATCCGCTGATTGGTGATCAGACCTACAATTGCCCAAAGCCTAGGCTGCGCGATACCTCTGATACCCTGCAAAAACAGCTACAAACCTTTAATCGACAGGCGCTCCATGCCACTGAGCTGGCACTCGTGCACCCACACACGCAAGCACCCATTCAATGGCAGATTCCGAGCCCAGTCGATTTTCAAACACTGCTAACACAACTGCGCCAAGACTGCGCGCACCCCCATGCCAGCGCCTAATCTGATCGAGCCACAATGGGCGGCAACACGGGTGCGCGCTTGTAGCAGCACGCGCGTCAACCCCATCACCGCTACGCAAGATTTCAATTTGAAACCAGAGCAGGATTGCCAGAACGCGCACGCCAACAGAGCGCAGCTACAGCAGCATCTACAACTGCAGCAAGCCCCTATCTGGCTACAGCAAGTACACGGCGTGCATGTCGTGCGTGCCGAGCATTGCGATGCACACACTGTGGCCGATGCCTGCTGGACGACACAAAAAAACCTTGCCTGCGCGGTGCTCACGGCCGACTGCATGCCAGTGGTGCTCGCGCATCGACACGGGGATTGTGTCGGCGTTGCACACGCTGGCTGGCGCGGCCTCAGTGCGGGTATATTAGAGGCGACTATCGCAGCCATGCCGGCACCCGCATCGGAGCTGATCGCTTGGCTCGGCCCTGCCATTAGTGCCCAGCATTTTGAGGTCGGTGCCGATGTGCATGCAGCCTTTTGCACCCAGCACCCAGAGGATGCGCCACACTTTATGCCGGTGGTGGGGTGCGCCGATAAATGGCGAGCGGATCTCTACGGGCTTGGAAAGCGCAGATTGCAAGCACTGCAAGTGGGGCGCGTATACGGCGGTGAGTATTGCACCTACGGCCAGCCAGATCGTTTTTTTTCCTATCGTCGCGATGGACCCCAGTGTGGCCGCATGGCAACATTGGTCTGGATTCACTAATTGGATAAATGCAAGATGCAAGATCATCTCATCTTAAGCCACCTGCAACTGCAGCAGATGGATCCGCTGGCGCTGCGATCTGTGCTGATTGGCTTGGAAAAAGAGGCCCTGCGTGTCACCGCAAGCGGTGAGCTGGCGCAAACCCCTCATCCGGCCGCTCTCGGCTCGGCACTGAGCAATCCATATGTGACCACGGACTTTTCCGAGGCGCTATTGGAGCTGGTGTCGCCTGCGCTACCGACCACCCAACAGCTGCTCGATTTCTGTGAGGCCAGCCATCAGTTTACCTATCGCGCCCTAGATAAAAACGAGCTCATATGGTGCGCTAGTATGCCTTGTACACTGGGCGACCCGGCACAAATACCCATCGCCAACTACGGGCGCTCCAACATCGGCATGATGAAGACGATCTACCGACGTGGGCTGGCACATCGCTACGGCAGCAAAATGCAAACCATTGCTGGCATACATTACAACCACTCGCGCACTCCGGCATTCTGGGAGCAATACCGGCAGTTGACCGGCAGCACGAAACCGATCAAGCAGATAATCGACACCTGCTACCTCGGTGCCCTACGCAATATAAAACGCTACAACTGGTTGATCCTGTATCTGTTTGGTGCCTCGCCGGCGTTTAGCCAATCGTTTAGCGACCACACACCGCCACTGGCCTCGATTCAGTCCGCCCACAAGGACACCTACTACGTACGCTACGCCACCTCACTGCGCATGAGTGGTGTCGGCTATCAAAACCCACAGCTGAACCAACAGCCCATAGGCTACAACAACCTCGCCGAACACATCGCATCTCTGAGAGCCGCTGTCTCGACACCGCACCCCGCCTATCTATCACTGCCGTTGGGCAGCGGCGAGGAACGCCAACAGCTGAGCGCGAATATCTTCCAGATCGCTAATGAGCACTACGCCCCCGTACGTGCCAAGCAGCCGACGACCGATGCACTGGAGACGCCCCCCAGCGCGCTGGAGCGGCGTGGTATCGCCTATCTCGAGTTGCGATCTGTCGACCTAGACCCCTACATACCAACCGGCATCGATAAGAATGGCCTCCTGTTCTTGGATGCCTTTATCCTGCTTATGATACTGATGCCGAGCGCGCCTCTGAGC
>CAZROX010000084.1:0-7102 GCA_964601845.1 uncultured Halothiobacillaceae bacterium
TGGCACCGGCTTGTAGGTAGATTTCGGTTTTACCGCTGCCGGTGGCACCGTCCAGCAGATGCGCTTGAAATTGTCCATCGGTGGCGCGAATCGCCTCCAGCGCAGCCTGCTGGGGGGCATTGAGTGGCAGGGCATCGGTGGCGGGCATCACCGATGGCGGCAGGGGGTCTTCGCAGGGCTCGACCAGTGCCTGTTCGCGCAGGCGCTCGATACTGCTATGCCAGCGGTTGCTCAGCAGACTGAGCTGGTGTTCATTGAGTGCGCCGTAGGCCTGCAATTGCTCGATGATGCGCCGCTGTAGGGTCGCCCCGCCTAGGGATGCGCTTGCGCCCTTGGGGGTGAGTCGCCAACTGCACACAGGCATCAAAGGCTGCCCCGATCGCAGCAGCTGGGGCAGGGCGGTTGCCATCACCTCGCCGATGGGATGCTGGTAGTAGCGGCTGCCCCATAGCAGCAGCTTGATTAGGTCGTTGGGCAGAATGGGCGAGAGGTCGAGCAGGGTTTCAATCGGTTTGATCTTATCCGCTGGTAGGGTGCTGGAGTTTTCTGTTTGTACGATCACGCCGATGCGCGTGCTGCGCCCAAAGGGCACCCGCACGCGGCAGCCAATCAGACTGTGCGTGGTGTCGGTATCGGGGGGCAGATAATAGTCGTAGATGCTTGAGAGCGGCACCGGCAGCGCCACTTGCACAATCTGTGAAGTATTTTTCATGTCAGTTGTACAAGTGTGGGTCAATTAGAGGCCTTATCCGCAAGCGCGCGCCGACAGATTATCCACAAAATCTGTGGATAATTGTGTGTGTATCTTTGAAAAAAACGGCGCATATCCGTATAGCAGTAGGCTTTGCGTTAGATTGTTCATTTTTTAATCAAGTGGAAAAACGGTTTTTTTAATCAGCAAAAACAATAACTTATAAATAAAAACAAGGCAAAAAACGCCCCGAGTCTGTCGGGTTTGCCGCCAAGTCTTGACAAGCGGTCACTTTTTGTGCGGCGGTGAATAAAATCCCTATCCAATCTCTGCCAACCGCTAGCGCGGCTATCGCAAGGGACGCACAAAAAGCACGGACTTACGCGCATATAGGCACACAATATCCGTGTTCCTAGCCCCCGTGAGAGGCACGATACTGCCATCGGCTGGCGTGCTAGCGGGGTCGATAACAGGCACCAGCGACGATGCGCGCTCGACTAGGCGCGCCCTTTTGCCAGTTGGGTGATCGCCCGTTGATCTGCACAAAAATTTGTAACAAAATTTGTGTTTGAGCCTGTGTGCGGGTCAACATGAACCGCTTTACTCGGTACAATGTCGCGGTGACTGAACAGATAACCAAATCGCTAGCCAATCGGGGCGCTGTTGTGCACGCCTTTCAAGATATCGTTGCCGCCTTGCAGCACTATTGGGCGCGCTGCGGCTGCGCCATCCATCACTCGTACGATATGGAGGTGGGCGCCGGTACGTTTCACCCCGCCACCTTCTTGCGCGCGGTGGGGCCGGAGCCTTGGTGCGCGGCCTATGTGCAGAGTTCTCGCCGCCCGACCGATGGGCGCTACGGCACCAATCCCAATCGGTTGCAACACTACTATCAGTTTCAGGTGATGCTCAAGCCATCGCCACCCGATATTCAAGCACTCTATATAGACTCGCTGAAAATGCTGGGCTTCGATCCGTGCGAGCACGATATACGTTTTGTCGAGGATAACTGGGAATCCCCCACGCTGGGCGCTTGGGGGCTGGGTTGGGAGGTTTGGCTCAATGGCATGGAAATTACCCAGTTCACCTATTTTCAGCAGGTGGGGGGATTGCCTTGCAGACCGGTCACCGGTGAGATCGCCTATGGCTTAGAGCGCTTGGCGATGTATATCCAGGGGGTCGACAATGTGTACGACCTGGTATGGGCGCATCGGCCCGGGGGGCGCGATCTGCTCTACGGCGATCTATTCTTGCAAAATGAGCAAGAGCAGTCGCGCTACAACTTTGAGCAGGCCGATATCGCATCCCTTGGCGAGCAGTTTGCCATGTGCGAGCGTCAGGGTACCGCCGCGCTCTCCGAGGAGGCGCTGCCATTGGTGGCTTACGAGCAGGTGCTGCGCGCCTCGCATATTTTCAACCTGCTCGATGCGCGCCGCGCGCTCTCGATCACCAGTCGCCAAGCTTATATTCTGCGGATTCGCACGCTGGCCAAGCAGGTGGCCAAGGCCTATTACCAGACGCGCGAGCAGCAGGGTTTTCCGCTGTGCACGGTACCCGAGCAGGGGCGATGAATGTCTGATCACGCTGATTTATTGTTGGAGATTGGCTGCGAGGAGCTGCCCGCAGCGGGCATGATGCGTCTGGCCTGCGCACTGGGTGCGGGCATAGCTGCGGCCTTGAAGGCCATGGATGTGTCGGCCCCTGAGCCTGTGTGCTATGGCACGCCGCGCCGCTTGGCGGTGTTTATGCCCGATCTGCCGCGCGTACAGCCAGATCGGCGCATCAGCCGGCGCGGGCCGGCGTTCGATATTTCCTACACGGCCACCGGCGAGCCGAGCCGTGCGCTCTTGGGCTTTGCGGGCGCTTGCGGTGTGTCGGTGGAGCAACTGGAGCGCGCGACCACGCCCCAAGGCAGTTGGATGACCTACAACGCCATCGAGCCGGGCCAGCCGCTGGCCGAGATCTTGCCATCGCTCATTGCCAAAGCCTTGGCGGGGCTGCCGCTTGGGCGCACCATGCGCTGGGGCGCCGGAGAGGTGAGCTTTGTGCGGCCCGTGCACTGGGTGTGTCTGGTGTTCGATGATCGCCCCGTGCCCTGCGAGCTGTTGGGCGTGCAAGCCGATAGCACGACCTACGGCCATCGCTTTATGGCACCCGAGCCGCTGGTGCTATCTCGGGCGGGCGACTACGCGCGCTTGCTGCAAGAGAGCGGCTCTGTGCTGGTCGATTTTGCCCAGCGCCGCCAGCGCATCGTCGAGCAGGTGCGCGCCTGTGCCGAGACAATCGGCGGCAGGGTGCAAATCGACCCGGCGCTACTCGATGGCATCACCGGCTTGGTCGAGTGGCCACATGCCCTGATCGGCCAGTTCGATCCGACCTACCTGAGCTTGCCACCGGCGGTGGTGGTGGCGGTGTTGCAAGACAAGCAAAAACTGTTTCCGGTGTGCGATGCCGAGGGGGCGCTCATGCCCGCCTTTGTCGCCGTCTCGAATATCGACAGCAGCGATGGCGATACCGTGCGCCTAGGCTACGAGCGCGTGGTGCGCCCGCGTCTGGCCGATGCGATGTTTTTTTGGCAGCAGGATTGCGCCACATCATTTGCCACTTGGCAAGCGGGCCTATCGGAGGTGCTGTTTCAGCAGTCGCTGGGTACCCTGGCCGACAAGGTGGCCCGCATGGGTGCGATCGTTCGCGAGTTGGCCCAGACACGCGAGGTCGATGCCACTTGGGCGCAGCGGGCGGTGGCGCTCTCAAAGGTGGACTTGCTGAGCGATATGGTGGGCGAGCTGCCGCAGTTGCAGGGCGTAATGGGCGAGCAGTACGCGCTGCATCACGCCGAGCCAGCGGCGGTTGCCGTGGCCTTGCGCGAGCAGTATTTGCCGCGCTTTGCAACCGATGCCATCGCCCAGAGCGATATGGGTCGGTTGCTGGCCATCGCCGAGCGCATCGACACCCTGGCGGGAATTTTTGCGGTCGGTCTGCGCCCAACTGGGGAGAAAGACCCGTTTGCCCTGCGCCGCAGCGCGCTGGGTCTGGCGCGCACGCTAATCGAGGCGCGGCTGAATTTCGATCTATACGCGCTAATCGACCTGGCCAACAGTCAGCTAGATGCCGCCCTGAGCTGCGATCGGGGCGCACTCTTTGAGTTCATTATGGAAAGGCTGCGCGCTTATTACATCGGCAATGGGGTGGCAGCCGAGTTGTTCGATGCGGTGTGCGCCGCCGAGCAGGGGCACACGCCGAGCAGGCCGCTGGACTTCGATGCGCGCGTGCAGGCCTTGCACCACTGGTTGAGCGAGAGCAATCCGCAACGGGCCGCGTTCTTGGCCAGCGCCAAGCGCGTGCGCAATCTGCTCAAGTCGCGCACCAAGCCGATCGGCGCCATCAGCATCAACCCCTATCTGCTGAACACCGAGCAGGAACACGCCCTGTTCGAGGCCCTAGCCGAGCCGTTGGAAGAGGCGACAAACCTGCATCCCGCCGTGCTGTCGCACGAGGTACTCGGCGCCTGCTATCGGTTCTTTTTGAACAATCTGATGCAGTTACAGCCGGTGGTGGATGCGTTTTTGGATGAAACCGAGGTGATGGTAGCGGATGTCCCCCTGCGCGAGAATCGCATCGCGCTGGTCGGTGCGGTACAGAAATTGTTTCAGCGGGTGGCGGATCTATCCTATATCGACTCACCTGATTCCCCCGCATCGGACGAGCCGCCATGCAACTGATACGGGCGGTGCGCACGGTGCTGTTCTACTTTGCCATGTTTGTACTGACGCTTTTCTTTGGGGTGGCGATGAAAATTCTTTGCCGCCTGCCCATGCTGTGGTGCCATGCCATCGTGCGTTTTTACGCGCGTTTATTTATGCTGTTGCTGTATTTTTTTTGCAGTATTCGCTCGCGTATCGAGGGGCTAGAGCACCTGCCTGCTGGGCCTGTGGTGGTGCTGGCCAAGCATCAGTCGGCTGTCGAGATAGCGATGTTGGTGATACACCTGCCCCGTGTGGTGCTGGTCTCCAAGCGCGAGCTGCTGCGGATTCCGTTGTTGAATTGGATTTTATTGTCCGTCAACTACATCTACATCGACCGCCAAAGCCCACGCGCGGCGCTGCGGCAGTTGTTGCAGTTGGGGTGCGAGCGCTTGGCCAATAACTTTTGGGTCACACTGTTTCCAGAGGGCACGCGGCGCGCCCCCCAGGAGCCGACACACTACAACATCGGCGGTGTCTGTTTGGCCGAGCGCGCTGGGGTGCCGGTGTTGCCAGTGGCGGTCAACACGGCGCAGTGCTGGCCGCGCAAAAGTTGGATTAAATGCCCAGGTGAGGTGTCGCTGATCATCGGCCCGCCCATATCAACGGATGAGTGCGATGTGCGCGACGTACTTGAGCAGACGCAGACGTGGATTGAGTCGCACACAAAATAACACCCCCGAGCGCGCCTCTAGTCGATGAGCGTGTGGGCCGCGACGGCTGCGCGGGGCACATCTTGTGCCACTCGGCGGGTTATTTCGCCGTCTGTCGGTCGGATTTGTGTTTATTGGTGGCTTTATATAGACTTCGGTCTATTGAGGTCGATATTTTTGTTAACAGTGTGAGCGTGTCCTATGCAAAGTGCAATTTCGAGCACCACAAGGCAAGTGGTGGCGTTGTTTATGGGCGCTCTGGCCGTGTTGGCCTGTATGCCAGATCGTGCTGTGGCGGGTGATTGGGATGTCTATGGCTTGCAGCCGCCCGCAAGATTATCAGAACCCAACTTAATGCTGGTGTTGGATCTACACGCCGTGCAGATGTTGAATCGTCGCAGGCCAGACGATGCAGATGGTACCCTGGCCCCAACGGGTACAACATTCTTGCAGCGGCTACACGATACGGGTCACCGAGTGAATGTAGGCATTATGTTGGCGATGCCACACGGCCGTGACCAGGTGCCCGGCGAAGAGGATTTTTACCCGCTCGACAACTCGGGCCCTGTGTTGTTGCAAGCGCCGATCCCTATCGGCAGAGTCGGTACGTTGTTCGGGGATAGGCAAGCGCGCGCAAATAACTTGAAAACACTTGAGGATAAGCTCAGAACAGTCAAGGAGTTGCTCACCGCAGGTGGCAAGCCGACCCTGCCCGGCGGTCGTTGGAACGCCGTTAGTATGCGTGCCATTAGTGCGCTTGTTCCCTCTGTTAGCACGGTGGGGACGGATATGGCAGACTCTCCAAACCTCGATCAATATAGAGACATGTATCCGGGGCAGATGACAGATGTGACCCATCACTATGTTGCGCTCGATGAGGCCATTTCGGGGGCGATACGTTTTTACCGTGGTGATAATATCGGCAGCCTACAGACTGCCCTGAGTGATTCTAATGGGTTTAGTGGTTCTTCTCTTGGAGTTAATTTTAGGAATAGATACCTGCCCGATCGAGAGCGCTGCCAACGGCATCTGGTGCTGACGGCACACTTTGGCTACCCAATACAGGATGCAAGCTATACCCGTGGTTCAGCAACAGCCGATCTTCAGACGGATACCGGAGGTTCTAGCTATTACTCAGACCGTGTGGATCAACTGTTCTCAATTGGTGATTACGTTGTCGGTACTAATGCGTGCGGAACCGGCAGGCAGGGTGCTGACCAGAATGATACTTTTAACGAGCTCCGACTCACCGCGCCAGGCTTGAAAATTAAGAATTCAGCGGGTGACGAGGTGTATACGCATACTTACTACGCAGATGTGCATTACGCGCCTACGAATTACTGTTATGCCGCGATGGCAGTCCTTGCAGATACGATTACTATACGGGGGGGCGGTCAGATAGAGCTCGCCCACCTGTACCCAGACTACCGCAATATGCAGACCAGGCAGGCATCGGCAAATGCGACAGGTGTGGCAGGTTTGGATCGAGCGATCGCGGGTTATTACGACAGAAATCGCGAAAGGATTGACGCTGGCGCTTTTATATATCAGGATGAGGAGACCTTCCATCCCAGCATGCTCTTGGGTACTGCAATACCTCCGGCTCGCTCGTATAGAGGGAATTCCGCTCTGTCATTTGATAGTGATAGTAGCAACGCATTTTACGTTAGCCGCTCCAGTAATCCATGGCCTAACATACCTAGGCTTCCTGGCAGTACCAATGCTCAGCCATACGAGCTGTTCAATCAAAAGTTGGCGACATCGCTCAATTGGTGGAGTGAGTTCAGAAGGGCCCTTACCCCCACAACCCCCACACCTGATCTAGCGTGGGATAGGCGCTACGAGCGGTTGTTCACGCCAAGGAGCTTTGATTTGCTCTCGTCGCAGCGCGACAGCGTGGATGTCTCAATTCCCCGTTCATGGAATGTCAATAAGTCAGAAATCACTTCGCGAATGTGGCATTTAGAGTCGGAGAGCTCTCATGGCCTGAGTTGTCCGCCCGATGATCCCAAGCA
>CAZROX010000085.1:0-6575 GCA_964601845.1 uncultured Halothiobacillaceae bacterium
TGCGCTTATCGGCAACTGGCGCCTCTGTTGGCGATTGGCTCTGCACCAGCACCAGTCCAATGGCGAGGGTGCCCAGTGCCGCCAGTGCCAAGATCAGGTGTAAACGATTGTTGTTCGGTTGGTAGATCAGAGAGGATTGATTCACCAGCCACTCATCGACTAGCGGGCGCAGGGCAGAGAACAGCCGCTCGCTTTTTTGGTAGAGCGTCGATACTTGGGGATTGTGCAAGGTAACCTGGTCGGACAGCCCGGCCTGCTCTAGGCGATATGCCATATATTCTTTGGTGCGCTGCATTGTCATGGGTTGAATTTGCAGGGTGTCGCATTGGCCGCTCTGCCATTGCTCTGGGTTCACCTTGTTGAGCAGCGCGGTTAGCTTGGGCGAGCCAATCAATAAAATTTGGGTGCTATCGCCCAAGATCGCATCGCGCTCTTTTAGTTTGGCGAACACGCGTTTTAGGCTGTTGGGTGAGAGCTGGTGCGCGTTGTCGATAATCAGCACCCGATTGCTGGGCGGGGGTGCGCTCTCGGGTTCAAATAGATCTGGTGTGGTCTGAGCCGCTGCGGTCTCTGCGAGCTTTTGACACAGGGCATCGACGCGGCTATCGCCCCGCATAATATGGTAGTCGCAAGCGTCATCTAGCCGTGCGATTAGCTGCATAATAAGCGTGGTTTTGCCGCTGCCCTGATCGCCCTGTACCACCTGTAGCGCGTTGGGTTTTTGCAGGTTTTCTAGCAGCACAGCGAGCTGCATTTCAATTGAATGGTCTGAGAAATATTCCTGTTTCACTGGGTTTTCATACCGTCTTAGATGCCCTACTATAGGGACGGATACAGTATACGCGATGGCGCCCTAGGCGCTATTAAATCGGCACCACCTAGAGGAGATGATTGTGACAAGTTTGCAAGATGCACTGACAGCGCGTGGTTTTCTGCTGGCCGATGGGGCCACGGGTACCACGCTGTTTAATATGGGTTTACAGGCCGGCGATGCGCCGGAGTTATGGAACGAGAGCCGCGCATCGGATATTTTTGCTTTGCATCAGAGCTTTATCGAGGCCGGCTCGGATATCATCCTCACCAATAGCTTTGGTGGCAATCAATGGCGCCTGAGTTTGCACGGCTGCGAGGCGCAGGTCGGCAAGCTCAATTTGCTGGCCGCCCAGCACGCGCGAAAAATGGCCGACCAAGCGCCTCGGCCGGTGTTGGTGGCAGGCTCCATCGGCCCCAGTGGCGAGCTGTTTGAGCCTTTGGGCACGCTGGCTATCGAGACAGCCGCCCAGGGTTTTTACGATCAGGCGGCGGCGCTGGCAGCCGGTGGGGTCGATATCTTGTGGATCGAGACGATGTCCTCATCCGAGGAGGTGCAGGCCGCGCTGCTCGGTGCCGGCAAACTCGGCCTGCCGATGGTCTGCACGCTCAGTTTTGACACCCACGGCAGCACGATGATGGGCTTGCGCGCCGATCAGCTGGTGACGCTCTTGCAAGCGCACATGCAGCCGACGCGCCTGTATGGCGCCAACTGTGGTCTAGGCCCTGCGGAGACCGTCTGCGGTGTGCTGAACTTGGCGCGCTCAGCACCGGCGGGCGATATTTTGGTCGCCAAGGGCAACTGCGGCATACCGGAGTATGCCGATGGCGTGATTCACTATGGTGGCACGCCGGAGCTGATGGGCAAATACGCCACCCTGGCGTACGATGCCGGTGCGCGCATCATCGGTGGCTGCTGCGGCACCAGCGCCGAGCACGTGCGCGCGATGCGCGATGCATTGGATGCCCACACCCCCGGTGCCAAGCCCGATGTGCAGTCCATTACCGACAGCCTGGGTGCAATTACAACCGGCGCCCTGGCGCAGCTAGAGGGCAAGCTCAATACCGAGAGCATCGCCGTGAGCCGACGCGTGAAGCGCCGCCGCGGCGGGTCGGACGACTCGGCGTAATTTAATCCAACTGGCCGCCGACCCAGTCGCGCGGCTTGAGGTAGCCCTGCAACTGCGCCTCGGCGCTCTGGGGGGCGGGTTGGTAGTTGTACTGCCAGCGCGCCAGCGGCGGCAGCGACATCAGAATTGACTCGGTGCGCCCACCCATGCGCAGGCCAAACTGGGTGCCCCGATCGTACACCAGGTTAAACTCCACATAGCGACCGCGCCTATATAGCTGCCAGTCCCGCTCGCGGGTGCCGTAATCTTGCCCGTGTCGTCGGTCGATGATGGGCAGATAGGCATCCAGATACCGATCGCCGATCTGCTGCACAAACGCAAAGCAGCGCTCGAACTCCCAGGTGTTCAGATCGTCAAAAAACAGGCCGCCGACGCCGCGTGTCTCACCCCGATGCGGCAGATAAAAATACCGATCGCACCAGGCTTTGTACTCTGGGTAGCATTGCTCGCCAAAGGGCGCGCAGGCGGCTTGGGCGGTGCGGTGCCAGTGGCGGCAGTCGTCGTCGAATCCATAGCAGGGGGTCAGGTCGAAGCCGCCGCCAAACCACCAAATCGGGGCGCCATCTTTTGGATGGGCGATCAGGTAGCGCAGGTTGCAGTGGGAGGTCGGCGCATAGGGGTTGCGCGGGTGGGTGACCAGCGACAACCCCATGGCCTCAAAGCGTGCCCCGGCCAGCTCGGGGCGCTTCTCGCTGGCAAGATCGGGTAGGGTCGCACCCTGCACTTGTGAAAAATTCACACCGGCGCGCTCCCAGACCTGCCCATCGCTCAGAACGCGACTATCGCCACCGCCCCCCTGCGGGTTTTGCCAGAGGTCTTGGGTGAAACTCGCCCCAGATTCGTAGGACAAAAACGCCTGCTCGATGTGCGCCTGCAACCCTTTGAAATAATCGGCAACCGGCTTGGTATCCATCAGCGCAGCCTCTGGCCAGTGCGGGCATCGACAATGGGAGTCGGCTGCTGTAGCTCGCCCAGTGCCCCACAAATAATGACGGCCAGGCGCTGATCGAAGTAGGCGCGCACCGCCTCCGCCGTGCGCGCCGGCGGCATGCCAGATGGGTTGGCGCTGGTCGAGACGATGGCACCGGCGTAGCCGCTGCACAGGGCGCAAATAATCGGGTGGGTGCTGATGCGCACCGCTAGGGTGTGGCCGTTGGCACCGGTTAAGGCGGGGGCGAGGGTCGGCAGCCCATCGACAATCCAAGTGGTGCCGGGTGTCAGCTGTGCCAGCTGTTGGGGTTGCCGCACAAGGGGCACAAGCTGGCTTGCATCGGCGGCGACGATTATCAGCCCCTTGTCTTGCGGGCGCTGTTTGAGCGCATGCAGCCTGTGCAGGCTTTGGATATTGTGCGGATCGCAGCCCAGCCCATACACCGCCTCGGTGGGGTAGGCGATGATCTCGCCTGCGTGCAGGGCCGCAATCGCCTCGGTAATGGCGGCGCTCAGATGTGGTGGGGTGTGGGTGTTCGCTGCTGCGTCAGCTGGCACTGGGCTTGGTCCCTTTTTTAACAGCCGTCTTCTTTTTGGCAACGGTTTTTCTTGGGGCCGTGCCTGTGCTGGCCTTTTTAGGCGCCGCTTTTTTAGCAGCCGCCTTTTTGGGTGCCGCTTTTTTGGCTGCACGCAGGGGCTTGCGCCGCGCGGGCGCTTTTTCGAGCCACTCGGTTGCCTGCTCTAGCGAGATGACCTCGGGTGTCTCTTTTAGCTCGGGCGGAATCTTGGCGTTTTTGTCGCCATCGGTGACGTAGGGCCCCCAGCGCCCTTGCAAGACTTGTATATCGGTGCCCTCAAAATGGCGGATGATCTTATTGGCATCGGCCACTTTTTTCTCGACCACCAGCTCGCAGGCGCGCTCAAGGGTAATGCTGTAGGGATCCTCGTCTTTAAGCGATAGATACTTGGCATCGTATTTAATGTAGGGGCCAAAGCGCCCGATGCTGACCGAGATTTTTTCGCCCAGCTCCGACAACCCCAGATCGCGCGGTAGGCGAAATAGTTTCAGGGCGTCCTCTAGCGTGACGGTATTCATTTTCATACCGGGTGCCAGACCGGCAAACTTGGGTTTTTCCTCATCGTGCCGCGTGCCGATTTGAACATAGGGGCCGAAGCGCCCGATGCGCACACTGATCGGCTTGCCGCTGGCAGGGTCGGTGCCAAGCTCGCGCGAGTGCATGGCATCGTCGCGACTGACGCTCTCTTTTTTCTCCTCGATCAGGGCTTTGAACGGCGTCCAAAAATCGCCGATCACCGGCAGCCAAGGTCTTTCACCGCGGGCGATGGCATCGAGTTTATCCTCCAGCTTGGAGGTGAAGTCGTAATCGACATACTGAGAAAAGTGCTCGGACAAAAACCGATTGGTCACCCGACCGGTATCGGTGGGGGTGAAGCGGCGCTGCTCAAGCTCCACATAGCCGCGCGCCTGTAGTGTGGAGACAATAGAGGCGTAGGTCGATGGTCGCCCGATGCCGTATTCCTCCAGCGTTTTGATCAGGCTCGCCTCGGTGTAGCGCGGTGGTGGCTCGGTAAAGTGTTGGCTGGTCGAGACCTCCGCCAGGGCAACCCGATCGCCACTCTCAAACGCGGGCAGCATGGATTCTTGTTTGTCCGACCCCTCCTCCAGATACACCTGCATAAAGCCGGCGATGCCGATGGTAGAGCCGGTGGCGCGAAACTGATGCTCAGGCGAGCCGGCGGCAAAATCAATCGACACCATATTGATGATGGCGTGGATCATTTGGCTGGCGATGGTGCGCTTCCAAATTAAATTGTATAGCTTGTATTGATCCTCATTGAGGTATTGCTGCATCTTGGCCGGCGTGCGGTTTGCGCCTGTGGGGCGAATGGCCTCGTGCGCCTCTTGGGTATTTTTTGACTTACTTTTAAAATAGTTTGGCTTTTCTGGCACATTGTCTGGGCCGTATTGCGAGCTGATTTGCGCGCGGATATCGGCGATGGCCTCGGCCGCCAGATTAACCGAGTCGGTGCGCATATAGGTAATTAACCCCACCTGCCCCTCGTCGGTTTTTATGCCCTCGTACAGTTGCTGGGCAACCCGCATGGTGCGCTGGGATGAGAAGCCGAGCTTGCGCACGCCCTCTTGCTGCATGGTGGAGGTGGTAAAGGGGGGCGATGGGCTGCGCTTGCGCTGCTTTTTTATCACCTCAATAACCGATAGCTCGCCCTTGGCCGACTGCTCTAGCAGGGCCTTGCTAGCCGCTGCCGCCTCGGCATCGGTAATGCTGAACTGCGATTGTTTTTCACCCGACAAGATGCGCAGGTTAGCGCGAAACGCGTGCGCCTGATGCACAAGGTCGGTATAGACCTGCCAGTACTCGCGCGGAATAAAAGCCTCTATCTCATCCTCGCGCTCTGCGATCATGCGCAGCGCCGGACTCTGCACGCGCCCCGCCGACAATCCGCGGTGTATTTTTTGCCACAGCAAAGGCGAGAGGTGAAAGCCCACCAAATAATCGAGCGCCCGCCGCGTTTGCTGGGCATCGACCATATCGAACGACAGCTCGCGGGCGTTGTCTATCGCCTCTGTAATCGCGCGCTTGGTAATCTCGTAGAACACCACGCGCTTGACCTGCTTGCCCTCCAGCGCCCCTTTCTCGCGCAACAACTCCACCAGATGCCAAGAGATCGCCTCGCCCTCGCGATCTGGATCGGTGGCTAGCACCAGGGTGTCGGATTTTTTGAGGATGCGCTCGATACTCTGCACATGCTTCTCGTTGCGCTCGACGACCTGATAGGTCATATGAAAATTGTCGTCCGGATTCACCGCGCCCTCTTTGGGCACCAGGTCGCGCACATGGCCGTAGGAGGCCATGACCTTGTAGTCCCCGCCCAAGTATTTTTCAATGGTTTTGCTCTTGGCAGGGGATTCGACTATAACGAGATGTTTGCTCATGTCCTTCGCTTTTAACTATAAATGTCGCGCTTAAATGGCGCTGTATTATGCGCCCTGAGTATCAGATTAGGGCGGGCGCCGAGGCTGGCAGAATAACACATGTGAGCATGGGAGCATGACAAGCTCGGTTTTGCGTCAATTTTGTTGGGGTGTGAGTGGGGTTATATAGGTGGTTTAGCCCGATTAAAATTTGATGTAACTGTGAAAAAAATAGCAACTGGGTTGGGTGGTTTGGTCAGTTGCTTGCGCGAGCGATGTATCATCACATGTGGCTTGAGTTAGTTTTGTGACGAGGTTGTTAGTTTTGTGATGATTTTTTTTGCCTTTTAAAGGCTGTTTAATTGTTGTTTTTTTGGTGTGTGTTGGTGGGGGTGCAGGGTGTGCTGCCATATAGTTTTGTAGAGGGGTAGGGTTTTTATGTTTGAAGAAATATGGGGATGGATAATCGGCATTGGGGCGGTGGTTGCGTTTTTGGTGTTCGGTCTGGCCAAGTTTTTGCGGGCGTTGGTTGGAATAAAGTCAGATGCAAAAAAGCTTGTGGGCAAAAGTGATGGAGCAACTCACACAGCACAGCCGAACATGGTGCAACACAACCAGACAACAGTAAATGTAAAAATTAGCGATGAGGATATTCGCAGGGTCGTGGATGCGTATGTTGAAAAAAGCTCCAAGCAGGAGCCGGGCAACGTTGGAGTTGCTCCAAGCGCTGGAGTTGACCCAACCGCAGG
>CAZROX010000085.1:6585-7048 GCA_964601845.1 uncultured Halothiobacillaceae bacterium
ATCATTGAGCGAGGAAGACATTGAAAAGCTTGCAAACAAGATCGCAGTGAAGCTCAAGGTGCCGGAGCAGGAGCAGGGTGGCGTTAGAGTCGATCAAGTCACCAATATCACCGATGCGGTTAAGGCATTGCTAGCGCAGGAAGAAGATGCCAATCGAATAGAGGAGGCCCTAAAAGAGCTGGAGAAGGGCAATCCGGAACTGGCAGAAGTTTTGTTCCGGCACACGGTAAAGAAGCAAAAAGAAAAAGGCGTAACTGCCAATAAGTTAGCGGCGGAATCATTGCGCCACATCGGTGCCCTTGCCTTTCACCACGACATGCAAAAGGCATGGAAAGCCTATAGTGAGGCGACTGAACTCGATGCGGATAATCCTGATGGTTGGAACATGCTTGGGGCTGTTTATTGGCACTTGGGGGATTTCGATCAGGCAGTAGCAGCATTTGAGCGCTTGCGCGTATTGGGC
>CAZROX010000086.1:0-7032 GCA_964601845.1 uncultured Halothiobacillaceae bacterium
CCCACAAGCCTAGTTTGCGAATATCTTGGTTCAACTCTAGCCGAACATCGCGCAACTCTTTGCGTATCCGCAGCTTCTCATCGAGAAAACCTTGCAAGCCTAAGTGACTTTTATCGCCTTGGCGCGCCTTCTGGCTCTAAAATGTAGCAAAACAACCAAAATCGTTAGCAAAATTGGCACAAGTGCGATATTAATAAACTTAACCCACAAGCCTAGTTTGCGAATATCTTGGTTCAACTCTAGCCGAACATCGCGCAATTCCTTGCGTATCCGCAGCTTCTCATCGAGAAAACCTTGCAAGGCCTGTAGCTCTTCTTCGGTCATTTCCACCACGCCCTCGGCATCGTCGGCAACGGCGGCTTGCTGGCGTTTTTCGTCCAGCACCCGCAACTGGCTTTCTGTTTCTTCCAAGCGCTGGAGTAACTCTTGCTCCTTGTAGCTAAAGCGTTCATCGGCGCGCAGCTTCAATTCATTGACCCGATCAAATGGTCTGAAATAACGCCCCAGACTACGAATGTCGATCAGATCGCTACTACCCAGCAAGGTATCGGCCAGATTCAACACAAAATTACCGTTGCCCGCAAAGGGAGATGTTATCTGCTGACCCAAGAAATTCTGCACGCGAACCCAAAGTGAATCGGCCAGCATATCGGTGTCCGCCACTAGCACGATGTCCGTCGGCATGGTGCTCACTCGCAGTTGCCCACTCAAATCTGCCGCACCGGCGGATCCGGCTTGTTGATACCCCTTGGGAAACGCCGTTTCAAACGCGCCGGTCACATGCGCGGCTACAACATATCGCTCGGGTGTCGGGCGGAATGTCCGGTACAACTGTCTTGGATCGTAAATGGCATTGTAGTCGGCACGCGGCAACAGCATGGAGTTGGCGCTGGAAACGATCAAGGGGCGCATCATGTGTTTATCGGCATCCAATTGTCGCAAGGAGCCGATGCTCGCAACATTGATGCTTTCTAAATTGCTCAAGAGCACGCTCGAGCCAGAAAAATTACTTCGATTAAATCCCAAAATGCCCAAATGCCGACTCTGCTGCGATTGTGAGCCACCCACGAGCAATGCGTGATCGGCATCGTTGAGTACCTGTGAGCGATCAAATTGAATCCCCCAAGAATTGAGCAATGCCTGCAGATCGGCCTCGCGCGCGCTATCTATAGGCTCCGACACTCCTTGAGAGCGCTGGTAATCGCTCACTGTATCTATAAATGCCATCACCTTGCCGCCACGCATCACATGCTGATCGATTGCATACAGCATCTGAGTGCTGGGTGCATCGCCCCCGAGTATCCACAGCAACACGCCGACGTTCTCATCAAAATCACTCGGGGATTCGATGATATTAATCTCGTAGGATTTGGCCAGGTTACGCACTGCCACCCAATTATTGGACTGGGGGCCACTATTGGAGCGGTTGGGCTGAGACCAAATTGGCAAATCGGACAGCACGCTGAGCGCGGGGCGCTGATCGGTGTTGACAGCGTAAATGGCTTGGCTGATATCAATCTCCAGCCAAGCGGCACGGTCCGGATTGAAAAATGGCAAGACTTGGAAATTACCCTGCGGGCGCTCCACAATCATGCCAAAAAACACCCCTCTGCCATCGTTGTCTACCGGCACGGCCTGCAAGCCGAACGCCTGTGCCTTGTCCTCATCCTCTGAAAACGGCTCCGGGTCTATGATCTCTAGGGTGATATTGCCGCCACCGGCGCGCACGTACTCTTGCAACAAGGATTCCACCCGTTTCGCGTAGTGGCGCAGAGAAACCGCTCGGCCAGTTTGAGAGCGAGAAAAATACATTTTCATCGCAATCGGCTGCTCGATCTTCGACAGCATACGGCGGCTGCCCTCGGACAGGGTGTACAGTCTGCCCTCGGTGAAGTCGTAACGCACGCCGTACCAGGCCGTGCTAACCAGCATGATCAACAGCAAACTGATCGCACCTAGGAGCGCCAATCCCCACTTGGAATAGAACATTTTAGGCATTGTTTTTAAGATCTTTTCAGGTCAATGACGATCATGGTCGCTATCAGCCAACCACTCGTCATAATGGCAAAATACAACATATCACGCACATCCAACACACCCTCTGTAATGGCCAGGTAGTGGGTGGCGAATCCGACGCTGGCCATCGCATCGACCAATCCCAATGGCAGCCAGCCTTGAAAAAAGCCCAAAAATAGATCAAAGCCCAGCAGAGAAAAGATGAGACAGGCGATGAGGGTGACCACGAATGCGACTATCTGATTGGCACTGGCAGCTGAGATACAGGAGCCGATTGCCAGATAAGATGACGCCATGAGCGCACTGCCGATATAGGACAGCAAGATCACCTCATTATCTGGTTGACCCAGGTAATTGACGGTAATCCAGAGCGGAAAAGTCAAAGACAGCGCGATCACAACAAAAATCCAAGCGGCAAAAAACTTGCCTAAAACCGCTTGCGCGACCGTAATCGGCTGGGTTAATAGCAGCTCGATCGAGCCTTGCTTATACTCCTCGGACCAAAGGCGCATGGAGACAGCGGGCACCAAAAACAAATACAGCCACGGGTGAAAGGAGAAAAAAGCCGACAAGCTGGCCTGATTACTCTCGTACCACTGAAAGACCATCATGGTGCTGATACCGCTAATCAGCAGGAATACCACAACGAAAATATACGCAATTGAAGTGGCAAAATAGGCTTGCAACTCGCGCCTAGCTATATGAATAATCATCTTTTTTGGATGCCCTTAAGTAATTTAGCCGCTCTGGCTGGTGATGCTGCGAAATACATCATCCAAACGACCGCCCTCTACATACAGCTGCGCAAGGGGCCATTTTTCCTTTTTTGCCTGTTGCAGAATCTCGGAATAAATCGGCTGTTTATCCTTGGCCAACACGGTATAGGCGCCCGAAACTCTATCGTGACGCTCGATATCCACCACATTTTTTATTGTCCGCAAGGCCGTGAGCACCTCGGCGTAGTCGTATTTTTTGTCACTGAGCTCTAGGTACACGGCATTGTGGTAGCGAGAACGTGCCTGCAGGTTGGTCGGTAGATCATCGACCAGCAACTTGCCACCGGCGATAATAATCGCGCGACTGCAGACCGCGTGCACCTCCTCGAGGATGTGCGTGGAGATGATCACAATTTTGTCTGTGGACAGATTGCTGATCAGCTCGCGCACCTGATGCTTCTGATTTGGGTCTAGCCCGTCTGTTGGCTCATCCAAAATAAGGATTTTTGGGTCGCTTAACAAGGCTTGCGCTAAGGCCACCCGACGCTTAAATCCCTTAGATAAAGTCTCGATTGGGCGCTGCAACACACTCTGTAATGCCAGTTGCTCCACCACGGCGTCGATGCGATCGCGCTTGGTTTTTCCTACCAGACTGCGCACATCGGCAATGAAGCTCAAAAAGCGCATCGGGGTCATCTCTCCCCACAGGGGCGCCCCCTCCGGCACATAACCGATGAGTTTTCGCACCTCAAGCGAGAACTGATCGACCGGCTTATCGCAAACGCTCACCAGCCCGCTATCTGCCCGCATAAACCCTGCGATGATGCGCATAGTGGTGGTCTTGCCGGCACCATTGGGCCCGAGAAAGCCCAAAACTTCCCCCGCATTAACCTGAAAACTCAGGTTATCGACGGCCACATACTGACCAAAGCGCTTACAAACCTTATCGAGTACGATCATAGATATTTAGTCAATTCCAAAAGCTGTAGAAGCAGCCTGCGTAGTGTAATCATTGTGGGTATCTATAGACAGCCCTCATAACGAACTTGTAACAGATTCGCGGCCTATCAATGCGCTCACTTTTTCTGGCGCGGGTGCATCGTATCTGTATCGGCTTGTTGTCGCAACAAGCTCAGGTAACTTTGATAACGACTCGGCGCAATCTCATGCTTTTCTAGGGCCGCGCGCACCGCACACTCAGGCTCCTCTAGATGGAGGCAATCGTTAAACTTGCAATAGGCGCTGTAGTGCTTGAGCTCGCAAAACCCTGAGCCCAGCTCGCTAGGGGTTCTGCTAGCGGGCAAAAAAACATTCACGCCAGGAGAATCCAGCAGCTCGCCACCGCCTTGCAGATGATACAACACCGTGACATTGGTTGTGCCCATCCCCACACCGGTTTGCGACAGACAACCTATTTGAATGTTCGCATCCGGCACCAAAGCATTAATAATCGTCGACTTGCCCGCACCCGACACTCCGACAAAAATACTTCTATTGCCAGACAAAAGATGCTGTAATTGCGGCATATTGGTGCGGTTCAACCCACTGACTGTGTGGGTGAGATAGCCCAGATTGCGATAGATTTCAGCGCGCGCCTGCATCTGGTGCGCCATCTCTGGCTCATCGGCATACAGATCGGATTTATTGAATAGGATAACCGGCTCTATGGCAGACAAGCTTGCCGTGCAACAGTAGTTGTCAATGGCAAGATCGCTGATCGGTGGCCGCCCACAGACGACGATAAAAAGACGCGTCAGGTTTGCCGCCAAGGGTTTAATCTGATGCCCGAGCAGACGATTCAACACATTGGTGCGCGGCATCAATTTGACGATCACCGGTGTGCCAGCGTGAACCTGCTCGACCAGTACGCAGTCGCCCGCCACCACCAAGGGTAATTTTTGATAGATGGCACACTGGAGATAGTCGCCATCTGCCGTCCGCACCACGATCATCGATCGGCGATTGGATACAACACGGGCTTGCAGCTGATTAAGCGTCCCCTCGGACGGGTCGATCATCTAAAGTAATGCATCGATCTTAGCCGCACAGATAAAGTCTTTGAGCGAAACACCTTTGGAGGTATGGGTGCTGTAGTGCACTTTACAGGTGTGCATTCCCACATCCAGATGTGGATGATGATCTTGCGCCTCGGCGATCCAAGCTACCGCATTGACAAAGCTGATGGTTTGCAAATAACGGCCAAAATGGAATGTTCTAACAATCTCCTTAGTCACCTCATCCACACACCAATCGACGTGCAGCGCTTGACGCTGCCGATCTATATGATCTCGCGTCAACCGATCGGGCGAACAGCTAGCGCAATCCATTACACACAGCTGGTTCGTATCAAAAACCTCATACATAGCTCAGCTCTCCCCCAATTTGTATGCAATAGCAATCAATTGTATACTGCGGGCCTCCTGCCATATTAAAAATGAATCAATGATTCCATTCAGCAGATTCAGTGACGCTACTACCGAGTCAACGGCAATTTATTCCTAGAGTCGACAATCATACTGTTAAAATCAATGAAAAAACAAAAAAGTAACCTCATTTGGATTGATCTTGAAATGACTGGCTTGGATACGCAAGAGCACGACATCATCGAGATAGCTACGATTATTACAGATTCTGAGCTAGATATTATTGCTGAAGGCCCCTCATTGGCCATTTACCAGCGAAATGAGGCCCTAGCAAAGATGGATGAGTGGAATGTTCGGCAGCATACCAAGTCCGGTTTACTCGCTCGGGTGAAGGCCAGCGGCATCAGCCTGCGCGATGCAGAGCAACAAACCATCAACTTTATTAAGCAACACGTCCTGCCGCAAACATCGCCCATGTGCGGCAATAGTATCTGCCAAGATCGGCGTTTTATGGCCCGTCAGATGCCCGAGCTAGAGGCCTACTTCCACTACCGCAACCTAGATGTCAGCACCATGAAGGACCTGTCCGATCGCTGGAGCAATCTGAGCAACTTTAAAAAATCCAATAATCACTTGGCACTCGACGACACACGCGAGTCGATCGAAGAGCTGCGCTACTACAAAAAGCACTATTTTTCATCATCGTCGGTGGCGTGATCGCGCCATTTTTCTAACAGTGCTAAGAGCGCGTCTTCATCCCAGATTGGAATCTGCAAGGTTTCGGCCTGCAGGCGCTTTTTAGAGCGCATCTCCCCGCCCATAATGAGTGCAGTCGTATTGCCAGATACACTGCCTGCAACCTTCGCCCCCAAGCGCATCAGGCGCGCTTTGATCGCATCGCGTGTCATCGAAAAACTCCCGGTCAGCACATAGGTGTGACCGCGCAGGGGTAAGACAACCGCTGTGCGAGGCGCAGGCCAGCTCACACCGAGACGCTGTAACTCTGCGATGCTCTCCCGATTGCTCTGGAGCGCAAAAAAATCGGAGACACGGCGCGCCACAACCGGGCCGATATCACTGTGTTGCTGCAAGGACTCAAGCGAGGCAGCCATCAGCTGATCCAAACTGCCAAAGTGCGTGACCAGCGTCTGGGCCCGCACTAAACCCACCTCTCTAATGCCCAGCGCATAGATAAAGCGCGCCAAGGTGGTCTGCTTGCTGGCGGCAAGGGCACGGATTAAGTTGCCCGCTGAAATCTGCCCCATTCGCTCCAGCTGCTGTAATCGCTCGGCATCCAGCTGATAGAAATGCTCCAACTTGCTCACCCAGCCACTCTCCACTAGCTGGTCGATGACCTTGCCGGCCAAACCCTCGATGTCCATCGCATCGGCAGAGGCAAAATGTGCCAGCCTGCGTTTGAGCTGGGCCGGACAATGCAAGCCTGCCGGGCAACGCAGCAGGTGTTGACTCTCCTGCACCAATAGATGATGGCAAACCGGACAGCAGGCAGGTGCCAGAATTCTATCGCCAGTTGGCGACTCCTCGCTGATGCGTGCGATCTTTGGAATCACATCGCCGGCGCGTTGTAATACTACTTTTGATCCGATTGTCAGGTATTTACGATCAATCTCTGACATATTGTGCAAAGTGGCTTTTGCCACTGTGACCCCACTAATTTTTACCGGTTTTAAGTGTGCCACCGGCGTCACCACGCCGGTGCGTCCCACTTGAAACTCGACGCGCTCCAGTACCGTGACCACCTCCTCGGCTAGGAATTTGTGTGCGATGGCCCATCGGGGAGCCCGTGCGGTGCGATCGAGCTTGCGCTGTAGTGCGCAATCATTAATCTTGTAGACCACGCCATCGATCATGTAATCCAGTTGCTCGCGCCTTGCCGCAAGCTGCTGATAGTATGCGAGGCACGCGCCTAGGCCACT
>CAZROX010000087.1:0-7020 GCA_964601845.1 uncultured Halothiobacillaceae bacterium
CGAATCCTGATCGCGGACAATGCTCCATGACAGGTAAAACATCTGAGAAATAAAGCGATTTGTGCCATTGATGGGCGTTATTCAGTGGCACGTATTTTTCCGTAGTGATTTTTTTCCTTATATGAGTTATCAATCGTGCCGATGCTTTCATAATAAGTCCGTGTTTGTATGTCTGGGGCTGCCATGGAGCGCATGAGCGCACTGTAGTTCATATTTAGCCGTAACTCTGTGCCAACAGGTAGGCTCTCTCTTGTTGTGATGACGGTATGATCGCTGGTTGCTCCAGCAAACAGGATGTCTACAGGCAGGGCCACGCCTAAAAGATTGGTATCTTGGTAGCCAAGTGCGAGTATTGAGCGGCTCTCGGGTGCTTGCAGCTGCTTTGTCTTGGTTTCAATGACCTCGGCAATGAGTGTGAAAGCATCTGTATAAAGCCCGTTTATCTGATCGCCAGACACCGGATCACTGCCCACAAGAATGGCTTCCCCGACCCTGAGATTATTTATGCGAGTTGGCGATGTTTGTGTTTTTGTCCAGGGCAAGCTAGCAGAATTTCCACCTGAAATCGTGTCGAAATTAAGCTCAGATGTACTCTCAACCTGATCGATAAGGATCAAAAAATTAGCCATATCTGAGGTGCTGGGTGCCGTGCTCCTGAGGCAGGCAAAATTTGCGCCTATGCCTGTTAGGCTGACCCCTTGTAGGTTGGCGATATCCAAAGCCATCTGTGCCACATCTTGAGGCAGGATTCCCTCACGCATATCCCCCATTTCTACCATCAGGATAACATTGTGTATCAGTTTGGCTCGGACAGCGGCAGCGGACAGGCCTACTATTACAGAGCGCTCGGTGTTATAGCTGGTATCACACGCTTGGACAACCTGATCTAGCTGACTCATCAAAGGCGTACGGATCATGGAGATTGGGCAAGCTATGCCCGCTTGGCGCAGTCTGTGGACATGGCTAATCCGCGACTCTGCCAAGCCAATCGCACCGCCCTTAAGCATCGCTTGCGCAATCGCAGGATTGCCACAAACAGCCTTGGTCACGCCGGTTAGGGATATGCCACATGATGCCAATCGCTGTACTAAGCACTGGGTGTTATGCAAAATTTTGCCAAGATCGACCTCAACCCGTGGGGTGTTCACGCTGTCATGACAACGAATTTGCTAGCAGGTCTGGATAAGCTGTGCGCACGAGGTTCACCAGGTGTGACGTTGGCCGGCTGAGCGCGTCGGTAATGGGAAGCCCAAGCAGCTGCCCATAGTGTTCAATAGCGGCTTGAATTTCTATGTCGATCATGTCTTCATGGTTGATGGTGAGACCGATTACTTTGGTGTTGGCGAAGGCTTCTATTAAAGCAATTTCCGCAGCGGGATCAGGCATCGGCATCGTTGGAAAGTCGCAACGATGCACCCGCTTGGGCGCATGTTGCAAGATGACAGCATCCGGTTGGCTGCCGCGCAGAATGAAAGCGGACGTACAAAAAGCAGGGTGGCTGAGCGCGCCCTGACCTTCAATCAAAATAACCGCCGGCTGTTCAGCCGCCGAGGCGGCTAAGATGGCGCCCTCAAGCTCCCCACAGCAAAACTGTGGGGGCACCGCATCCATGGCAAGGCCATATTTTGCCCCTTGCATCAGGCCGGTTTGGCCGGTGCCGATCAGAACTGTTTTGATGCCTTGTGCATTCAAAGCGCGGGCAAGAATGGTTGCAGTTGTCCGCTTCCCAATGGCGCAATCTGTGCCGAGCACGGCGATGCGAATCGCTTGCACCTTGCCGATGCTGCCATCGAATAGGCGCATGTCTTTACTGGGTTTTGGTTTGCGGATATCACGAATTGAAACGCCCGCAGCTTGGGCAGCGGCGATGATGATGGCGTCATCGCTTAAGTATTCGTGCAGGCCGCTGACGATGTTCATGCCCAGTGCAATGGCTTCTAAAACCACGCCACGATCTGTGGGTGATAGGTTACCGCTGGAGGGTGCGATTCCATAGATCAGTGTGTCGGGTCGGTGCTGCTCATAGGCTACGGCAGCCGCTAGGCTTTTGAATATGGGGATGTGATTGATGATGCCATCTAGCGCCAGACCGGCATCCGCTCCATTAAAGCGACTGTCGATGACAGAGACGATACGATAGCGTTGTGAGTGTCGGATGAGGCCATTGGCCGTTTTGCCATCAATTTTTGTGAAATGTCCCTCACAATAAATTATTGCAGTCGGTGGATTGACGATTGGCAATCCGAGTGAAGCGCTGATTTGCGTGAGTGGTGTCGCTGGCGGTAAGTGCGTATTAGAGGCGGTTTTTCGGATGACATCCATAAGTGGAAGCTTAATATCCATGATTGGATCCTTTTTTGGGTGACATGCCCCATCACTTTTTTGGGCGTGAGGTAAGTTGTAAGCGCTGGGGCCATATCCAGCGTAAAGACTTAGTCGTACAGACCTAAACGGGCCTTGAGATTGTTTGGCGGGCTAGTGCACGCCCAAAAGTGGCGACCTGACTTGTAGAGAGGGGCTTTGGCAGGTGTGGCTATAGAGTGGCGACAGAACAGATACGCTGTCACCGCCGTTCACATATCTTGAGCTGCCCGAAGCTGGTTGTGTTGAGATATGTGCTATCTAAGACAGGCCACCCTAACACATGGGCTGATAGATTGCGAACGCTTTGCGAATGGATAATACATTTTCAGCTCGACTACCGCAATGCTATAGCCTGTGGCTAGGCAATTTTTGCCCGCTGCTTTATCTGTCAATTAACCTTAATTTATTTAGGTTAATGCATTGTTAAAATATTTTGTAGAAAATATTTTAGTGATTAGATTGCAACTGTTAGCTGTGAGTTGGCTAAAAACTGCTCAATCGCATTCATGTCGCATCGGAATCATCATCCTTTAGCCTGGCAAACTTATCCGCCATAGTCGGATTCTTTTTAGTTAATTTCTTCACCGTCAGGTCGTCAGCTTTGCTGTTAGCCAGTCGGAGATTGTTTTCAGAACCGAGTAGCGCATCCTTGGTTTTTTGCAGATGGTCGATGGTTTTGTCGATTTCTGAGATGGCGGTTTTAAACTTTCTGGATGCGAGTTCGTAGTTGCGAGAAAAACCTGTCTTAAACTCATCAAGCTCGCGCTCAAAATTGGTGATATCCACATTCTGTTCTTTTACGAGAGCGAGCTCAGTTTTGTATTTCAGTGCGTTCTGAGCGGCGTTGCGCAATAGTGTAATGATCGGGATAAAAAACTGCGGTCGGATGACATACATTTTTTGGTAGCGGTGGGAAACGTCGATAATGCCTGAATTGTAAAGCTCACTGTCCGGCTCAAGCAGCGAGACGAGCACCGCGTATTCGCATTGCTTTTCATTGCGATCCTTGTCGAGCTCTTTAAGAAAATCTTCGTTTTTCTTTTTGGTGGCGGTTTCGTCACTCTCGTTCTTCATCTCAAACATGATCGACACACTCTCGGTGCCCGCTTGATCTGAATCACGAAAAATGTAGTCCCCCTTGCTACCCGCTCGCGCGTCGTTGTCTTTTTCAAAATATGCTGTGGGAAACGCAGTGGCGCGAATACGGTTGAACTCGGTTTCGCAGTGCTGCTCGAGCGTTTCCCCTACCATCTTGGTTGACAGGCGAGCCTTCATCTCCCGCAGGCGCTCAATCTCATCTTCACGATCCTTGATTTTCGTCTCGTATTTATCTTTGAGCGTCGCCTCTGCCAGCCGTTTTGCATCCTCTTGCACGTTGAGTGTTGCCGTTAATTTTTGGATTTCTGCATCCTTTTTGGCGGCGGTCTCTTGCAGTTGATTGGAGTGCTGTGCTTGGGCTAGCTCTGCAGCATTTTTATTTTGTTGTCTGATCTGCGCCAACTCAGCCGCTAATTTTTGGATTTCTGCATCCTTTTTGGCAGCGGTCTCTTGCAGTTGACTGGAGTGTTGTGCTTGAGCTAGCTCTGAAGTACTTTTATTTTGTTGTCTAATCTGCGCTAACTCATTGCTGAGCGACTCGCATTTTTTTTCCGTCTCTTTAAGCGCCTCGCTCACGGCAAGTTGCTGCGCGATCTCGCCGGCCTTTAGGGCTGCCTGTAACTTTTGAATTTCGGTGTCTTTGGCGGCGGCGGCTTGCTGCATGTCGCTGGCAGCCTTTGTTTTGGTCAGTTCAATCGCATCTCTCTTTTCTTTTTCGGCCAACTTAAGCCGCTCTTCTAATTTTTCTTCAAATTCACTATCGTGAATCTGTTTCAGAATATCTGCGTATCCTGCTTTGTCAATTGCAAAACTTTTTTGGCAATTTGGGCAGATAATTTCTTTCATAGTGCGTTATCCGATACTTTCAAAATTTTTCTGGGTGAGCCTACGTAATAAATACAAGCTATCGAGTGACTGATTCCTTACAGTTTGATACTTTTCCTTAATCAATAGCTAAATAGTCAATTATTTTTTGATGCCGTCCATCAGTATATCGACCAACTCTCCCGCCGTATCAATCACCCCATCCGCCTGCCAACTATTTAGCTCGACACCCTCTGCAATATAGCCATATTTTGCAGCGATAGTCTGCATGCCAGCCGCTTTTCCAGCCTGCACATCGCGCTCTGCATCACCGACATAGATACATAGCTCAGGTGAGACATCCAATAGCTTGCAGGCGTGGTACATCGGCTCTGGGTGGGGTTTGCGATTAGCGCAGGTATCGGCACCGACTAGACAGCCGCATCGTTGGTCGAGTGCCAGGTCGATCAGTAATTGGCGTGAGAAACGCTCGGACTTGTTGGTGACGATGCCCCAGGGCAGGGCGTGTTGCTCTAGGGTTGTTAGCACCTTGTCCATGCCATCAAACAGGCGCGACTCCTCACTAAGATGCGTGTGATAGGCTTCGAGGTACTCGGCGTATAGGTGTTCTTTGTCGGGGATGGCCGAGGTACCCTGGGCCCGCTCAAAGCCAAAATCTACCAGTGCTTTATAGCCGTCGGAGACCACGGCGCGTAGTTGATGGTATGGCAGTGGTTGGCGGCCATGGCGTGTTAACAGCAGGTTCATTTCACGCACCATATCCAGCGCTGTATCGATTAGCGTGCCATCGAGGTCAAATAGCATGGCTTGTAGTTTAGGGCGCATGGGTTGTGCTCGCGGTGCAGTGCATTAAATAATTCACGCTGACATCAGCGCTTAGATAGTAGCGATCTTGTAACGGGTTGTAGCCCATGCCGCTGATATCGGCGACCCTGAGCCCCTGGGCGCGTGCGTACCGGTGCAGCTCAGAGGGTTTGATGAACTGGTCGTGTCGATGGGTGCCGCGTGGCAGCATGCCCAAGACGTATTCGGCCATCCCAATGGCGAGCACGCGTGATCGGAATGTGCGGTTGATCGTGGAAAAAAATAACTGCCCATCGGGTGCGAGCAGATGCGCGCAGGCGGCGACTAAAGATTTTGGCTCGGGCACATGTTCCAACAACTCCATGCACAGCACCACATCAAATGCCGCAGGCTGTTCATCGGCTAGCGCCTCGGCTGTGATCTGCCGATAGGTGACGGGCAGGTCGGATTGTGCCGCATGCTGTGTGGCGGTGCGCACCATCACATCGCTGGCATCGATCCCCAGCACCTGCGCGCCCGCTCGTGCCAGCGCTTCTGTCAGGATGCCGCCACCGCAGCCGATATCTAGCACGCGGCTGTCTTTCAGCTTTGCGCGCGCTTGTATGTACGCCAGCCGCAAGGGGTTGATGTCGTGTAGCGGCTTGCATTTTCCGGTGGGGTGCCACCATTGATCGGCTAGCTGCGCGAATTGCTCCAGCTCGGATGGGTCGTAATTATTGTGGGTCGATTGCATGGAAATGGCTCAGTCACTGTGCCCGTGGGCGGCTATTTTTTGCGCCCATTCAGCGGCGCGTGCAATCAGTGCATCGACATCCATATGCAGCAGTTCTCTGGCTCGCATGAGCGCGCGCCCAGCCACCCAGACATCCGAGACTTGATCGCGTCCGCTGGAGTAGGCGAGCTGTGTCATCGGGTCGTAGATTGGCTGTAGGGCAGGGTGATGGCAATCTATGGCGATCAAGTCCGCCCATTTGCCGACGCTAATCGAGCCAATTTGATCCTCTAGCTGTAGGGTGCGTGCCGCCTCTAGGGTGACACTGTGCAGGGCATCGCGCGCGGTCATGGCGCTGGGGTCGCCGCTGGTGCCTTTGGCCAGTAGTGCGGCGGTGCGCATCTCTCCCCACAGATCCAAATCGTTGTTGGATGCGGCGCCATCTGTGCCGAGCGAGACCGAGCAGCCCTGCTTGAGCAACTTGGCTACCGGGCAAAAGCCGTGCCCAAATTGTAGATTGGACTCTGGGCAGTGCACGATATGTGTGCCTGTTTCGGCGAGGCGGGCTATTTCACTATCGAGCAGGGTGGTCATATGCACGGCGATGAACTGCGGCGAAAGTAGATTCATCTCGTCGAGCCATTGCAGGGGGCGCACGCCATGGGCTTGGACAAAATCCTGCACCTCTTGTTCTGTCTCGTGCACATGCATGTGGATGGGGTTGTCGATCTCGTGGCTGTAGAGTGCAATGCTTTGCATGGTCTTTGCCGACACCGTGTAGGGCGCATGGGGGGCAAATGCGGTGGATATCAGCGGCTCATCGCGCAGCTGATCGTGCAGTGCAATGCCTTTTTGCAGGTACTCGTCAGCCGAGTTAGCCCAGGGTGTTGGGAATTCCAGTGCAATCAGCCCAATCATCGCGCGTATGCCGCTCTCCTTGACAACCTGTGCGACCACCTCTGGAAACAGATACATATCATTGAAGCAGGTACAGCCGCCGCGAATCATTTCTGCGATGGCCAAGCGTGCGCCATCTGCCACAAACTCTTCTGTGGCCCACTTGGTTTCAGCCGGCCAGATACGCGTTTGCAGCCAGGCCTCTAGCGGTAGATCGTTGGCGTAACCGCGCAGCAAGCTCATAGAGGCGTGGGTGTGTGCATTGATTAACCCGGGCATCAGGATGTGTTGAGACAAGCTGACCTGCTCTTGTGGCTGGT
>CAZROX010000088.1:0-2524 GCA_964601845.1 uncultured Halothiobacillaceae bacterium
CCTCGGTTCAGATAGAATATGAGACTTTAGCTGTATAAAACCAGCTAGCTTGTGAGTTGAATCACACCTACCCGATGCAGATAAAGCACCTACACCCTCTCAAACCTAGCACGATTTCAATCACTCACAGCGCGCTGCTCGCAACATGTCGGTTTTGTTCCATAGGGTGCCGAGTTTGGGCACTAGCTGGAAAAAATAGCATGGCTGTGGTACGATCTAGCTCGTGCTTCACAGTTGCAAATCATCTAAATAATGGCAGCTTTTAGCAAGTTGCAAGATTTGATTTCA
Source organism: uncultured Halothiobacillaceae bacterium (assembly GCA_964601845.1). Lineage (GTDB taxonomy): Bacteria > Pseudomonadota > Gammaproteobacteria > CAZROX01 > CAZROX01 > CAZROX01. Next base: position 289 of record CAZROX010000088.1, read on the forward strand.
GGTCAGTTTATGTTCTCCCATATGACTTCATATTTTTATTTCCTCCGTGAATATTTGCTGTCATCTGCTGTGCAGTCTGCACCAACTCTATCGGTAAACTGGACGCTACGTAGCGTCTTATCTTTTTCTTCCCTCTCCACCATCATGCCCTATGTAAGGCGAATTTTCGCCACAAATCTGTATATGGCGTGCAACAGCATCATTTGTGGCCTGTTGCATCACCACTTCAAGATATGCAGCCTATATGGTAGGGCATACTTTTATAAGAGTAACAATTATGAAAAAAATGCTAATCAGCTCCCAGAGCTCAGACGAATTACGCATCGCGGTAATCAATGGCACACGCCTGCACAGCTTAGATATTGAGCAAGCCAACCAAGCGCAAAACAAGGCCAATGTATACAAAGGTGTTGTCACACACGTAGAAAACAGCTTAAACGCCGCTTTTGTAGACTTTGGCGATGCCGATAACAAATATGGCTTTCTGCCCTTTCGCCAGATCGCCCCGCACTACCTCTCTGGCCCGCTTGAATCCGATTCAGATCTCAAGGCATTACTGCCTGAAAAAACCGAGCTAATCGTTCAAATTGATAAAGAAAAGCGCGGCACCAAAGGTGCTGCCTTGACGACTGTTATCAGTCTTGCCGGTCGGCATCTCGTGCTACTCCCCAACGCGAAAAGTCACCGTGGCATATCACAGCGTGTCACAGGCAAAAGGCGTGAAGATTTGCAAAATATGCTCACGAAACTGACTATCCCAGAAGATATGACGCTCATTATGCGCACGGCTGCTGTCGGTAAAACACAAGACGATCTACAAAGAGATATCGATTATCAAGTCAAACTGTGGCAAACAATCAAAGAAGCGGCAGATGCCCGCCCTGCGCCCTTTCTCATCTACTCCGAAAACAACCTACTGCGTGCCTTGCGCGATAGATTAGACGAGGGCATGGATGAGGTACTCATCGACGATGAGGCGACCTTCCAAGCGGCCCAGGAGTTTTGCAAATTCCATGCCTCAGAAAGCTTGCAAAAGAGTCTGGTGCACTACCAAGAGCCGACACCGCTGTTTGTGAAATATAAGGTTGAAGAGCAGATCGAAGAATTGCTGCATCCAAAAGTCGTCCTCCCCTCTGGCGGTGAAATTGTTATTGAGAGCACCGAAGCCCTGACAGCCGTTGACATCAACTCTGCCCGCTCCATCAAGGGCACCAATATTGAGGAAACGGCCGTAGCCACTAATATAGAAGCTGCGGCAGAAGTTGCCCGCCAATTGCGCCTGCGGAATCTTGGCGGTTTAGTTGTAGTCGATTTCATCGATATGGAGGAAGAGCAAAATCAACAGCGCGTGGTCGATATGTTCCGCCAGTCGATTAGAGATGATCGTGCACTGGTACAGTACGAGTCGATCTCTCGCTTCGGCCTGCTAGAAGTTGCTCGCCAGCGCATAAACTCCTCCCTCAGTGAATCGACCCATACGCCTTGCCCGCGCTGCCAAGGCACAGGAAAAATGCGCGGCATTGCCTCCCTGAGCACCTCAATTTTGCGTTTGATCGAGGCCAAGATATCCGATGATACGGGACACATTATTGTCCAAACATCACAAGATACTGCCAGTTACCTGCTCAACGAGCAGAAATCCGCGTTGGTAGAGATTGAGCAACGCTGCGCAATTAACCTGCTAATCATTTCTAATCCCAGCATGCAGACACCTGATTTTGATATTGAAACTGTCGGGAAAGATGAGCACAAGCACACGGTGAACTTCAGACACAGCTATGAAATGAACGCCCACACGAAGGTGGCGGCGGATGACAGCAAGATTGAACAGTTGATTAAAAATGGCAGCAATGCCCGCGCCTCTGCCGCTGTCAACCCAGTGAATATCCGAATGGAGCAACAAGTCAAATCCGACAAAAAATCTAAAAATACAGGCATTGGCGCCTTTTTAATCGCTCTGATAACACTCGGTGGCCTACTGAGTCCAAAACAAAAGAAGCCCGTGACCAAAAAGCCACAGCACAATAGGCCGCCACGCAATCGATCCAATAATCGACCCAACCGTAATAGGCAGGGATCTGGATCAAAACCTAGGTCGGATCAAAATCGCCCAGATGGCAACAAAGACAACAGGCCGCGCAATTCGAATAGAAGACGCTCTAACCAATCTCGCTCTAGGGATACCAGAAGGAATAGTCATTCTGATACATCGACATCAGGTAACACGTCGACGCCA
>CAZROX010000088.1:2624-6892 GCA_964601845.1 uncultured Halothiobacillaceae bacterium
TACCAGAAGGAATAGTCATTCTGATACATCGACATCAGGTAACACGTCGACGCCAAGCAACACATCGTCACCAGGCAACACATCGGCGCCAAGTAACACATCGTCACCAGGCAACGCATCGGCACCAAGCAATACATCGTCACCAGGCAACACATCGGCGCCAAGCAACACATCGTCACCAGGCAACACATCGTCACCAGGCAACACATCGTCACCAAGCAACACATCGTCACCAGGCAACACATCGGCGCCAAGCAACACATCGTCACCAGGCAACACGTCGACGCCAAGCAACACCTCTACACCAGGCAATACAAATACATCAAGACCAAGCGATAATTCGCCGAGCGGAGAAAAACCCGTTCAAACAAAAGCAGACTGATGGGATATGCCAATTAAAAAAGGCAAGATAACACGCAGAGGTGGTGTATTCAGATAGAAGTGGCGGCCGCCACTTCTTAAGGATGATGTCTTAGATGATGTAGGTAGAAGTGGGAACGGCAGCTTCCTGTGAGAGAAGCAATACTTTTATCTTTTCATGTAATCCATCTACAGATGTGCTATCACACTGCACACCAATCCCACTTGGGGCGTTGTTTGTGCGTGCAGCTGGATCGGTAATCCATACAATATCGCCAACCACCCTAATGACTTCGTTGGTAAAGTTTAATGCCAACAACAAAAAGACGCGCTCGCCGAGCTTATAGCGTTTTTGCGTAGGTATGAAAAAACCACCATTTTTGATAAATGGCATATAGATAGAGCGCAACGCCCGCTCATCACTGGCAACGACGGAAAAGGCTGTCTTATATTCAGGTGTGCTCACAATATCCACTGTCTCATACAATGCAAAGAACGACCAGCCCGCAGGCTGATAATAAACAACCGATCATACAAGCCAGATGCCTGCACGCCAGCACTGTAAACCATACGATAACAATCACTTATCTTAGCATGTAATCTCAAGAGTTTTTGTCCTGTCTCGATATCTTGCGGCAGTGTCTCTTTAATTTTTTGACTTAAAAAAATGAGTATTTGGCCAAATACTTGATGTGGGTCGCCCTGCTCGATCCACTGCTTGGTCGCCGTATAGTCTGCCTCTGCGCGCACTACGGATAACCACAGAGACAAAGCTGTGGTATCTAGATCGTGCAAACGGGTATATGCATCGCCCTGGGGCGGTAGCTTCAGTGAGTGACAGCGACTGCGAATCGTAATCGGCAGCAATCCAGGCCGATGGGTTAGCAAGATAAAATACACATCCGCAGGCGGCTCCTCTAGTGTTTTGAGCAAGCTTGCCGCAGCGTGCGAGTTGAGCAGATGCGCCTGCTCGATCACGCCGACATGACTGCACTGGGCACTCAATTTCAAACTAGCACAAAACGCCTGCACCTGGGCGATGGTAATCGTCTGACTGTCCTCGGACAAGGTCAACAAATGGTAATCGGCATGGTTGCCGGCTCGAAATAAGCGGCACGCACGGCAACTACCACAAGCGCCATCTTCGGTAGGCGCGCTACACAAAAGCCAGGCGGACAAATCCGCTGCCAATGCCTGCATCTGCTGTGCGCTCTGGGCCGAAATCAGTAACGCATGCGACAAGCGCTCCCGACTGTGCGGCAAGCTGACACCCTGGCAATTCATCGCTCTAGCTCGCCGCGGGTCGGTGATGCTGTAACAGCTGTGCAATATGCTGTTGCACCGCTGCTTGCACCGCATCTGCTGATTGATTGGCATCGATGATTTGACTACGGGTATCCGCCTGGGCTCTTGCGAGATAGGTTGCACGCACTCTCTCAAAAAAAGCTTTGCTTTCATTGCCAATGCGATCTGTCTGATCTGCCGATGACATCATTTTTTTTCTCATCAGGCCAACATCGACTGGCAAATCAAAAATCAGACTCAAATCTGGCTTCAAATCACCCTGTACCCAGCGCTCGAGTGCCTCGATACGAGATGATGCGATGCCACGCCCACCCCCTTGATAGGCGTAGGTTGCATCGGTAAATCTATCGGATACCACCCAGCATCCCCGATTTAAGGCAGGCAATACTTCCTTTTGAATTAATTCAGCGCGCGCGGCAAAAATTAACAGTAATTCTGCATCGGCCACCATAGGCAATTGCCGCTCATCAAACAAGAGTGCCCGCAAGTTTTCTCCCAGTGCGGTACCACCGGGTTCGCGTATGGCAATTGAGCGGATGCCCACATCGGTTAGCAAGGCTCTGACATGGGCAACACAAGAGGTCTTGCCCGCGCCATCAATGCCATCCAACACAATCAAGCGGCCAGGTTCAGGCATTCGCTTTATCTCTGATATTTTTGTACTGCCCGATTATGCTCAGACAGTGAATTTGAAAACACATGTGTACCATCCCCTCTCGCCACAAAATATAGTGCACTGCTAGATGCTGGATGCAAGACGGCATCAATTGCCTCCATGCTCGGCATGGCAATCGGTGTCGGCGTCAGCCCAAAATTGACATAGGTATTATAGGGCGTGACTTTTTTAAGATCGCTTCTGTAGATTGTGTCGCGGTACTGATCCCCCAAGCCATAAATCACCGTCGGGTCGCTCTGCAAGCGCATCTTCAGATACAAGCGCGAAATAAATACAGCGGCGATGAGATTCATCTCCTCGATAGTGCCCGCCTCTTTTTCTACCATCGAGGCGAGTATTAGCGCCTCCTCGGGATTCTTGAGCACCACCACACCATCGGATCTCCCCTCCCAAGCCTGCTGTAGATATTTTTCGGTGGCCACATAGGCACGCATGAGTAGTTCGATATCGCTGGAGCCACGCGTCAGATAGTAAGTATCCGGCAAAAAGCGCCCCTCGGGATGTACGCCCGCCCGACCAATGCGGGCCATAATCGTTTGTTCAGAAAGACCCGCCGTGCGCACATCTAACACATCGGAAAAGCCTTCAATTTTTTCGCGCAGCTGGGGGAAAGTCCAACCTGCAATTATAGGAAAAGGATACTGCCTAGCATGCCCGCCATCGGTCAGCCCATACAGGATATCCAACGGCGTAGCGGAGACAGCAAAACGATACTCCCCTGCCTGTATTTTGCTACTCACACCGCTCAGGCGCGCATATAGCTTAAATATTAGGGGGCGCTCAATCACACCGAGCTGGCTCAACTGCTTGAGTGTGGTATTAAAGGGTGTGCCGCTTTTGATGGCCAGATCGAAATACGGCTGCTGCATTAAAACAGGCGTATGTAGGTACTGCCATATGCGCCAGACAAATGTTAGGGAAATGATTGTTGCGCACAGCAAACAAAACACGGTGATACGCAACGCCATCACACGCCACACGATCTAACTCACCGAGGCGTATAAAATATCCGAGAAAAGCACGTCAAATACCTAAATATCGTGCAGCGATCAGACGGATGTCAAAACAATGCTGGCATTAGTGCCGCCAAATCCAAATGAGTTCGACATCACTGCACCGATAGGCCAATCGCGCGCTGTTCCTACCACGATATCAATCGAGCGCGCCTCATCTTCAAGATGCTCGATGTTGATCGTCGGCGGTGCCACTTGATCGCGTATTGCCAGCGCGCAAAATATAGCCTCCACAGCACCTGCCGCACCGAGCAAATGCCCGGTCATCGACTTGGTTGAGCTCATCGCCAAGTTATCTGTCGCACCCGCAAAGGTCTCGCAGACAGCCGCAAGCTCTGCCATATCGCCCACCAGGGTGGAAGTGCCATGCGCATTGATGTAATCGACACGATCGGCATTGATAGCGGCATCGGATAAAGCTTTTTGCATGCACAGGCGCGCACCCTTGCCATTTTGCGCGGGTTGGGTAATGTGGTATGCATCGGCATTGCAGCCGTAGCCTTTCAACTCACAGTAGATGCGAGCCCCTCTAGACTTTGCATGCTCGTACTCTTCTAGCACCAGCACACCGGCACCATCGCCCATCACAAAGCCATCGCGATTTTTATCCCAAGGGCGACTGGCCGACTGCGGATCCTCGTTGCGAGTCGACAGTGCACGTGCCGCACAAAACCCCGCCAGGGTGATAGGCGAAGTGGTGAACTCCGAGCCACCTGCTAGCATGACATCGGCATCGCCGTATTGAATAGAGCGCGCCGCCTCACCAATGCTGTGGGTGCCCGTGGCACAGGCGGTAGAAATGGCGTAATTGGGGCCTTGTAATCCATAGTGGATGGACAAATTGCCCGATATCATATTGACGATACTGGCGGGGATCAAAAAAGGCGAAACCTTGCGGGCACCACGTTCGCTCA
>CAZROX010000089.1:0-6779 GCA_964601845.1 uncultured Halothiobacillaceae bacterium
GTCCAAAATGGCAAAATAATGAGCATGAGCAAAACATGCTTGGTGGTATGGCTTGCGCGCACGATGGTATAGGCGATCGGGTAGCCGATTAACAGACACAGCAAGGTTGAGATGCCCGCAATTTTTATCGAGTTGAGGTAGGTTTTTATATACAGGGGGTCCTGCCAGAGATAGGCATAATTATCGAATGAAATGCGTATTTGAACGATGCCCTCATCCGCCCAGTCGATCATCGCGGTAAAGGGCGGGCTGGCAATAATCGCCTCGGCAAAGCTGATTTTTAGCACGATAAAAAAAGGTGCCAAGAAAAACAGCAACAGCCAAGCAAACGGAATAAACAACACTAGCGTGCGCCAGCGTCGTTGTAGCAACTGGCCGAGCCTAGTCGGTAGGCTGCTCATTTGGTGAGGAGTACCGAGCTGCCGGCATCCCAGCTCAGATACACTTCTTCATCCCAGTCGATCGGCGGGTTGCTGTCCTTGGGGCGCACCTGATTGGGCGAGGTGACCTCGATAATGCGCTTATCGGCAACCTTTACCCGATAGCTAGATAGGCCGCCGAGATAACCGATGTCATCCACCATGCCCTTGATGCTGTTTGTCGTCGCAGCGGCGGGCGGCTGTTTTGAGATGCGGATTTTTTCTGGGCGCAAGGCGACCCATACTTTACTGCCCACCTCGATGTCGATGCGATGTTCGATGTAAAACTGACACGCTGGGTGCTTGCTCTCCACCAGTGCGTGATCTGGCGTGTTCTCGACCACACGGCCCTCAAACATATTGGCATTGCCGATGAAATTGGCGACCATGCACGAGCTGGGGAATTCGTAAATTTCTGTCGGGGTGCCGATTTGCATAAAGCGCCCCGCGTCCATCACCGCAATGCGGGTCGATAGGGTCATCGCCTCTTCTTGATCGTGCGTGACCACCACAAAGGTGACGCCCAGTTGCTCTTGAATATCGATCAACTCAAACTGCGTGTTCTCGCGCAAACGCTTGTCCAGTGCCCCGAGCGGCTCATCGAGCAATAACACCTTCGGTTGTTTAATCAGCGAACGCGCTAGCGCGACCCGTTGCCGTTGACCGCCCGACAGCTGATGCGGTTTGCGCTTGCGAAACTGGCTCAACTCCACCATCGCCAGCATTTCATCCACCTTGCGGGCGATCTCTGGCTTGGCCATGCCATCGCGCTTGAGCCCGTAGCTGACGTTGCCCTCCACCGTCATATGTGGAAACAGGGCGTAGGACTGAAACATCATATTAACCGGCCGCTCGTAGGGCGGCACATCGTTCATATTGACGCCATCTATCAGGATACTGCCGGCGCTTGGGGTTTCGAATCCGGCCAGCATGCGCAACAAGGTCGACTTGCCGCAGCCCGATCCGCCCAGCAGGCAAAACAGCTCGCCTTTGTAGATGTCGAGACTGACGCTATCGACAGCGGTCGCATCCCCAAACAGCTTGCTGACACCCTGAACTTTTATAAACGGCTCGGCATCGGGATCGAGCCAAGGTCGGTCTGCATAATTGATTGGCTGTGACATGCACGCCCCCACCAAGGTGAAAAGGTGAACAAGCCGAGCGGGTTGCCCCGCTCGGCCTCGGGACTAGTAGCCAGCTTTGAAGCGGGTCCAGGTGCGGGTGCGGATTCTCTCGGCCTTGCGTGGCAAGGGGGTCAGGGTGTACATGCGAGAGATCTGCGCTGGGGTGGGGTAAGCGGCGGGGCTACTGGTAACGGCCTCATCGATTAGCGGCAAGGCATCCTCGTTGGCTGTGGCGTACCAAGTGAAGTTGCTATCGTTGGCTGCCACCTGTGGGCGCATCATATAGTTTAGGAACAGGTGCGCGTTCTTGATATTCTTGGCATCGGCGGGCATCACCCAACCATCCAACCAAAGATTTGCCTTAGCGGGAGGGCTTGGCAAGAAGAAGTCGAGTACGACACCCGTGTTCGCCTCCGCTGCACCGGACATGGCCAACAACCCATCGGGGCCCCAGGTAACCGCAACACAGAATTCTCTCTCTGGCATGCGTCTATAGGCGTAGTTGTCGAAGGTCTTGATATAGGGGCGTATTTTTTTCAGCAATTTTCCAACCTTGCGATAATCATTCGGGCTGGTAGAGTCGGGCGGCAAACCGAGATAGGTCAGCGCCATGGGAATGACATCGGTTGGCGAGTCGAGGAAAGCGACACCACACTTGGCCAGCTGCTTCATGTGCTTGGGGTTAAAGACCATCTCGATCGAGCCGATGGGGGCATCTGGGTAAGTGTCGAGCACCAGATCGCGGTTGTAGGTCACGCCATGGGTACCCCACATATAGGGCACGATGTACTTATGGCCCGGATCCCATTTTTGGGCGGTTTTATCCATCAGCTCCGCATTCATGTGTTTGAAATTAGGCAGTCGTCTTTTATCTAATTTACGCAGCACACCGCCCTGAATAAGACGCGCGATCTGAGCGGCCGAGTGTGAAACCACATCGTAGCCAGAATTGCCCGCCAGCAATTTAGAGTCGATGGCCTCGACAGAATCATAGGGGGTAAAGGTCACCTTGACGTTGTATTCTTTCTCGAAATTTTTGATGGTGTCCTCGGCGATGTACTCCGCCCAGTTGCTGACATTCAAGGTGCCGGCGGCAAAACTTGCACCACTGAACAGACACAAGATCGCGGCGGTTAGGCCAGCTAGGGTGGATTTAAAAGCAATGTCGGTTTTCATCATGTTCTCCTCGGAAAATTTTTCCCATGGGTTATACAACGTATTATGACTATATCAACTTGTCTCCTAGACTCGCATCATGCAATCAGAAAAAGACGCACTCCTAACAACAAGCGGACAGCATAACGATGAACACCAGTGGATATCAATACCCAAGATACGACATCGGGCAACCGATGCAGCGCCCGCGCCCTTGTTACTGCCAGCACAGTGCAGGCCCTGGCGCGTAACTAGCCCATTAAAGCGCTGCGGCTACAAAGATCGTTGCAAAGTGATCCAATACAGTCTATATATACAGCGGCTATAACTTTTTTGGGAGGAACCATGAGCAGCTCGGCAGAGCTCAAGCGGCAGGATAACCAGTTTATCCATCCTTGGGATGACATCACCAAACTCGGTGAAAACCAGCGCACACTCTTGAGCAAAGGCGAGGGCATCTACGTGCTAGACAGCGCGGGCAATCGGCTACTCGATGCACCAGCGGGCATGTGGTGTGTCAATGTCGGCCACGGTCGGGCAGAGATGGCACAAGCGATTTACGATCAGATTATGGCGCTGCACTATGTGTCCCCCTGGTCGATGGCCACAGGCCCTGCGGCCCAGTTTGCCGCGCAGCTGGCCGCGCTCTCACCGGGCGATCTGAACCATGTATTTTTTACCACTGGCGGCTCGACGGCAGTCGACTCGGCGCTACGTTTCGTGCAGTTTTATAACAACATCTGCGGCAGGCACGACAAGAAGCACATCATCGCGCACAAGCGCGGCTATCACGGCAGCACCTATCTGAGCGGCAGCGTGTCGGGCAAGGAGCGCGACAAGGGCCACCTCGATGTGCTCGATGCGCTGGTGCATCATATAGACGCACCCCATCCACTGCACAAGCCAAAAAACCAATCCGATGCCGCCTTTCTCGATGCCTGCATTGCCAGGCTAGAAGACATGATTGCAACAGTGGGCGCCGATCGGTGCGCAGTGTTTGTGGCCGAGCCGATTTTGGCCTCCGGCGGTGTGATTGTGCCACCCGAGGGCTACCATCGGCGTTGCCTTGAGGTATGCCGCAAGCACGATATCTTGTATCTGTCAGATGAAGTGGTCACCGCTTTTGGCCGCTTGGGCCACTGCTTTGCCTCCGAGGCGGTGTTTGGCATACAGCCGGACATCATCACCACCGCAAAAGGGCTCACCTCCGGCTATGTGCCGATGGGCGCTTTTTTGGTGTCGGATAAACTCCTGCAAGACATCAAGCACATGGGTGGCAGCTCGGCTGTCTTCTCCAACGGCTTCACCTATTCGGGTCACCCGGTGGCGGCTGTCGCCGGTCTGAAGAATTTGGAAATTCTTCAGCGCGAGCGCCTGTTCGAGCAGGCGCGCGATACCGGCCCCTATCTGCAACAACAATTGCAAACCCTGCGCGATCTGCCGATCGTCACCGATGTGCGCGGGCTTGGCCTGATGGGTTGCGTCGAGTGTGAATGGCAGCACGGGGGCGATAATCTCAGTATGGATCTGGAGCTTGGCAACCGCATTGATCGGCACTGCCAAGCCATGGGGTTGATTGTGCGCCCGCTAATCAACATGTGTGTGCTCTCTCCCCCCCTGACCATCACCCGCGCACAGATTGACGAGATGATCGCCATCTTGCGCCAGGGCATCCTGCGGGCCATCGCAGAGATCGAACACGAGCAACGTGCAGACGCGGGCACCTTGCCCCCACAATAAACGCAATGATTGGAGGACCAGTGCGATGAATTTTCTATCGGCAGCAGAGATTTTTAACAACCCGCACGCACGCACTGGCCTACCCGCCTGGACCTATAACAACACCGAGCTGACGCAGCTTGAGATCGATCAGATTTTTCTGCGCAACTGGCGGTTTGTGGCCCATGTGTCGGACTTACCAAACCCGGGCGATTATCAATGTTTTTCGATGGCCGATGAGCGCGCCTTTGTGGTGCGCGATCAGAGCGGCCAGATTCGCGCTTTTCACAATGTGTGTCGCCATCGGGCAGCGCGCGTGCTGGCCGATGAAAAAGGCCATTGCAAACAGGCCATTATCTGCCCGTTCCACGCCTGGTCTTACAATCTCGATGGCAGCCTAAACAGCATTCCCAAAGCGAGTACTTTTCCGCAGCTCGACAAATCCCAGCTCGGGCTTAAACCGCTCGATTGCGAAATCTGGCACGGCATGATTTTTCTGCGCTTTGGTGGCGATGGCCCCTCGGTTGCCGAGCTATTTAGCCAAGCGGCCGAAGAGATTGGCCTGTATCGCATCGAGGACATGCAGCCATTGGATGCGCCCTATCAGTATCGCTTTGACCTCGATTGGAAAATGGTGCTCGATATCGACAACGAGGGCTACCACCTGCCGATCGGCCACCCAGAATTATTCGATCTGGTGGGAGCCAGCTATACCGATCAACAACTAGTTGGCGGCTTGAGCCGCGCCTTTGGCAGCTTTGAGAGGCGAGACCACAAGTTGCAACGCAACCGCGACTATGTCGCCGCCCTACCGGATGCGAGCTATCTGCCCAGCTCCCATCAGCATTTATGGATTTACTGGGGGCTATTCCCGGGGTTTGTGCTGACACTGTTTCCGGATCAAATCGAAATCTATCAAATCTACCCGCTGGGCCATCAAAAAAGCGTTATGGCGGGCGCCACCTATGCCTTGGCGGACGATCGACCACAGATGCAACGCGCGCGCGCCCTAAACCGTGACATCAACATGGATGTGGGCAATGAAGACATTCGCCTCATCGAGTGGGCGGCAGCTGGCATGCGCTCCAGCGCTTTCGATGGGCTCGTGTTGTCCGACCTAGAGCTGGGGGTCGCCGCCCTGCACAATCAACTGCGCAGCCTGTTGCCGGTGGTGAACCTAGCGCACCCCCCTGCCGAGGGCACGCTCGCCGCCCAGAATGCACATTTGTTGGCACAGGCCAGTTAGCTGTTTGAGAATGGATTTGTAAGGAGTACTGCTTGACCCGCGACCCACGTTACGACCCCCTATTCGAGCCCTTGCAAATCGGCCCGGTGACCGCGCCCAATCGTTTTTATCAGGTGCCCCATTGCACCGGCATGGGCTATTCGCGCCCACAGATGATGGCGGCCCTGCGCGGCCTCAAGGCCGAGGGTGGCTGGGGGGTGGTGTGCACCGAGTTTTGTTCCATCCACGCCAGTTCCGACGAATCGCCCTATATCAGCGCCAGCCTGCAAGATGCCGATGATGTGCGCAATCTGCGCCTGATGACCGATGCCGTGCACGCGCAGGGTGCGCTAGCGGGTGTCGAGCTGTGGTATGGCGGCCACTCGTCGGCCAATCTGTACAGCCGTGAAATCCCGATGGATGTCGCAAGCTTGCCAAATCAAGCGCTGATCGGTGGCACCGCACAAAGTCAGACCATGAGTCTGGCCGATATAGACGCATTCCGCGATCTCTACCGCCAGGCAGCAAGGCGCGCGCTGGAGGCCGGTTTCGATATCATCTATGTCTACGCCAACCACGAGTACCTGCTGCATAATTTTCTCAATCCCCATTTTAATCAGCGAGCGGATCACTATGGCGGCAGCGCGGAAAATCGGGTGCGCTTGTTGCGCGAGGTGATCGAGGATGTGCAACAGATCATTGCCGGGCGCAGCGCGCTCGCAGTGCGCTACTCGATCCCACCAGATTTTGACGACGACCCCGAGGGGCTGATCACCTGCTTTAAACAAATCGCCGACCTGCCCGATCTGTGGGACATCACCATCAGAGACTACGACCTAGAGATGGGCAGCTCGCGCTTTGTCAAGGAGGCCGCCTACCAGCCAGCCGTTGCCCGCCTCAAAGCCTTAACGACCAAACCGGTGGTCAGCGTGGGCCGCTTCACCTCGCCCGATACCATGTTGGCCCAGATAAAATCGGGCACGCAGGATTTAATCGGCGCCGCACGCCCCTCAATCGCAGACCCGTTTTTACCCCGCAAAATTGCCGAGGGCCGCATCGAGGATATCCGCGAGTGCATCGGCTGCAATATTTGCTACGCACACGATTCGATGGGGGTGCCGATTCGCTGCACCCAAA
>CAZROX010000090.1:0-6748 GCA_964601845.1 uncultured Halothiobacillaceae bacterium
ATATCTTCGACAGCAACCAATCGCGCATCAGCTAGCGCCATTTACCCTGTGCTAAAGATCGTTTAGTGAGGCACGCCATCCATTATGCCAAAGCCTCCCAACGCTCGTAGGCCTCGGCCACTGCTTGTTCGAGTGCTTTATAGCGGGTTTGAGCCGCCTGCATGGTATCTGGCGCTTGCTGGTAGAAGTCCGGCAGGCTCATGGTGTGTGCTAGCTCGGCCTGCTCCGCTTCTAGCTGCTCAATCTTTTTTTGGCAGTTTTCTAGCTCGCGCTGCGCTTTATAGCTGGTTTTTTTCTGTTGTGTGGCAGGCTGGGCCACTTTTGGCTTGGCCGATTTAGGGGCAGACTGATCTGCCACCGCGCGCTGTCTGAGCCAGTCAGTAAAGCCGCCCACATACTCGCCAATGCGCCCCTCGCCCTCCAGCACCAGCGTGCTGGTGACGATGTTGTCGATAAACGCGCGATCGTGGCTGACCAGTAGCAAGGTGCCGCTGTAGTTGAGCAATTGCTCCTCCAGCAGTTCGAGCGTTTCGATATCCAGATCGTTGGTCGGCTCATCCATCACCAGCACATTGGAGGGCTGGGTGAATAATTTAGCCAACAATAGGCGATTTTTTTCACCGCCGGACAGCATTTTAATCGGGGCGCGTGCACGCTGTGGCGAGAATAAAAAATCTTGCAAATAGCTGATGATATGCATCGGCTTGCCATCGATGACCACGGTTTCGGAGTCACCGCTCACATTTTCTTGTGCGGTTTGATTGGGGTTTAGCTGGGCGCGCAATTGATCGAAATATGCCAGCTCGATATTGCTGCCAAGCTTGAGTTTGCCGCCCTCGCTGGGCAATTGCCCCAATAGCAGTTTAATGAGCGTGGTTTTACCGGCACCGTTGGGGCCGATGATGCCGATTTTATCGCCACGGCTAATGGTGGCGCTAAAATCCGTCACCAGCGACTTGCCGTCGATGGCGTAGTTTAGCCCTTTCGCCTCTATGACAATTTTGCCGGACTGCCCCCCCTGCTGCGCCCGAATGCTCGCATTGCCGATGCGCTCGCGTCTCTGTGATCGCTCGGCGCGCAATTTTTCTAAAGCGCGCACCCGCCCCTCGTTGCGCGTGCGGCGCGCTTTAATCCCTTGGCGAATCCACACCTCCTCTCGGGCCAGTTTTTTATCGAACTCGGCGCGCTGTTTGCTCTCGGCATCCAAGAACGCCTGTTTATTCACCAAAAACCGATCGTAATCGCCCGGCCAGCTGGTGAGCTGACCACGGTCTATTTCAATAATGCGGGTAGCGAGGCGGCGCAAGAACGCGCGATCGTGGGTGATAAATAGCAGGGTGCCGGCGTAGTTGTGTAAAAACTTCTCTAGCCATTCGATGGACTCGATATCCAGATGGTTGGTCGGCTCATCGAGCAACAGGATATCGGGCTGACAAACCAGCGCACGCGCCAAGAGTGCCCGCCGCTTTAGGCCGCCGGACAAAGATTCAAAACGGATATCGCCATCGAGTTTTAGGGTTGAGAGCACGCTGGCGATGCGCTGCTCGCACTGCCAGCCATCGAGTGCATCGATGCGCGTTTGCAGCCCATCGAGCAGATCGAGATTCTCGCCACTGCTGGCCACTCGGTTATAGGCTGCCAGCAACTCACCCGCCTCGCCCAGTGCCAGCCGCACGAGATCGCCAATTGTGCCCGCGATATCCTTGGGCACATCCTGCTCTAGCTGTGCCACCCGCAAGCCTTGTCGGCGGATTATCTCGCCGCTATCGACCTGAATATCGCCGTGCAGCACGCGCAGCAGCGTCGATTTACCCTGACCATTGCGCCCCACCAAGCAGACCCGCTCGCCGGGGTCTAACTTTAGCTCGACATTATCGAGTAGCGCGGCATCGCCAAAGCTGACGCAGATATTTTGCAGTCGGAGTAGAGACATAGTTGGAAAACGTTAAAACAATGGGAGCGCTACTCTAGCCGCTGGCGTGGTGTACATCAATACCGCACTTGCACGCACGCGCAACACCGCATTGGCCAGATTAGCAAATGCTATGGTGCCAGCGCACTCCAAAATGGTTGGTCGTATTTTTCTACCAGCTTATTAAACGAGATCATGCTGCGAATTTCGTCTACATAGTCTTGGCCGCGCTGAGAGTATTGCGACAACCCGCCCGCCAGCTCATACCCACTCGGTTGCTCGCCCCGATTGATGGCCCGCGCTCTGATATCGCGCATCTTTTCATAGGCACGCCCGGTGTTTAGATTAAATAAATAAGCCGCAACCGATTCTTGCACATTGGAGAACTTGCGCACCTCGTGTGCCGCCCCCGGGTCGCGTCTGGATGGGACTAAACCACAGCCTTGTGTAAAGCACCACTGGCCAAAGTAATTGCGCGCTTGTCTGGCAAAGCGCGAGGTGCCCCAGGCCGACTCGTTAGCCGCTTGGGCCAAGGCGAGCGATGGCGGCACCACGGCAATTTTTTTTAGCAGCGCCTGACGTTGTTTTGCCGACACGCGGTTGCCACAATTTTTGCTGTAGCGTTGGCACAGGGCAATTAATTCTGCTTGAGAGGTAGTGGGCGAGGTGAGCGTCTTTCTATCGGCTAGGATTTTTTTATTTTCTTGCAAAATAAGCGGATACAGGTAATTAAAAAAAGCGGCCTTTTTTTGCTTTACATCCTGCATACTGGCAAAGTCTGGCGGGGGTGGTGCCGCCCAAGTGGATGTGTTGAGGAGTATCAACAAGCTAAAAAATATTGCTCTAACGATCATAGCGTGCCCTGAGTGAGTGAGAGATACATTATAAGCCCAGCACTTTTAAAGTCATGTGAATACCGGCGGACAAAATAAACACGGCAACTATTTTTTTTAATATCGGCAGCGGCAAGCTATGGGCGAGCTTTGAGCCGACCTGTGCAAACAGCACCGCACTGATCGAGATGCAAATAAATGCGGGCAGGTACAAATAACCGAGGCTATTGCCAGGCAGAGCTGTGGCAGTTTGCCCCACGAGCACGAGGGTTAGGGCACCCACCACAGCAATGGGCACACCGCACGCCGCGGACGTGGCCACCGCCTCTCGCATATTGATATTGCATCGGTACAAAAAAGGCACGGTGATAGAGCCACCCCCTATGCCCAAGAGTGCCGATAACCCGCCTATGCCGGCTCCAACACAATTTAACCCGGCAATACTGGGCAGGGTATGGGCCGGCGATGGATTAGCGCCGAACAGCATCTTGGCGGCGATCGCCCAACAGCCGAGCGCAAAGATAATCTGCAACACCGTGGCGGGCAGCCAATCGACCAGCAGCCCGCCCAGGGCGGTGCCCACGACCAGCCCCAGTGCCATCTTGCGCACGATATCCCAGCGCAGCGCCCCAGAGCGATGATGCGCCCAAGCGGATGAGATGCTGGTTGGCACGATGATTGCCAGCGATGTGGCCAGCGCAATTTTAATAACGACTTCATCTGCCAAACCCTGTGCAGACAATATCCACACAATCATCGGCACGATAATCATGCCACCACCCACGCCGAGCAATCCGGCAGCTGTGCCAGAAAATACTCCCGTGAGTAAAAAGGCGAGAATTAACGTTGGGTCCATTGCGGGCATTCTATGGAATCGGTGTACATCATGCGCTGGCAAAACATCGCGTTGTGGGGCAACCTAGCCCCCTATCTGCCTGCCACTGGCATGGCTATTTTTAGCACGGCGACTACCCGAGCAGCGTGGCTTATTTGCTCGCCTCCAGCGCCTCTTGCGCTGCCAGCCACTTGGCCTCTGCTTGGGCAAACTGTGCATCCAGCTCGGTTTTTTTCCTGGCTAGGGCCGCGAGTTCCGCCGCTGGCCCCTCGTAGATATTCGGGTCGGACAATTGAGCCAACAAGACATTGCGCTGGCTGGCCAGTGCCTCCATTTTTTTCTCCGCCTCGCGCACGGCGGCGCGCTGTGTGGCTTGGGCGGCGCGTAGCTCGGCGCGTTGTTTGCGTGCATCGCGCTTGGAGGTGCCGCCACCACCGCTGCTGCTCTCGCGCTTGTCATCGCGGCGGGCTTGTCGTCCGGTGTCTAGTATTTTGCGCCGATAATCGGCCAGATCGCCATCGAAGGTGGTGCAGCGGCCATCTTTTATCAGCCAGAGCCGATCGGCGACGAGCGAGAGCAGGTGCGGGTCGTGGCTCACAATTACCACCGCCCCCTCGAATTGATTGAGCGCTTGCACCAGCGCCTCGCGCGCGTCTATATCTAGGTGGTTGGTCGGCTCATCGAGCAGCAATATATGCGGTTTTTTGGTGGTGATGGTGGCCAACACCAGGCGGGCTTTCTCCCCACCCGACAGATCGCCCACCTTGGTATTGCCCTTGGCTTGCTCCAACCCAAAGCGGGCGAGATGCCGGCGCACCTTGGCCTCTGCAATGCCTTGCATCTTGTCGAACAGGTGCTCGAACGCGGTCACAGTTGGGTCCAACAGATCGAATTGATCTTGCGCAAAATAGCCCACATCGAGCTTGGAGGCGCGCTGTGCCTCGCCACTGAGCGGCTCTAGCTCACCGGCCAGCAGGCGCAGAAAGGTCGTCTTACCATTGCCGTTGGAGCCTAGGAGTGCGATGCGATCGTCCATGTCGATGCGGATATTGAGATTGCTCAGGATCGGTTTTTGGGGGCTGTAACCCACCGACGCATCCGCCAGCGCAAAGATGGGCGGGGCCAGTTGCTCGGGCTGCGGGAATTCAAACGTCGCCGTGCGCTCACCGGCCACGGCGGCAATCGGCTCCATGCGCTCTAGCATTTTAATGCGGCTCTGGGCTTGGCGCGCCTTGCTGGCCGTGTAGCGAAAGCGATCGACGAATAATTTTATATGCTTGCGCTCGGCCTGTTGGCGCTCGTACATCGCCTGCTGCTGGGCCATTTTCTCGCGTCTGGTGTGCTCAAAGCGCTCAAAATTACCCGAGTAATACGTCAGGCGCCGATGATCGAGATGCAGGATGCCATCGGCGACGCGGTTGAGCAGATCCCGATCGTGGCTGACCAACAACAGGCCATTTGGGTAGCGGGCGAGAAAGCCCTCCAACCAAATCAAGGCCTCCAGATCGAGGTGATTGGTCGGCTCATCCAACAACAGAAAATCCGGCTCGCTAAATAGGCCCGCAGCCAGCGCCACCCGCATCCGCCAACCACCGGAGAAAGTGCCCAAAGGGCGCGATTGCGCCTCATCGTCAAAGCCTAATCCGGCCAGAATGCGGGCGACGCGGGCGGGTGCGGCGTGGGCATCTATGTCGTTCAAACGATCGTGCAGTGCGCCTATGCGGCTGCCATCTTTGGCCTGCTCCAACTCGGCCAAGAGCGCCGAGCGCTCGGTGTCGGCGGCCAGCACGTGCTCTAGCGGTGTCTCATCGCCAGAGGGCGCCTCTTGGGAGACACCGCCAATGCGGGCGTTGGCGCGGTATTTAATGCTGCCTGCATCGGGTGCCACCCCACCGAGGATGGCATTGAGCAGGGTCGATTTGCCGGTGCCGTTGCGCCCAACTAGGCCGATACGGCCCCGCTCCGGCAACTGCATCGACGCGTTCTCTACCAAAATGCGCCCACCAATGCGAATGGACAGCTCATTAAAATTCAACATAGATAGCTCAATATTATGCCTGGTGACTATGTTTTAGGGGATGCGCGCATGATCGCTCGGCACAACTGGCAGGGGCGGACACGTGCCCCTGTAACAAGTGCATCGTGTGCCCACTCGCAAACGTATCACCTGTACAAACCAGCAACGATTCTACTACGAACAAAACCAGCACGCGCTAATCGGGCGATACCCCCGACCAAAGCGCACCGATTGGCAGCCGCCAACACAGGGACTAACCGGCGCTTGAACAAACCTTCATGCCCACTTGCACAGCGGGGCGATCGAGCAGTGCCGCCTGCCAGCGCATCACCTGCGGGTAGTTGTGCAACGCGAGTTGCTCGGCGGCCCCATAAAATTTATCCAAACACACCACCCAAGGCATAATGGCAAAATCGGCAATGGTGAGCTGATCGCCTATCACAAACTCCCGCCCCATCAGCTGCCTATCGAGCACCGCCAGCAGACGCTGGGTCTCTTTTTGGTAGCGCTCTTGGCCGTAGGAGAGATCGCGCTCCTTGGGCGCGTAGACGTTAAAGTGCCCAAACTGGCCAAACATCGGGCCACAACCCCCCATCTGCCACATCAGCCACTGGAGTGTTTGCATGCGCGCTGCCGTAGCCCGTGGCAAAAACTGGCCGCTTTTTTCGGCCAGATAAATCAAGATAGCGCCGGATTCCATAATCGGCAGGGGCGCGCCCGCATCGCCGATGGGGTCCATAATGGCCGGGATTTTAGAGTTGGGATTGATGGCGATAAATTCGTCGGTGAATTGATCGTTTTGCATAATATTGATTAGATGCGCATCGTATTCCAAGCCCATCTCCTCCAAGGCTATGGATACTTTTTGGCCATTGGGGGTGGCTAGGGAGTAGAGTTGAATTTTGTCGCTCATGTTGAGGTACCGATAAGGGGTGGGATAAGGGCGCATTTTGCCATAGTGTCGCCTGGGTGGCGGATATTCATTTGATGCCAAGGGGTGTAGGTTCGGTAGATGGCTCTATTGTTCGGGGGTTTTGGGTGTGTAATCATTGCCCAGCCAAGTGTCTGCCAAGTTGCCGGCTATTTGTGTGATATCGGCGAGATAGCTGATAAACGCTGCTAGGGAAGCGCCGAGCCACGGGAATATAACA
>CAZROX010000091.1:0-6715 GCA_964601845.1 uncultured Halothiobacillaceae bacterium
TGGCAGGTGTGGCTCGAATCGCTGTACCGACAGCTGCAACTGTGCGGGCTGTGTCCGGCGCAGCTGCTGAGCTTCGATCAGTCCGGGCGCTTGTGGCAGGGCATCGTGTCGGGTTCGTCGACCCAGTTGCGCACCCTGAGCATCGAGCGCATGACCCAGCTGGCGCGCGCCGCCTGGACGCTGCAACACGACTGGCAGCTAACACCCGATAGCGAATCGACCGATCGGCGCATCTATCGCGACTGGGCGCGCGCCTATAGAAAATCCTGCCAAGCGCGCGGTTTGCAAGATCCGGTCAATCTATCCGACACGCTCTTGCCCCAGCTCGATGCCCTGAGCGCACAGCTGCCCAAAACACTGTTGGTGTTGGGTTTTGATGTGCTCTCGCCCAAGCAGATCAGCTGGTGCGATGCCCTGAGTGCCTGCGGTGTCGCGGTCTCGATCGAGCCACTGATCGATGTCTGCACCCAGGCGGTGTATCAGGCGCCCTGTCGGGACGCCTGCGCCGAGGTGCAGGCCGCGTTTAGCTGGGCGCACACGCAATGGCAAGCCGATCCAACCGGCACCTACGCGCTGGTGGTGCCGGAGTTGCCGCCCGCCGATCAGCAGACGCTGCTGCGCAAGCTCGATGGCCTGTGCGATGCCGCCCAAGCGATGCCGTGCCATAGGGCACTGGCGCGCCCGCTGATGAGCTATGCGCCTATGTGCGCTGCCGTTGAGGCATTGCGCGCGCTGGTCGGGCACCATCCAGCCGGTGCCTATAGCGCGCTGTTGCTCTCGCCCTATCTGGGCGATGCGCAGGAGTACGCGGCGCGCGCGCGGGCCGATGCCCGCCTGCGCCAGCGGGTGGTGGGCGATCTATCGCTGGCGCAGCTGCATCGTTTTTTGGCCGATTCATCCGAGCAGCTGCCACGGTTTTTCCAGTGTGTGGCCGATGTGTTGGCCCTGTGCAATCGCTGGCCCAAACGCCAGAGCCACAGTGCGTGGCTCGTCGAACTGTGCCGACTGCTCGATGCCTTGCTGTGGCCGCAGGGCGCGCTGGATTGGCAGACATTGCAGGCGGTGCAGGAGTTTCGACTCAGGCTGTACGCGCTAGGTGAGCTGGATCTAATCGAATCGGCGGTCACTTTTGATGAGGCGTTGGATGGCTTGCAGTTGCTACTGCGGCGGCACGTGGTCCAGTTTGCCCTGTCGCCGCGCCCCGGGCTGAGCGTGCTGCGCGCGCGCGATGTGTTTGCCCATCGCTTCGATGGCATGTGGGTGATGGGGGCAGATCGGGTCTTGCAAGCGGGTGTGCGGCATAACCCCTTGCTGCCGATCGCCGCCCAGCGCAGCGCACAGGTGCCAAACAGCTCGGCGTCCTTGGCGCGCGGGCGCGAGCAGGTGCACATGCAACGCTATCAGAGCTGTGCTACCCAGGTGTTGTTTAGCTACCTACAGGATGATGATGACGCCGATAACAGCCGCTACAGCCTAAGCCCACTGATCGCCGATCTGCCGCTGTTCGAGCCGATGCCCGATGAGGCGATCGGCACGCAGGTCTTTCGCACGCGCCCAGAGTTGGAGCGATTGCTCGACCTGCAAGCACCCGTCATCGACCCGGCAACAGGGTTTGCCGGTGGCTTTGGCATGCTTGCCGATCAGGCGCTGTGCCCCTTTCGCGCCCAGGCGCGCCACAGACTGGGCGCGCGCGCCCTGACCAGCCCAAGCTTGGGCTTTAGCGCCCTGCTGCGCGGCCAGTTGTTGCACGAGGCCATGCACGCTTTTTGGCGGCAGGTCGAGTCATCGCAAGCGCTGTGCGCACTCGATGCCCAGGCGCTCGATGAACAGATCGAACAGGCGCTAGACAGGGCATTTAAACGGGTGCGCACGCTCGGCGGTCGGTCGGATTTTGTCGCGCTGGAGCGCGCTTGTCTCAAACGGCTGATCGAGGTATGGCTCGTGTTAGAGCGGGCGCGCCCCGCGTTTAGCATCGCCGCCTTGGAGCAGCCGGTGACCTTGGCAATAGACGCGCTCTCGCTCTCGCTGCGCATCGACCGCATCGACCAGCTGGCGGACAACACCCTGATGGTCATCGACTATAAAACCGGCAAGCCGCGCTCGCAGGACTGGCACGGGCCGCGCCCATCGGATATCCAGCTGCCACTCTACACGCTCGCCAGCGCTGTGCCAGCGGGCGAGACGCAGGCCACTTGGGCGCAGGTGCCCTCGGCGATCGCGCTGGCCTATGTGCGCGCCCTGCAACCAAAATGGGACGGCCTGTCCGAGCGCGAACTCGATATCGCCGGTATCGGCGCCAGCACCGGTGATCGGACTTGGCAGCAGCTAATCGAACACTGGCGCGAGGCGATCGAGCTGTTGGCAGACGAGTTTGTGCAGGGGGTCGGCGCTGTGCAGCCGCGCGATGGGCAGACCACCTGTCGGCACTGCGATCTGGCAGGGCTGTGCCGTATCGGCGAGCGAGGGTTGCGCGGATGATCGCCCCACGCGATGCCAAGGCGCGCGCACAAGCGCTGGACCCGGCAGGCTCCTACATTGTGCAGGCACCCGCTGGCTCGGGCAAAACCGCGCTCTTAGTAGGTCGTTTTTTGGCGCTGCTCGGCTGCGTGAGTCGGCCCGAAAAAATCCTCGCCCTAACATTTACCCGCAAGGCGGCCAGCGAAATGCGCGCCCGCATTGGCCAGGCCTTGAGCCATGCAGCCTCGCTCCATGCAGCCGGTCAACCAGTCGCCGCCGAGGATACGCTGGGCGCGCTGGCTCTGAGCGCCGTGCAACATGCCGAGCGCAACGGCTGGGAGCTGATGCGCTCGCTCGATCAGCTGCGGGTGATGACGCTCGATTCCTTTAACAGCGAGCTTGTGCGACAGATGCCGCTGGGCGAGGGGGCGAGCGCGCAGTCCGAGGTGTTGAGCTGGCCAGATGGCCTGTACCAGCGCGCCATTGAGCGGGCGATTGTGGATGCAGAGGGGCACTATTGGGAGGCGCTGCAGGTGCTGTTGCGGCATTTTGATTATCGGGTAGATCATCTATCCAACCAGCTGCTCACCATGCTCAGATCGCGCGAGCAGTGGTTGGACTGGGTGGTGGGCGATGGGGAGCGCACGCAAGCTGAACGCGCCGAGCGCCTGTGCCAAGCGCTCACCGTACAGCTGGGGCACACGCTGTTGGCCGTGCGCGAGCAGATGCCAGATGGGCTATTGCGGGCGCTGCTGCCGCTGGCGCGTTTTTCTGCTGAGCAGCGACACCAGGCGGGCGACGATACGGTGTGCGAACAGCTGCTCGATATCCAATGCCTGCCTGATGATGACTTGGCGCACCTGCCCAGCTGGCAGGCACTGGCGAATTTACTGCTCACACGCTCGGGCAAGTTTCGCAAGCGCGTGGATAAATCACTCGGATTTTTGCCCGCGCACAAGGCAGAAAAACAGGCGATGACCGAGCTGCTAGAGCGGTTTGAGGCGCAGGTGCCCACCTTGGCCGAGTCGCTGCATCGGGTGCATTTGTTTGAGGCGGAGCCGGATTGGCAGCTGGATATCTTGTCGGCATTTTGTCAGTTGTTGCGCCTGATGGTGGCACAGCTGCGGGTCGAGTTTGCAGAGCACGACTGCAACGACTTTATCGAAAACGCACTGCACGTGTTGCAGGTGCTAGGGGATGACGAGTCGCCCAGCGATCTGGCACTGACGTTGGATGCACGCATCGAACATATCCTAGTCGATGAGTTTCAGGACACCTCGGCGGTACAGTTTGAGCTGCTGCGCAGGCTGGTGCGCGACTGGACGGCGGGCGATGGGCGCAGCCTATTTTTGGTCGGCGACCCCATGCAATCTATCTATCGCTTTCGACGGGCGGATGTGAGTTTGTTTGTGCGCGCGTGCGAGCAGGGCATCGGCCCGGTGCGCTTGCACAAGTTATCGCTGTTGCACAATTTTCGCGCCCGCCCCGAGCTGATCGATTGGATTAACGATGCGTTTGCCAGTATTTTTCACGACAGCGCAATCACCTACAGCCCCTGTCTCCCCGGCACCGAGCGCTCAGCGCCCGTGCCAGCGGGCGTACATTTACACGCCTGCTATGCGGCGGGCGACGAGCTAGCTGGCATCATCGCGCAGGTGCAAGCCTGCACCGCCCAACAGCAGCAAGTCGGCATATTAGTGCGCAGTCGCAGCCACCTGAGCGAGATCGCCCGCGCCCTGCGCACAGCTGGCATCGCCTATCGAGGCGAGGAGAGCGAGCGCCTGCTCAGCCGCCCCGTGGTGCAGGACTTACTGAGCCTGACCTGCGCGCTATCCAATCCGGCCGACAACCTAGCTTGGCTGTGTGTTTTGCGCGCGCCCTGGTGTGGCTTGAGCTTGGCGCAGTTGTCCGCCCTGGTGCCAGCTGGGCGCGATCGCTGCCTCTCAGAATGCGTGCTCGATGCACAGGCCGATGCCCAGTTAGATGCAGATGGCCGCTTGCGTTTGGGCCGCTTGCGCACCGTGCTGGCGAGTGTGTACGCCGGTCGCGGTGGCGTGGCCTTGGCGCGTCAGGTCGAGTGGAGCTGGCAGCGGCTCGGCGGGGCGGCCTGCCTGATCGACGAGTCCGATCTGTCACTGGCCGAGCAATTTTTTGTCGAGCTAGAGCGCCTGGTGCAATCGGGCGGCGATATCGAGCAGTTCAAGCAGCGCTTGCAAGGGCTGACCGCCTCGGTCGATTCGCGCACCGATGATGCCAATACCTGCGCGCAGGTCGAGCTGATGACGGTGCACAAGAGCAAGGGCTTGGAGTTCGACGTGGTGATCCTGCCCGCGCTGGAGCGCACGACCCGCCCATCTGATACGCCGCCAATTTTGTGGCGACACGATCGCGATGGGCTGCTAATGGCGCCGGTTAAACCGAGCGATGCCAAGCAGCAGGGCGGCGTCTACCAGCTGCTACAGATGCTCGATAAACGCGAGACCGAAGACGAGCGCAAGCGCCTGTTATATGTAGCCGCAACGCGCGCACGGGTCGCGCTGCATCTATTCGCCCGCGCGCGGCACGATGAAAAAAATGGCTGGCAAGCGCGCACCGGCACCTTGCTGGCGCTCCTGTGGCGCCAGTTTGAACCGCACTTTGTCGAGCCGCCGAGCGCCGACGAGCAGGCGCCGATTCAAGCGGCGGCGGAGCATCCGTTATATCGGCTGCCGGCCAAGTGGCAGCTACCGCTGTCGCTGCCCACCTTGCCACTCGGCGAGCCTTGCGCAGATAAGCTGTTCGCAGGGCTTGGGGGCAACTCGCTCATTAGAGCAGTTGGCACAGTGGTGCATCGCTATCTCAAGCAGATAGCGGACGAGGGCTTGGCACTTTGGCCCGCTGAGCGACTGCCGGGGCTTGAGTCGGCGATGGCGCTGGTGCTGCGCGAGGAGGTGTCGCTAGATGAGGCGCAGATTGCCGAGGGCTGTGCGCTGTGCTTGCAGGCCTTGGGTCGCGTGCTGGGCGATGAGCGCGGCCGGTGGCTGCTGGGCGCCCACGAGGCCGCCCATAGCGAATGGGCGATCAGCGGCATCGTGGCGGGGCAAGTGGTGCATCGCATTATTGATCGCACGCTAGTGGCGGAGGATGTGCGCTGGATTGTCGATTACAAAGTCACCGTCGAGGGGGGCGCAGATATCGCCAAGATGCAGCAAACCTATAGCGCCCAGCTCGATGGGTATGCA
Organism: uncultured Halothiobacillaceae bacterium; assembly: GCA_964601845.1. Classification (GTDB taxonomy): domain Bacteria; phylum Pseudomonadota; class Gammaproteobacteria; order CAZROX01; family CAZROX01; genus CAZROX01. The sequence continues at coordinate 5,679 of CAZROX010000091.1, forward strand.
CAGTTGGTGCGCCAGTTGGATAGTCGGCCGATTCGCTGCGCCCTCTATCTGCCGCTCACTGCGCAATGGTGTGAATGGGGCTTTTTGCTGTCGGATGCGACCGATGACCGGTGAGCCAGCTGTACTGGCAGCGCTAGTCGCGGCGCATCTGCCCCGCTGGGGGCTGCCGCCCGATACCCAGATTTCGCTAATCAGCCACTCCGAGAATCATGTCTATCTATTACAGGGCACCGATGGCAGCCGCCGAGTATTGCGCCTAGCGCGCAGCGACTATCAGACCCGCGCAAGCTTGGACTCGGAACTTCTCTGGATGCAGGCGCTGGGCGAGTATCTGGCCGATGATGAGAGTATCGCCATCCCAAAAGTACTGCGCGGATGCGATGGCAACTGGCTGCAAGTTGGCGCGCATCGGCACCTAACCGGCGAGCGCTATCTGGTGTTATTTGAGTATGTGGCAGGGCAGATGCCCGATCTCGCAATGCCGCTGACCCCCTATTTTGAGCGCCTCGGCGCGGTAACCGCCCGCCTACATCGCCACGCCATGCACTGGCCGGTGCCGGCGGGTTTTACGCGCTTTAGCTGGGGGCAGGATGCCTTTTTTGGCGCTCAGCCCATCTGGGGCCCATGGCAGCAGGGCCCGGGGCTAGATGCCGCCGCCTGCCACCTAATCGAGCGGGCGGCGCAATTGCTGTGCAAGCGCCTGGCGCGCTTTGGCAGCGGTCGGGCCGACTTTGGCCTGGTGCACGCCGATCTGCGCCTCGCCAATCTGTTGCTAGATGGCGATCGCACCTGTGTCATTGATTTTGATGATTGCGGCTTTAGCTGGTTTTTGTACGACCTAGCCGCTGCGGTATCCTTTTACGAGACCCACGCCGATATCGGCCAGTGGCTCGACGCTTGGCTGGTGGGCTATCGACGGCACGCCACCCTGAGCGCCCACGCCGAGCACGAGCTGGCAAGCTTTATTTTGCTGCGCCGATTAGCCTTGCTCGGCTGGCTTGGCACCCACGCCGATACGGAACTTGCCAGAGAGCATG
>CAZROX010000092.1:0-6604 GCA_964601845.1 uncultured Halothiobacillaceae bacterium
GTCAGCATATCCAGTACCTCTGCAGCCAGCCGTCCGGCCACGCGCATCTTTTCAATCTCTAACGCTGTTTTAATCGAAACTGCCATTTTTTGTACAGATTTTAGACAAAGCCTAACGCACATCAACTCGATTGCAGATTATAACATCGGTGCCGCCGACCCATGCACAGGCATGTACTTGGCACAAGCTGCACGCGACACGAAACAACTGGTGTACTATAGCCAACACTATGCACCGACCAAGCCACACCATCGTACTGGCCGTTACAGGCGCATCTGGCATTCAGTATGCCAGATGCCTGCTCGGCCATCTGTTGAAAAATAACTGTCGGGTGTACCTGCTGTTCTCCAAGGCCGCCCAAATTGTTTCTGGCCTAGAGACCGACTGGCAGTTGCCATCGCGGCTCAATGATATACAGCAATATCTCTGCACAACCTATCGGGTCACAGACGAGCAACTGACCCTACTGGGCGAGCACCAGTGGACGGCACCGATCGCCAGCGGCTCGGGTGCACCCGATGCGATGGTCGTCTGCCCGTGCACCACCGGCACGCTGGCTAAAATTGCCATGGGCCTGTCCGAAACCCTGATAGACAGAGCCGCAGATGTGGTAATAAAGGAGGGTCGCCAACTCATACTCATGCCACGCGAGATGCCCTTCTCTGCGATCCACCTAGAGAATATGCTCAAGCTCGCTCGGCTCGGCGTGCATATTATGCCGCCCAATCCAGGGTTCTATCACATGCCCACCGATGTGCAAAGCTTGATAGATTTTGTCGTCGCACGCGTACTAGACCAGCTAGGCATCGCGCATGACATCGTGCCACCTTGGGGCAGCGCGCGCGAGAGTCGCGCTAATCGAGCAACTTGATCAGCACCTGTGAGTTGCGCTGGCGATTGTAGCTGTGCCGCTTCTCGGGCGGCAGTTGCTCGGGGCTGGCAAGGGTAAATCCGCGCTCCCGAAACCAATGAGAGGCGCGCGTTGTCAGCGCAAACAGGCTGCGCACACCCAGCGCTCGCGCCTTGCGCTCCAGCTCTGCTAGCAACATGCGCCCATAGCCTCTGCCCAGGTAGTCCCGATGGGTCGCAAAGCAGGCCAGCTCACACATTGCATCGGCATGCGGGTACATCGCGGCACACGCGATAATCATGCTATCGCGCTCGATAATGCTAAAGTGGGTCACCTCGCGCTCCAGCTGCTCAATCGGCCTGTTCACCAGCAACCCCGCCTCCTCCAGGGGGCGAATCAGCTGCAAGATACCGGCAGCATCCTCCAATCTGGCATCGCGCAAATCCTCGTAGACATCGCTGTTGATCATCGTGCCACAACCATCGCGTGTAAATAGCTCGACCAGCATGCCGCCGTCGATACGGTAGCCGATGATATAGGTGCGCGGCACAGCATGGCGACAGGCGTGCGCGCCATTTTTCAGGTAGAGCGCCAACTCATCGCGATAGCCCTTAGCCTGCAACAACGCATCGCAATCGGCCGGCGTTAGCTGGCGCATTACCTGATTGGCTGCGTCTAAAATTTGGTCCTGCTCGGACAGATAGATCAGTTTGTCGGCAGACAGATCGACGGCCAGTCGCATGGCCAAGTCCTCGGCGCGCAGGTTAAACACCTCGCCGGTACTCGAGTAGCCTAGGGGCGGTAGCACCACCAACTGATCGGCCGACAACAACCGACGAATCCCCTTGACATCAATTTTATGCACCACACCTGTGTAACAAAAGTCGACGCCATCGTGAATGCCATAGGGCAAGGCCGCAACAAAATTACCCGATACCGCCCGCAGATGCACATCGTGCGACTGTGTCAGCCAGCCACAAGAGAGCATGGCATCCATCTGAATCAAAACACGCCCCGCCTCTTCGATAACAACCGGCAGCACATTTTTGTCGGTGACGCGCAAGCCATCGACACGCTGTGACTCGATACCCAGTGTCGCCAAACGCTGATCAATCTGCGGGCGAATGCCCGGCACCAACACCAGATTAATCCCCAAATCACTCAGGCGGGTGATATCTGCTATTAGACGGCTGAGCAACTGCTCGACGACTATCTGCCCCGGCAGCGCGACCACCACTAAAATGCCGCGATGCGCACTCACATAGGGGGCGACTTGGCGCAGCCCATCGATAATGGTAGATTGATCTTGCATCACACGTCGGTCACATCAAACAATACAATGACACACCCAAGGAATTTGGATGCAACTATACAAAAACATCATGGCGAATACTAGAATAGCAGAGTCGTGCAAAAAAATTACGATATCATTGTAGTCGGCGGTGGCATGGTGGGCAGTCTGTTTGCCTGTGCACTCGAGCGCACCGACTTATCTATTGCCCTGATTGAGTCCGGCGAAACAACGCCGTCCTTTTCGCATCAGATGCCCTATGCGCTCAGAGTCTCGGCCATCAATATCGCCTCTCAGCTGGCATTGCAAGCAACAGGCGTCTGGCCTGGCGTGCTGGCCCGTCGCGCCTGCCCATACAAAAAATTGCTGGTGTGGGATGAGGGAAACCCAGGCGGGGCACAGTTCAATTGCGCGCATATTGGCCGACCCGAGCTCGGGCACATCGTTGAAAACCACGTGCTAGTTGCCGCCCTGCACGAGCGCCTACAAGCCTGTGACAACATCGATCTCTTGCTCAACACGCGCCTGACAGATCTCAAGCATGATCGCCAGAGCAACACCTTAATAACCGAGTGCGGCAAAACGCTCTCTGCAACGCTTGTGGTAGGCGCAGATGGGCGCAACTCAAACATACGCACGCTCAGTGGTATTGCGTCCAACAGCATGCAATACCACGACCAGCATGCACTGGTGGCGACAGTCGCCACCGCACTCCCTCAGCAGGATATCACGTGGCAGCGCTTTCGCACGACAGGTGCCGAGGCATTTTTGCCACTGGTTGGAAACCGAGCATCCATCGTCTGGTACCACACACCCGAGCGCACCAAAGAATTGCAGGCAATCGACGATGCGCAATTTATCGCACAGCTACAACAAACGTTTCCGCGCAGATTGGGCGCCATTGAGTCTGTTATCGCGCGCGCCACCTTCCCCCTCTACCACCACAATGCCCGCCACTATGTACAGCCAGGGCTCGCGCTACTCGGCGATGCCGCCCACAGTTTTCACCCACTGGCAGGACAGGGAGTCAATCTGGGGCTAGCCGATGCGATCGCACTGGCACAGGTTATCATCGACTCCGGTGGCAAAGAGATCGGCTCACTGGCACAGTTGCGTCAATACGAGCGCTGGCGCAAAAGTGAAGCCCAGCTGATGCATTTGGTAACCGATGGCTGCTACCGCGCGTTTGGCTCACCCACCTCGGCACTGGCCATCGCGCGCAACTGCGCGCTCAAGGCAGTCGATAGGTTCTCGCCACTCAATCGACTATGCATGCGATTGGCCTGTGGTATAATTGACGATGCTCCGCCTCTTATAAGGGAGGGGCTTGCAGCTACAAGCGGCAGGCAAGAGCCGTGCTAAGTTTGAGGAAAACACAACCTATTTGAGGTGTGCTTAGTTTTGATACTCAGGTGAATGTATTCCCGAGTTGACTGGCCACCGTGACAAGCATGCAATTATCCAGCACGACACAGGGCGCGATTTCACAAACATTGCCCCAACCCAAAACATCGATTTATCCAAACGCATCACACTGACGGAGACCTTGGCATTGGATCAAGAAAAAACAGCACTTGAGCTTAAAATTTGGAAGGAGTTAGCCGCTAGCAAAGCGCTGCTGATGAAAACTGCCATCGAAATGCTTGGCCTGAGTGCAGATTGCAGCAGCGAAGTATTTCAAAAAGCGTTGCACCAATGTATTCGCCAAGGGAGCAATTCGCAAAAGCATATAGATAGTGAACTAAAAGAAATACGCACAAATAAAGCGCAGTTAGAGCAGCGTCTCAAAAGATTACAAGGGAATTTAGAGGGTCTACAGCTCGCTGTTGAAACCGCCAACACGCAAAAAGAGAGCTTGGAAAAGCAGGCGGAGCTTGCGCGAGATGCGCACGGTAAAGAGGTGAAAAAATTGATCGCAGCACTGGATCAAAAACAGCGTGAAGTTAAAAGCATTAATACCGCGCTATCAGACACCCCTGAAAACATCAACAAGAAAATAAAAAAACTCATTAAAGAAAAACACGATATCTCGCTGCTGCAAAAGCGTATTGAGGCCGAGGTACGCACCCTGAGAAAAACCAACAAACAACTAGAAGCACAAGCTGCGTTAGATAAACAGCGGCTAGAGAAAAGCGAGAAACTGGCGGAGGATTACAAGCACCTGCACACCGTGTGTTTGCAACAGCACACGCACCTACAGCAAGTGGCAAAAGACCCAGAGCAACTAGAGACACCGCCGGATATCAGCGTCCATTTGGAAGCTGAAACGACAGACAAAGAATCAACCGAAAGCAAGAAAAAGGCCGGGACAAAAACCAAGTCCGCCGGCTAGCACCAGCAGCGAGAAAGCCCAAAACAAGTAAGCCCTCCCCGCTAAGCGCGAGGTTCAATCTGGCGCGCTCAACAGCTCAGGCTCTCTGAATATATGACTCTGGATCTATGACCCTATAGATCGTCTTCTTCTGATAATCACTGAAACTAAGGCTACGACTAGCCCTAAGATTATCAACGCCACAACAACGAATAAAATGATGCCACTAGTGGATGATAAAATCGCTTTTAAAGGACTGCCTTGATACATGGCAATCAGCTCGCGACTCTCTTGTAGTGACTGCTCCAGCGATACAATCTTTTCATTATTAACCGCATCTAGCTCGGCAAATGAGCGCAGCTGGCCTTCCAACTCGATTAGCCGCTCAATGGCATCGGAGTTTTCTTGGCGTAAGCTGTCCACCAACTCACGCATACTGCTCAGCTCTTCGGCGATACGTTTCTCAACCGCCTCTTTTATGCTGACGGTGGGATCCTTGCCTTTTCGGCCATCGACGGAGAGAATCTTCAAACGCCTCTGATCGGAAATATTACCCGCTGACTCCAACCAATCGGAGTTCTGATTGGCGACAAACTGGCTTGCCTGGCGCACAGGTACACTCTCAATATCGGCTAGATCTGGTATAACAAGCGTGTAGCCACTGCGCAACCGATTGATATTTCGGTTGATAAAAGCACTTGTATTGTTGCGATAGAGTGCGGCCATGGTCTGGTAAACATTTACCGAGGGATTGGGGCGAACGGTACGTGCAATTTCCCATAGCCCCTGATCTTTGCCCACACGGTACGTCCGAGGAGCGCGACTACCCGCTAGGACTTTCACAGTCTGTCTATCGGTCAGCCGCCTAGTAGCAGGCTGAACCACCACAAAATCATCTAAACTCGCATCGTCGTCTAAACTAGCACCATCGTCTAAATCAGCAGCTTCATCTAAAAAAGCATCGTCGGCTAAACTAGCATCGTCGTCTAAAAAAACATCTTCTGAATCTTCAGAAGTATCGAGATCAGCTACCTCGAACAGCGTCCCCACGTCATCTGTTTCAGCATCTGACCCCGGCTGACTGTCCACACGCGTCACACCACTTGCCTGAGCGACGTCACCAAAATCTAGCAACAAACTGTACTCTCGCATCACCTGACCATCTGGCCACTCAACATCTAAGAGCAAGCCCAGCAATAGATCCCGCACCACACTGCTGGTGCTCAACTCAATATAGGGGTTATTGACGCCATCTCCGGGTATCACACCCACGGACAGATCGTCAAGTAAATCTTGATACTCGACATTGGCCCAGACAAAGGCTTCTCGCGGTGGAATAGTGGCGGAGATTTCTTCGAGATCGACGCCCTCCGTATCTAAAATTTCAATCTGCGCCAGCAGCGGCTGATTCACAGACGACAACACGCGTGCATCACCCAAGATAACCCCGAGTGAAACACGGGGAGCAACTGCCAAAAACAACACTGCCAAGAAACAGATAACGCCGGGCCACGATCGAGTGACGCGACAGAGAAACCTTGAGGAGTAGTCAACAGTCATAATCATATCTTGAGGGTAAAAATATTAAAAGCCAAAGTCATATGCGACAGGCCGACAACGCTCGTACGGAGCAATGTGCTAAGGTAAAACAAAAAGCGCGCTAAAGCAAGTCATCATCGAGCATCTCGCCAAATAACTTGCACTTTATAGCGACCAACACCCACTCAACAGCGAGAATATGGGGATAACTGCATCAATTGGCGGTGCCAATCTTGCATATGCGCTCGCTCTTGCACCAGATGGCGCTCGATCAACGCCTGTAACTGCGGATGCGAAATCCAGTGACACGAGTGGGTCGGCACGGGCAAAAAGCCGCGCCATATCTTGTGCTCGCCTTGGGCGCCGGGCTCAAATGCGGTCAGCCCCTCGCCGATGGCATACTCGATGCCCTGATAAAAACAGGCCTCAAAATGTAGCCCATTGTAATGCTCAAAGCTACCCCAGTAGCGACCGTACAGCGTATCGCTGCTGCGAAAAAAAAGTGCAGCGGCTATGGGGACATGTTTTTTTTTGGCGAGCACAACGACCATGGCATCGCCCATAGCGCCTGCCAGCGTCTGAAAAAACTCTGCTGTCAGGACGGGCAGATTCT
>CAZROX010000093.1:0-6581 GCA_964601845.1 uncultured Halothiobacillaceae bacterium
CAGCATAAACCACGGTCGCGTTGGGCTTTGCCAAAACTGTGTCATAAAGCCGGTGAAGTAGCGGATTTCTGCCTCGGAGGCAAACAGCATCGCATCGAGATTCTGCTCGGCCATCACGCGATGCGCCCGCGCACAGCGGGCGGCAAACTCAGACTCTTCAAAGCTGCGGGTCGGGGTGGGGTAGGGCATGGTTTAACCTGTTAGTGCATGTGTAGATGGGGTGTGCTCGATGTATCTGGCCTCGCATGCTAGCAGGGCGCGTTTGCGCGCCAGCCCCCAGCGGTATCCGCCCAACTGGCCATCGCTGCGCACGACCCGATGGCAGGGGATCAGCAAGGCGATCGTGTTTTGCGCACAGGCGGAGGCCACGGCGCGCACCGCCCGCGGTCGCCCGATGCGCTCGGCCAGGGTGCGGTAGCTGATGACCTCGCCCATAGGGGTGCTGCCCAGCGCCTGCCACACATCGCGCTGAAATGCCGTGCCGCGTGTATCTAGTGGCATCTGTGGCAGAGGGGCGGTGCCCGCGATGTACTGCACCAGCGCGTCTATGGCATCGCGGTACGTTTTTTCGATTGTATTTTGGTTGCACAGCAACGGCTGTACGCGCTCGGCCAGCTTAGGTTCCGCCTCGACAAACTGCACCAGGCGCACGCCCCGATCACCCAGCCCAACCAACAGCTGACCCAGTGCACTCTCCAGCAATAGATAGCGCATGTTTGTTGGAGATGCTCTCACGTTGATCCGCCTTGCAAGCTGTCCGAGTACGGTAAAAATATACTATACAATTGCACAGCGGACACAGTCTGTGCAACCGATCCTATCGGCTAATCTATCGGCCGCGCAGGGGGCAATTGTTTCTATCGGGCAGCAAAATATTTTGATCCCTAACCGCTTGTACGTAGAGGCGCCCGACTAAGCCCAATGGTATTGTTCCTATCGCTCACCTTTGTGCTGCTGTGGTCATCGGCCTACATCACCGGTGCGGTGCTGGTCGATAACGCATCGAGTGCGGCGGCGCTCTGCCTGCGCTTTGCCATAGTCTCGGTGGTGTTCTTTGTCTTTAACTTGTTGTGCCACAGGGCGAGTAGCTGGGGCACCAGACAACAGATCGCACAATCGGGCCTGCTCGGCGTGCTATTTCACGGCGTCTATCTCGGCGGTGTTTTCTTTGCATTGGCACAGGGTGTTACGGTGGGTGTGGTCGCGTTAATCGTGGCGCTCCAACCGGTATTAACCAGCGCGCTGAGTGTGCCCTTGTTGGGGGAGTCGGTCAGCCTGCGCCAGTGGTTCGGCATCGCCTTGGGGTTGGGGGGCGCAGCCTTGGTACTCCTGTGGCAGCGCGAGCACCATCTGCCGCCGCTCGGTGTTCTGAGCGCCTGTGTCGCGGTGCTCTCTATCACAGCCGCCACCCTGTGGCAAAAAAAGCTCAGTGGCCACTTGCCGATCAGTATCAACAACATGTATCAGGCCTTAGGCGCCACCTTGTTTCATCTGGCAATGCTCTATGTGCTGGAGCCGCCTTTTATCCACTGGACCCTCTCGTTCGCATACGCCATGGCATGGCAGGTGCTGGCTATCTCCTTGGGGGCTTTTACCATTTTTATCTACCTGTTGTCGGTTGGCTCGGCCAGCGTGACGACGGTGCTATTGTTTTTGGTGCCGCCGGTGTCGGCTGTTTTGGCTTGGTTGGTGCTGGGGGAGAGTCTCACTGGCGTCGATATCATTGGCCTGATCGCCACCAGTATTGCGGTGTATATTATCAACAGAAAACCCAAGCCAAGCTTGGGCTGATGCAGGGGCGAGTCGTTTCTATTGGGCGGCAAAATATTTTGATCTCAACAGCTGATACCTAGCGGCGCCCGACTAAGCCCGATGATATTTTTCCTATCGTTCAGCTTTGTGTTGCTGTGGTCATCGGCCTATATCAGCGGTGCGGTACTGGTCGATAACGCCTCGACAGCGGCGGCGCTCTGCCTGCGCTTTGGCATAGTGGCGGTCATATTCTGGGTATTTAATTTGCTGTGCCACAGGGCGAGAAGCTGGGGCACCAGACAACAAATCGTACAATCGACCCTGCTCGGCGTGCTATTTCACGGCGTCTTTCTCGGTGGCGTTTTTTTTGCACAGGCACAGGGGGTCACGGTGGGGGTGGTCGCGCTAATCGTGGCACTCCAGCCGGTATTAACCAGCGCACTGAGCGTGCCCCTGCTGGGGGAGTCGGTCAGCCTGCGCCAGTGGTTCGGCATCGCCTTGGGGTTGGGGGGCGCAGCCTTGGTACTCCTGTGGCAGCGCGAGAATCATTTGCCGCCGCTCGGTGCCCTGAGCGCCTGTGTCGCGGTGCTGTCTGTCACAGCCGCCACCTTGTGGCAAAAAAAGCTCAGTGGCAGCCTGCCGCTGGGTATCAACAACATGTATCAGGCCTTGGGCGCCACCTTGTTTCATCTGACGATGCTCTATGTGCTGGAGCCGCCTTTTATAAACTGGACCCTCCCGTTTGTGTACGCCATGGCATGGCAGATCTTGGCCGTCTCCTTGGGCGCTTTTACCATTTTTATCTACCTGTTGTCGGTTGGCTCGGCCAGCGGTACGACGGTACTATTGTTTTTGGTGCCGCCGGTATCGGCTGTGTTGGCCTGGCTGGTGCTGGGGGAGAGTCTCACTGGCGTCGATATCATCGGCCTGATCGCCACCAGTATCGCCGTGTATATTATCAACAAGAAACCAAAAACCACCTTGAGCTAATGCAAAGGATCAATCCCCGATGAGCCAGCCAGACGCCTCGTCCATCCACAGCGCACTGTTACAGCAGCTAACAGACTGTGCCATGCTCTGCCAGCTCGTGCGCTGCAACGGTGTCTTGCATCTCACAAAAAAACGCCGCCCCGCTTTTTTTGGCCACCTGTACCAAACGGTCGTCAATCAACAGCTCTCAAAACAAGCGGCCGATAGCATTATCAAACGGCTGCAAGCTGCCGCCAAAGCACAGGGTCTGACAGTCGAGGCCCTGTGCATACCAGCCCATGCCGACACGATTAGGCAATGCGGCTTGTCATCCAATAAAGTTCGCGCCCTGATTGCGCTGCGCGAGGCGCTGCACAGCGGGCAAATTGCCGCCGAGATTTTTAAGACAACCGATGCCGAGCTGATTATTCAAGAGATAAAAAAACTGCGCGGTTTTGGCCAGTGGTCCGCCGAGATGGTCGCACTCTCCTTCTTTGCCATGCCAGATATCTGGTCGCCACAGGATGCCGCCCTAGCCCGCGCCCTGACGCACATCAGCGCCTGCGATGGCATAGATCAGGCGCAAATTTTACAAGCCGCTGCCCCCTATCGGTCGTACTTGGCGCTGCATCTTTGGCGCGCCATCGACCATCGCTGGCACGATCTGCCCGCACCGAGTCGCGGGCGGTGAGCTTGGTGCGTTTTTCAGGTATGGTAGGATTCTGTCACCTCAAGCAATTGTGATTGGAACCAAAACGGCCATGAAAAAAAATCAACTCGGTAGAAGCGATCTGCAAGTCTCGAACCTGTGCCTCGGCACCATGATGTACGGCACCCAAACGGATACAGAGACCGCCTATGCGCAGATGGATGCAGCCCTTGCCAGCGGCATCAATATTTTTGACACCGCAGAGCTCTACTCGGTGCCGCCCTCCAAAGAGACCCAAGGGCGGTCGGAGGAGATCGTCGGTAGCTGGCTGGCCGATCGCAAAGCGCGCGATGCCGTACTGATTGCCACCAAGGTGGCGGGCCGCTCTGGGATGCTCAGTTACTTGCGCGATGGCCCGCGTGTGCGCAAGGCAGATATCATCACAGCTTGCGAGGGCAGCTTGCGCAGACTCCAGATCGAGACGATTGATTACTATCAGGTGCACTGGCCAGATCGCAAGATTCAACTATTCGGCAGCGAGGCAGGCGGCTATCGCCACTATCCCGACGATCACTACCCAATCGAGGAGGTGGTCGAGACCATGCAAGCCCTGCAAAATCAGGGCAAGATTCGCTACTACGGTTTGTCCAATGAAACCCCCTGGGGCGTGGCCCAATACATTCGCTGTGCGGGCGACAACACAGCGGCTCGCCCGATGGGCATACAAAACTGCTACAACATCGGCTCGCGGTTTTTTGAGGCCGGGCTGGCCGAGTACGCCATGCAGGAGCAGGTGGGCTTGCTGGCCTACTCGCCGCTGGCACAGGGTCTACTCAGCGGCAAGTATTTGGACGACAAAACCCCCACAGGCTCGCGCAAGGAGCTGATGGGTGGCAGGCTGTTTCGCGACTACCCGCCCCAGGCCGATACGGCTGTGAGGCGCTACATGCAGCTGGCGCAAGATTTTTCTATGACACCCTGTCAGCTGGCCATGATTTTTTGCATGTCGCGCCCCTGGGTGACCAGCACCATTTTTGGCGCCACCACCCAAGCGCAGTTCGATGAGATACTCGGCGCATGTGATCTGGAATACACCGAGGCCCTAGAGGCCGCGGTGGAAACAATCCACCGAGAATTGCCCAATGCCTGCCCATAGTTTTTGGTAGCCCATGGCGGTCGATGGCCGCCAAGATATTTGCTATCCACTTGCATCTTTGCAAAAAACGCGCCTCCCGCAACTAGGATGCGCAGTATAATTGCACCGTGCCGATGAGAACCGATAGGCACACAGTAATCCAAAGCGTTGCACACTACCGCTAACACCTGGCGAGCAGGTCTCTACCTGCCCGCGCACAAAGCTATCTGCTATGAATCCAAGTGACCTGAGAAATATCGCCATCATCGCGCACGTCGATCATGGCAAAACCACCCTGATCGACAAGCTGCTGCAACAGTCCGGCACCCTCGGCACCCGCAAGGGTACCGCCGAGCGGGTGATGGACTCCAACGCGCTGGAGCAGGAGCGCGGCATCACCATTTTGGCCAAGAACACGGCCCTCAAGTGGCAGGATGCCGATGGCAATACATGGCGCATCAATATCGTCGACACCCCCGGCCATGCCGACTTTGGCGGCGAGGTGGAGCGGGTGTTGTCGATGGTCGATTCCGTGCTGCTACTGGTGGATGCGGTCGAAGGCCCCATGCCGCAGACCCGCTTTGTGACCCAAAAAGCCTTTCAGCATAACCTCAACCCCATAGTCGTTATCAACAAGGTCGATCGCCCGGGCGCGCGCCCCGACTGGGTAATCAATCAGGTATTCGAGCTGTTCGATAACCTCGGTGCATCCGAGGAGCAGCTCGACTTCCCCATCGTCTACGCCTCTGCCATCAACGGCTACGCAACGCTCGACAATGGCCCGGGCAAGGACATGAACCCCCTGTTTCAAATGGTCATCGATCGGGCGCCACCCCCCAAGGTCGATATCGACGCCCCCTTGCAGCTGCAAGTCAGCCAGCTCGATTACAGCAACTACTTGGGTGTTATCGGCATCGGGCGCATTAAGCAGGGCAAGCTCACCACCAAAACCATGCTCAAAGTCATCGGGGCAGATGGCAAGGTCCGAGAGGGCAAGCTGCTAAAAATATTGGGCTTTCACGGCTTGGAGCGGGTGGAGGTCGAGCGGGCAGAGGCGGGGGACATCGTCGCCTTTTGCGGACTCGACCCGCTTAAAATTTCCGACACCCTATGCGATCTGCAGTGCGGCGAGGCCCTGCCGCCCCTAACCATCGACCAGCCGACCATCTCCATGACATTCTGCGTCAACGATTCGCCCTTTGCCGGCACGGAGACCAAAACCGGCACCTCCTCTCGGCGCCTACAAGAGCGCCTGATGCAAGAGTTATTGCACAATGTCGCACTCAAGGTCGAGCTAACCGACGACCCCGAAAAATTTATAGTCTCTGGCCGTGGCGAGCTGCACCTGGGCATCCTGATAGAAAACATGCGACGCGAGGGCTACGAGCTGGCCGTGTCGCGCCCAGAGGTAATCATAAAAACCATCGACGGCGAAAAGCAGGAGCCCTACGAGGACCTAACAGTCGACATCGAGAGCACCCATCAGGGCATCGTGATGGAGAAGCTAGGCGAGCGGCGCGGCGAGCTAAAAAACATGCTGCCCAATGAGGATGGCCGCGTGCGCCTAGAGTACGTCATACCCGCGCGCGGCCTGATCGGCCTGCAAACCCAGTTTTTAACCGCCACCTCCGGCACCGGCCTGCTCTATCACAGCTTTTCTCACTACGGCCCCTACCGCCCGGGCAGCATTGGCCAGCGCGATCGGGGCGTGTTGATTGTCAAGGATACCGGCAAGGCGCTCGGGTACGCACTGTTTACACTACAGATGCGCGGCAGCCTGTTTATCGGCCACGGCACAGCGGTGTACGAGGGCATGGTGATCGGCATTAATAGCCGGTCAGATGACATGCTGGTGAACCCGTTAAAAGGCAAGCAGTTGACCAATATTCGGGCCGCTGGTACGGATGAGAATATTATTCTGACCCCACCAATCGTCTTTTCGCTGGAGGAGGCGCTGGAGTTTATCGACACCGATGAGCTGGTTGAAATCACCCCGCTGAATATTCGTATCCGCAAAAAATTCTTAAAACCGCACGAGCGCAAGAAGTTGAGTCGGGGGACTGCTTAGGGCGTTGC
>CAZROX010000094.1:0-6395 GCA_964601845.1 uncultured Halothiobacillaceae bacterium
CAGTGCATATGGAAACCATCGCCCTGGTCAAGTCGCTCTTCCAGGTGCCGGATGACTTCTCCATTTTGCTGCTACAGGGCGGTGCCACCTTGCAATTCTCTATGGTGCCGATGAACCTGCTCAAACCCGATCAAAGCGCCGCTTATCTTGGCTCTGGCTCTTGGGCCTCGGCCGCCTTCAAGGATGCGCAAAAATATGGCGATTGCTACCTGGCTTGGGATGGCCAGTCCGAGCATTACAAACGCATGCCGAAACAAGATGAAATTATGCTAAAGGGTGACACGCGCTATTTGCACGTAACCTCTAACGAGACGATCGGTGGTGTTCGCATGATCGATTGGCCGGAGTTGGATGTGCCCCTGGTGGCCGATATGTCATCGGATTACATCTCCCGCCCCATCCCGTGGGAGCGCTTTGATCTCGTGTACGGCGGTGCCCAGAAAAACCTAGGCCCAGCTGGGGTCACGCTGGTCTGTGTTCGAAAATCCATTTTGCCGAGCTGCAATGGCGCCATCGGCACCTATCTGCGCTATCAACAGCACGCAGAAAAAGACTCGCTCGGTGCCACGCCTCCGGTATTTGCGATCTATATGATGGGCAAAGTCCTGAAATGGATGCGTGACCAAGGCGGCCTGCAACAGATGGAGCGCAATGCCGCCCAACGCGCATCGGTGCTATACGATTTAATCGATCAAAGTGGTGGCTGGTATCGCAGCCCAATCGACACGGCCTACCGATCGCACACCAATGTGGTCTTTCGCCTGCCGAGCGAATCCCTAGAAAAACAATTTCTATCAGAGGCCGAGCAGCAGTCCATGTACAATCTGGCCGGACACCGCAGCGTCGGTGGATGCCGTGCCAGCCTTTACACGGGCACACCGCTGCACAGCGTTGAGGCGCTGGCGCAGTTTATGCGCGATTTTCATGCGCGCAACGCCTAAATCCCTCCGCAGCTCTGATTAGTTGGTTGATCGATGGTACTTATCCACCCATTTCAATGCTACTACGCCGACCCTGAGAAGGCGCACTTAATTGCCTGCACCGCCTACGATGAAATGACGCCGCAAGCGCGCGCGTTATTTGCCGAGGCGAATCCGCAAAACTATATCAACGCCATCCGCTCCGCAGATGAGTTCTCAGACGATGCGAATAGCAAAGCCCATCTGCATCACAATGCGGCACAGCTCAAGTCGATGCTCTCCGATGGCTCCTACCAGCAAAACAGCCGCGCAGGATTCTACATCTACCGCATGGCGATTGATGGCCATGCACAGACAGGCCTAATAGCCGAGCTTGACGTACAGGACTACCAATCCGGCGTGGTCAAAAAACACGAGCGCACCCAACAAAATAAAGAGGACACGCTGATCGAATACCGCGATATCATGCGCGCCAGCGCAACCCCGATCAGCACGGTTCACCAAGAGATACCCGAGCTAGAAGCGCTGCTAGAACACCTGCAACAGACCACCCCGCCGCTGATCGACTTCACCGATGAGGCCAACCTGCGACAGACACTGTGGTTTGTGGGTGACAGCGAACACATTACACAGCTACAAGCGCTATTCGACTCGCTGCCATCCATCTATCTGACCGATGGCCACCATCGGGCTGCGGCCTGTGAGCGCTGGGCTGCCAAAAACCGAGAGAGCAACCCTGAGCATACTGGGCAGGAAGCCTACAACTTTGTTTTAACCGCGCTATTTCCTGCCAAACAGAGCCGCATCCTGGCATTCAATCGCGTCATCCACAACGCCGATGAGATGGAAAAAACCGCCCTGCTAGAAAAACTCGGCGCGCAATTTGATATACAACTGATCGACAAGGGCTCGGACCCCCTACCGGATCGGGCGCGCACCTTTTGCATGTATCTATCTGGCGATTGGTATCGCATCAGCGTCCGACAACCCGATGCAGATCAAGCGACGGCCTTGGATGTGCAGCTGCTACAAGATGATATCCTGTGCCCAATTTTTGGCATCAGCGACCCAAGATCGGATAGCCGCATCGAATACGTGCCCGGCAATATCACACCCCAACAATTACAAGCGCGCGTCTGCCAAGAGAACAGTGTGATTTTTATCTGCCATCCAGTCGCGATTGAGCAAATTACGGCCATAGCAGATAGCGGCGGGGTGATGCCACCCAAATCGACTTGGTTTGACCCAAAAATACGCTCTGGACTACTAGTTCGATTGCGCTAAGGGTATCGGCGCAGCAAGTCGCATGGTGGCTCCGACAGACTCCACAGCAGAGAGCACAAGCGCGCACCGCCTCGACATCCTAACCGCCGCCTATCGCGATGCGGGTATCGCACTGCACCAGCCAGCATCGGTAGATGATCGGGCCATTCTCGAAGACTCGGTGCTCGGTGTCGCGCAAAAAATCCGTGCCTTATCCCAGCGGCTGCCATCTGCCCCCCCGCTGATCAGTGTGCTGATCCCTTTTTATAACCACCACGAGTATATGGCGGCCTGTCTTGAGAGCCTGGCCCAGCAAACATTCCAAAATTTTGAAGTCTCCATCTACGATGATGGCTCCACCGAACCCCTAATAAAAAAAATAGTGCGCAGTACCCTAGGGGGCGCTGCGCTGCGCCTACACCGCAACCCGACAAATCTTGGGCCAGCGCACACGCGCAACTGGCTGTTGGCACATGCGCGCGGTGCCTATATCGCCTGGCAGGATGCCGATGACTACTCCAGCCCGCACAGATTGTGGGAGCAACTGACCTACCTGCTACAGCATCCAGCGGTGCAGGGGGTTGGCACGGCGATTACACAAACCGCGCGCAACGCATCGGATAGCTGTGTTGTTTATCCAACCCACGCCTGCGATGGGCACTATTTCAACGGCTGCTGTGCCAGTTTTATGCTGCGCCTAGATGCCGCGAAAGCTGCGGGCCAATACGACACCAACTGGTCCCATGCCGGCGAGGATGTGGATTTTTTTATGCGCATCAAACCTGCATCGTCGCTGCACAATCTGCCGACAGCCCTTTACCATTACCGCCAGCATCCCGATCAACTGACAGCCCAGCCAAACTTTGCACTGAGCAGCACCTATCTGTGCTTAATCCAACTACTCAGATCGCACCATCTAACACCGAGCGCATCGCCCGATCAGATGCAGCGCACCATCGAGCATTTCATCGACCTGCATAGCCGCGTCTACGACGGCTCCGATATGGCGGAGATTTATGTGCACCGATGCATGCAAAACGCGCAACAAGATCGCACGGCACGCGCCTATCTGGTGCCACTGGCCGTAAAAATGCCAAAGAGCTTTTACCACCTTGCCCGGCATATCCGCTGCAACGAACAACGCTTGCTCACCTATCCACGACAGATGCGCATGCTATGCGCTTTGCTGTGGCAGTTATTGCGCACAGCTGGGTGGGTGCTCATGGCAATCTTGCGCTTTATCTATCGTCAAGGGCGCGCGCTTGGCAAGCGCTTCTTGCGCCTAGGTGGGGGGGGCAAGCAGCGCCAACCGGCAGCGCCTAGCTTAGCGGCACCTGTCGCATCACCACAGCCAGCGCCGTCAAAATCGAGTAGATGGCAAGGGTTCTGGCAACTGATCGGCGCGCTACTCGGGCGCTTGGCCCAAGAGGTGCGCCTGTGCTATCAATTTTGGACGGATGCGGCCTGCGTGCGCGGGTTGATCCGCTCGATAGCTGCCAAGGTGCGTAGTCTCTGCCAATGGCCGCAGCGAATCCGCGCGATCTACTACGCGCTGGTACTGAGCGAGTCCATACAAACTAGCGCGCAAATCTCGATACCAACTATAACCTCACAGCAGCTAGACACAGCATATAATGCCTACCAGACCCTACTAGATCAGCACAGCTTGTGCCCAACAGAGAAGGATCCAACGGCGTGTATAGAGCAGATGATGGCCTTAAGGTGTACGCCACTCAATGCCACACCCTTTAAGGTCAAATACATCACCGTGATTTTGCAGCGCATACGTGCGGGAGAACAATCCCTGCTATACCTACCCTACCTCGCTGCCCAGTACCCAGCCATTGCCCTTCGCCAGCCACAGCTAGTCACTAGAGCGCGCATCAATCGGTTGTTGATGCGGCTGCTACGCAGTCGCACCTAATGTCACAGGCAAGGCCGACCGACCGGGCGTCTATGCCACTCATGGGGCTAGTCCTGATGGTGGGCTTTACGCTGAGCGCACCCTGCATAGATACGTTTGCCAAGCTCCTGTCCAATCACAACATACCGCTACTGCAAATAGTCGCGGCGCGCTTTGTCACCCAAAGTGTGCTGATGACCCTGTTGATACTGGCACTGGGCATTAGGCTGCACATCGAATGGCGCACCGCCCCGCTGTACATGCTGCGCGGGCTGTGCATTCTGGTGGCGACCATGTTCTTTATAGCCGCCGTCGGCCACATGCCCATTGCCGATGCGATAGCGATTTTCTTTGTCTCACCGTTTATTCTGACCCTACTTGGCAAGCTGGTGCTCAAAGAGCAGGTGGGCTGGTATCGCATTGGCGCCTGTATCGTCGGCTTTGGCGGGGCACTCTTGGTGATACAGCCGCGCTACGCGGCCATTGGGCTGTATGCTCTGTTGCCACTTGGCACAGCCTTGAGCTTTGCCCTCTACCTGCTGCTAACGCGTGCCATGTCGCAAAACATACACCCACTGGCACTGCAGGCGGTTACCTCATTTAGCACCCTGATTCCACTAATTCCATTGATACTGGCCATGCACTATCTGGGCTACGACAGCCTATCGACTACCAACTGGGATTACTACACCCTGTGGCTCATCGCTGGCATCGGCATCAGCGCCACTGTTGCCCATCTGCTGTTGGCCTTTGCGGCATCCTATACACACGTTGCCAGCTTGGCGCCGCTACAGTACCTTGAGATGGTATCTGCGGTGCTATTGGGTTATTTTGTCTTTAGGGATCTGCCCGATCCGAGCATGATACTGGGTGTCTCAATTATCATCTGCTCGGGTATCTACATGTTTATCAGACAGTATCGACATCGAGCTGCCGCTTGAAACCCTGCAAGCATCCAGCACTAGCAGCCTCTCTCGTCAGCGCCTTGGTTGCTCAAGAGCACTCACACCCGCTAGAATTCCCAATGGAGTCGGCATTTGCACAACACACACCCGCCCCAAACCCTTGTTGGGTGCGGGCGATCCAATACAATAGACCCACGCGATAGCATTTAACAGCACCTGTCATTAACCGATGCTTGCACTGCCAATTGATGAGTGATTTATGTACGAGAAAATAAAACAATGGCTGTTATTGCACGATCTGGATGCGCAATTTTTTTATTTGGTGCTTATTTTAATTGGCACCATCTTGGGCATATTGCTGCTGATTCATACCGCCTTGCCTATCTTTGTCGCCTTGGTGTTCACCTATCTGCTAGATAATCTCGTGACGATCATGGAGCGCTACTATATCAAGCGCTCTATCGGTGCGGGGATTATCGTTATCCTCATGATATGTACCGTGTTATTTTTTCTGATTTTGCTGCCTATATTGCTGTATCAGTTAAGTGCCTTTTTGAAACTATTGCCCGACTTGGTAGAGAGGCTACAGCTCATGTTAAATGAGTTGACTGCACGCTATCCGCTAATCTTTGGCGATACGCAGCCCAATGTCATCATCGATCAGCTGCGCGAGTATTTACGCAGTGTGGGCGCGGATGTCCTGTCTTTTTCTATCGCCAATTTAACGCGGTTTGCGGCGTTTTTTCTCTATTTGTTTCTGGTGCCGCTGGTGGTCTATTTCATGCTCAAAGACAAGCTGCTGATTATTCGCTGGATGAACAGCATGATGCCGATTAGATCCTCCCTGCTGGTACATTTAATTAAGGATGTAGACATTAAGTTTTCGGGCTATATACGCGGCAAGTGTATGGAAATACTGATCGTGTGGTGCACAACCTATGTGGTCTTTATCTGGCTCGATCTGCGGTATGCGCTGCTATTGAGCGCGCTGGTCGGTTTCTCTGTTGTCATGCCCTATGTCGGTGCCTTTGTTGTCACGATACCGGTGATGCTGGTCGCATTTGCCCAATGGGGCCTAACGATAGATTTTGTCGTACTCATGTTCGCCTACACCATTATTCAAACACTAGATGGCAATGTCTTGGTGCCGATTTTGTTTTCTGAGGTTGTCAAATTGCACCCTTTGGCGATTGTGATCGCCATCTTGTTCTTTGGTAGTCTCTGGGGGCTTTGGGGTGTATTTTTCGCCATTCCCCTAGCGACCCTCATACAGGTCATGTTAGATATACAGCGCGGCAATAGAACCACCAAACAAGACCTACGTGCATAGGCGCACCCTGTCATGAATGCAGATACCCATGATGGCAACGCCATCCACCCAACATGCTAAAAACAAATCGGTTA
>CAZROX010000095.1:0-6382 GCA_964601845.1 uncultured Halothiobacillaceae bacterium
CGGCGATTCGGCCTGCTACGAGGCCATGGTGTTGATGGCCCAAAGCTTCTCCAGTCGCTACCCGCTGATCGACGGCCAGGGCAACTGGGGGGCGGCGGACGACCCCCACTCATTCGCCGCCATGCGCTACACCGAGGCCCGCCTAGCCCCCATCGCCCGCACCCTGCTCGATGAGCTGGCGCAGGGCACGACTCAGTGGCAGGACAACTTCGACAACACCCTACAAGAGCCGCGATGGCTGCCCGCGCGCCTGCCGCAAGTGCTGCTCAATGGCACCTCCGGCATCGCCGTTGGCATGGCAACGGCCATCCCGCCGCACAATCTCAACGAGCTGGTGGCCGGCTGCATCGCCCTGCTCCAAGACCCATCGCTCAGCGATGAGGCGCTGCACCGACACATACCGGCACCCGACTACCCGGGCGGTTGCGTGATCGTCTCCAGCGCCGATGAAATCGCCGAGCTATACCGTCAGGGTCAGGGCGGCATTCGCACCCAGGCGCGCTACACAATTGAGGAGCGGCAGATCATTATTCACGCCCTGCCCCATCAAATCTCCGCTGGCAAGGTGATCGAACAGATCGCGGCCAAAATGCAGCTAAAAAAATTGCCCGAGATAAAAGACATCGGCGATGAATCCGATCAAGCGCAACCGACCCGCATCAGCATCAAGCTTGCCAAGGGCGCAGATGCCGAGGCACTGATTGGCTATCTGTTCGACAGCACCGATCTTGCGCGCACCCACCGGGTGCACTGTAACGTGATCGGGCTGGATGGCAAGCCACAGGTCAAGCCGCTGCGGGCGCTGCTGGTCGAGTGGTTGGCATTTCGTCAAAGCACCGTGCGCCGCCGGCTGGGCTTTCGGCTAGAGCAAATCGAAACGCGCCTGAGCCTACTCGATGGCCTGATCGCGGCCATCCTCGATATCGACCAGGTCATCGCCATCGTGCGCACGGCGGACGACCCCAAGTCTGCACTGATGGCACACTTTGAACTGAGCGCCTCTCAGGCAGATGGCATACTGGCGCTGCGCCTGCGCCAGCTCTCCAAGCTAGAGGAGATCACCTTGCAAGCGGAGCGCACCAGCTTGCAAGCGGAGCGCGCCAGCCTTAGCGAGACCTTGTCATCCGAGCTGCACATACGCCAGCTAATAGTCGATGAGCTGCGCGCAGATGCCGAGCGCCACGGCGATGCGCGCCGCTGCCCGCTCGAACCCCAAGCGGCCGAGCGCAGCCGAAAGCGTGTCGTTGCGCCCACGGTGCAAGAGCCGATCAGTGTCGTCATCTCCCAACTGGGCTGGTTACAGTGCTTTCGCAGTCAGCCGGTCGATCTGGCAACCATCAAGTATCGGCCACAAGATGCCCTGCTGGACAGCCTGCACCAAACCACCTGCCACGAAATGATTGTTTTGAGCAATCTGGGGCGCGCCTACACCCTCGCCTCCCACAACCTACAGAGTACGCGCGGCTTTGGCCAGCCACTCTCCGCACAGTTGGAGCTAGACGATGTCACGCGGTTTGTCGGCCTGCTGCCAGTCGAGCCAGATGGCCTGTGCCTGCTCGCGAGCACCAGCGGCCACGGCTTTATGTGCCCGCTCGATAAGCTCGTCGGCCGACGCAAAAGCGGCAAGGCGATCATTGCACCGGTGGCGGGCGCGCAGGTGTGCAAGCCCTGGCTGTGCCAAGATGTCGATGAGGCACTGGTGGTGGCGCTGGATTCGCGGGGGTATATGTTGGTGATACCGGCGGACACCCTGCCGCGTATGAGCACCGGCAAAGGGGTAAAAATTATTGATATCGCGACCAAAAAATTTCAGCAAAACGAGCAGCACATGGCATTTATCGCCCTGATTGAGGGGGGCGAAACCCTGTATGTACACAGTGGCAAACACTATCTAAAGCTTGGCAAAAGCGACCTGATGGCGTATCTTGGCAAGCGTGGTGGCAAGGGCAAACAGCTGCCCAAGGGATTTCGCAAGGTCGATCGCATCGAGCGGGTCACACAATAACCGATGAGCACAGGGAGATAACATCACCATGGCGACCTGTAGTACCAATGAATTTAAGAGCGGTTTAAAACTGCTGCTCGATGGCGACCCCTACCACATACTGGAAAACGAGTTCGTCAAACCCGGCAAGGGGCAAGCGTTCAACCGCGTCAAGCTGCGCAACCTAAAAAATGGCCGCGTCCTAGAGCGCACCTTCAAGTCGGGCGAACAATTTGAGCTGGCGGATGTACTCGAAATGGAAGTGAATTTTTTGTACAGCGATGGCGCGCTCTGGCACTTTATGCACCCGGAGACCTACGAGCAATACTCCGCCGCAGAACCAGCGGTGGGCGATAATGCCAAGTGGCTACACGAGCAGGCGGCCTGCTCGCTCATCTTGTGGAATGAGGTGCCCCTGAGTGTGACACCGCCCAACTTTGTCGAGATGAAAATCACCGAAACCGACCCCGGGCTGCGCGGCGACACCGCTCAGGGCGGCACCAAGCGTGCGGTTTTGGAGTCGGGGGCGGTCATCAAGGTGCCGCTATTTGCCGAGCCGGGCGATCTGGTACGCGTCGATACGCGCACCGGCGATTACGTCTCACGCGTCAAGGGCTAGGCGTTGCTACATCGCGCACTGGCGGCGCGGGCGCAGCTGCTACAGCGTCTGCGCGATTATTTTCGCGCGCACGGCGTGCTAGAGGTCGAGACGCCACTGCTCAACTGCGCCAGCATTACCGACCCCAATATCCACAGCCTGTCGCTGCAACACGCCAATCAACGGCTCTATCTCCAAACCAGCCCAGAGTTTGCCATGAAGCGCCTGCTCGCAGCCGGCAGCGGCGATATTTTTCAGGTGTGCAAGGCATTTCGTCGGGGCGAGCAGGGCCGACACCATCGACCCGAATTCACCCTACTGGAATGGTATCGGCTGGACTACGATCACCATCGGCTCATGGCCGAGGCGGCGGAGCTGATTGCCACCCTCGCCCCGCAAACCGAGTTAGCCACCTGCTCCCTAAGCTATTGGGATGCCATGGCACGCGCCTCTGTGCTGCCGCAAGATGATCTAGCGACACTGTACCAACGCAGCAGCACACTGGGTCTCGCCGCACCTGCGGGGCTGACACCCGATGCCCTGTTGGACTGGCTGATGGTCAGCGCCATCGTGCCGCACTTCCCCGCCAACCGACTCACGCTGATCCACAGCTACCCGGCCTCCCAAGCCGCCCTGGCGCGCATCGACCCAACCACCCAACTGGCCGCCCGCTTTGAAATCTACTGGGGACAACTCGAACTGGCCAACGGCTTTTGGGAGCTAACCGATGCCGATGAACAACTGGCGCGCTTTGAAAACGAAAACGCCCAGCGCCGCACCCAAGGACTCGAACAGGTGCCGATAGATCGGGCGCTGATCGATGCCCTGCGCGTGGGGCTGCCCCCCTGTGCCGGCATCGCCCTTGGGCTCGATCGGTTGTTGATGTGCATCTTGGGCTGTGCGTCGCTCGATGAGGTGATTGCGCCGATGGGTTAATCTAGCCACTCGGCCTGTCATGCACTGTACAATTATCTCTATGGAACCCAATAACTATATTATCAGCGCCCCCACATCGAGCGACTTTGCCGCTTGGAAAGCCTGCTGGGTCGACTACTTGGCCTTCTATCACACAACGCGTGAGGAGGCGTTTATCGCCCTCGCGTGGGAGCGCATCCAAAGCGATGATCCGCATGAAATGCAGGCGCGTATTGCCAAAGATCGGGCGGGCAATCTGTTGGGGCTGGTGCACTTTTTGTACCACCGCCACGGCTGGTATCGCAACCGAGCCTGCTATCTGCAAGATTTATATGTCCACCCGCAGGCGCGCGGGCAGGGGGTGGCGCGCGCCCTTATAGAAACTGTGTATGATCTTGCGAAAAAAGAATCCGCACAGCAGGTCTACTGGATGACCCAGCAGGAGAACGCCCAAGCCAAATTGCTGTACGACCGGATTGCGCAGGAAACCACGTTTGTGAAATATTACCAACCACTCGACTAGTCGATAACAGCGGCGCGCGGTTGCTTATTGGGTGCGCGTGCTCTTATCCTCGGACAGGCCAATCCCCACGCCTGCCGTCAGCGCCAGTAATACCCCGAGCCACTGCAACGGCAAAATCGACTCCCCCAGTAACAATCTGGCAGAGAAGATCGCCATCAGCACCTCCGACATCATCAGCACACCCACCAAACTCGGCGATAAGTATTGCTGTACGCGCATCATGAACAGAAACGACGGATAAATAAACAATAGCGAAAAGAACAGCGCGGGTGCGAGTGCACGCCACAGCAAATCCACCTGCGGCAGGGGCGAGTCGAGCAAATAGGCAATCAATAGACCGCAGACCATGGCAAATAGATAGATCACGGTAATGCTGTGCAGCACATTCAGGTTATCGCCGCGCGCCCGGACAAACACCGCCCCGATCGCCCAGCAGACACCCGCGCCCAAGCCGTACAGATCGGTGATTTCAAACGACAGCAGCTGCCAGTCAAGGCGTATTAGCAAGGTGCAGCCAAACAGCCCCAGCGCGATACAGAGCACGCGGCTCAAGACGATGGACTCGCGCAAAAATAGCACGCTCAACACCGAGGCCCAGACCGGCAGCAAATAGAACAAGACGGTGGTTTTGGTGACGGAGCCAAAAATCAGACCACAGCTGTACAGCAAAAAGCCGGCGCCCATCGTGACACCAACAACACTATAGTCCGCCCAGTGGCGCCGCTCGGCCCAGAGCGAGCGATAGGTGAGCGCGAGGATAAAGGGCAGCGGGGCGATAAAAAAACACAGGGCAGCCCACAGGCCGGTCAGGCCTAGGCTGGTGACATAGTGCAGCGGCAGCCACAGCAATCCCCAAGCGGAGGAGCTGATAAACACGAGCGCCATGGCGGTGGGGCGCGAGTGTTGGCGCAACACCCAATCGAACAGCCAGCTCAATTGACGTCCGGAAAGTAACGATCTATCAGCGCGTGCAAAATGGCACAGGTCTGGGCATCGAGCTGCCCATCGCAACAGCTGGGGCGAAAATGCAGCTGAAAGGCACGCACGATATCCGCCAGGGCCACCCGCTCGACCGGGTAGCCGTAGCGCTTGAACCAGCTTCGCACCCGATCGTTCGATGGCAGCCCCGCCTCGGTGTAGCGCGCCCTGAGTGCCGCCTCTGTCTGGCTGTCGTACCAGGCGCCGATACCCGCAAGGTGCAGCTGATGCCACGGAAAGCGCGGCCCCGGGTCGCGCTTGCGCGCCGGGGCGATGTCCGAGTGCGCCAGCACGTGGGTCGGGCCGATGTGCCGATGGCGCGCCAAAATCTGCTGGCAGAGTTGCACCAGCGCCTCGATCTGTTGTGGGTGGTAGTCGGGCCATGTATCCGGCGCTTGGGGGACGTACACCAACTCTATGCCGATCGACTGGGCGTTGAGATCGGTGCGCGCACCCCAACAGCTCTCGCCGGCGTGCCAGGCGCGCGCGCCCTCATCGACCAGATTAAAGATCTGCAAGGTATCGTGCGGGTAGCTTGTATCGTGCGGCTCGGGAATCAGATAGTGACTGCTGTGGGTATGCAACAACAGCTCTAGCGCCTGTGCAAACGGGCAATCTGTGTAGTGCAGGATTAAAAAATAAACTCTATCGCTGTAGCTGGTCGCGCGATACGCCTGTGAAACAGGGTAGCTCATCGGCGGATGCAAGCGCGCGAATCAGTACGAGGCGCTGGGTGTACTGGTGCGAGCGCTCGGCGCATCGGGTCGCTCAATCGGGGTCCGGCATACCGACTATGCTGTAGCCGCTATCGACATAGATGGTCTGGCCGGTGATGCCAGCTGCCAAGTCCGATGCCAAAAATGCCGCCGTATCCCCCACCTGCTCTATGGTGATGTTGCGCCTGAGCGGGGCGGTTTGCTCGACGTAATCCAGCAGCTTTTTAAAATTGCCAATGCCAGCGGCGGCGAGTGTTTTGAGCGGCCCGGCGGAGATCGCATTCACCCGCACACCCTGCGGCCCCATGGCGTGTGCCAGATAGCGGGTGCTGGCCTCTAGGCTGGCCTTGGCCACCCCCATGACATTGTAGTTGGGAAACGCGCGCACGGCGCCGAGATAGCTCAGCGTTAGTAGAGACGCATCGCGCCCCTGCATCAATGGGGCGGCGCACTTGGCCAGCGCGCAAAAACTGTAGGCGCTGATGTCGTGCGCCTGGCGAAATCCCTCGCGATTGATTGCTTGCAAAAAATTGCCGGTTAGTTGATCGGCTGGCGCATAGGCCATCGAATGTACGACGATGTCGATATGATCCCACTTATCGGAGATTTGAGAAAAGAGTGTGTCGATCGAGCTATCGCTCGATGCATCGCACTCGATGACGATGTCG
>CAZROX010000096.1:0-2925 GCA_964601845.1 uncultured Halothiobacillaceae bacterium
CACCCTGCGCGCCTGCGGTGCGCTCGAGAAGTTATTGCCAGAGCTCGACCAACTCTACGGCGTGCCACAACCTGAAAAATGGCACCCTGAGATAGACACGGGCGTGCATATCGAAATGTGCCTGGCACAGGCTGCGCGCGCCCACAACCATCCGCGCGTGCTCTTTGGCGTGTTGTGTCACGATCTGGGCAAGGGCACGACGCCGCCAGCATACTGGCCGTCACATCACGGCCACGAAAAACGTGGGGTCGCCCTAACCAAGGGGCTAGCGGCCAGATTGCGTGCACCCAAGGAGTTTACCGCCCTGGCCGTGCTGTCTGCGCAATATCACACACACTGTCATCGCGCGTACACCCTGTCTGCCAAGACCTTGCTGCGCACGCTCCTCGCACTCGATGTGCTCAGAAAGCCCGAACGTTTTGAAGAATTTTTAGCGGTGTGTAGCGCAGATTTTCATGGCCGACCCAGCTACGAGGAGACACCCTACCCACAAGCTGTGTATATGCGCGCCGCCGCTCAAGCGCTACGCGATACCAAGCTGCCACAGGATTGGGGCGATACACCAGCGCGCGAGATCGTGCGCCAAATCAACACGCTACGCCTCCAAGCCATCGAGGCGCACTGTGCGCTGCATCGGCCAACCGAGCCAGCGTAAGACGACGACCCAGCGCACGATCGCAAGCTCAGACCGATAACTCGCTTTGCACACACTGGCTTGGCTGCTGTAATGTGATCTTGCCCAAGCGCCCCCCACGCAAATCCAATAGCACGCAGCGCGCTGCGGCATCGAGATCCAGTACGCCACCGGGCATCAAACAACCGCGTGCGCGCGCAACCAGCTGCAAGGCGTGATCTGTCTCGGTTGGCAGCTGGTCTAATCGGTAACGCTGTGCCAGCGTCTCTGGGTAGCGCGCCATCAAGATGCCGAGCACGAACTGGGCCACGCCTCGGTGATCGATCACGCTATCTTTGATCGCACCGATGGCTGCCAAATGCAGCGCATCCTCTGGCGCGTGAAACTTGGGCCACAGCAGACCGGGCGTGTCGTACAACGCCAGCCCATCGCGGCTGTCGAGTCGCTGCTGTCTGCGTGTCACCCCCACCTCATCGCCCGTCTTCGCTAAGGCACGGCCGACCAGCGCATTGAGCAGGGTCGACTTGCCGACATTGGGAATGCCGACGATCAAAATCTCGCCATCTCCGCCTTTGACATTGGGCGCTTGTCCACGGCACCAAGCCAGCAGCTTTTTAATATCGGTGCGATTTTTACTGCAAACTGCGGCGGTGGTCACCGTATCTTCCGCAGCGAAGTGCGCGATCCAATCGGCCGTGATCTGTGCATCGGCCAGATCGACTTTATTGAGCACGCGGATTCGGCGCTTATCGGCGCATAGGCGCCCTAACAGCGGGTTGGCACTGCTAATTGGGATGCGTGCATCCAACACTTCGATGACACAGTCGACCGATCGCAGGCGCGCTTGCAGCTCTTTGCGCGCCTTGTGCATGTGCCCGGGATACCATTGCATCATCGCGTTGCGGCTATCGGCTTGTCCATCATCTTGTCTCGCTCAGGATGCCTCGATGGGTGCAATACCGCTAGGATACCCAGCGAGTACGCTAACCAGATCATTGGGGTTGTGTGAGTGATAGATTGGCAGCGATACCGATGCATACCAGTGCGCAGGTCAAGGTGACAGCGGATGCTTGAGATCTATGGAAAAATTGTGGCAAAAAAGCGAGCGGGAAACAGCTAGGCCACGCGCTGGGCAGAGGCCCAAAACGCGCACAACTATGTACTAAACGATGAACCACACCCACAGGTCGTCACAGCATTGGGGTTGCGGATAACAAATTGCGAACCCTCTAATCCTTCGGTGTAGTCGATCTCAGCGCCTGTTAGGTACTGTAGGCTCATCGGGTCGATCAACAACTTGACACCGCAGTTGGCCACCTCTGTGTCGCCATCGTGTGTCTGCTCGTCGAAAGTAAACCCGTACTGAAAGCCGGAACAGCCACCGCCTGAAACAAACACGCGCAGCATTAAATCCGGATTGCCTTCCTCATCAATCAAATGTTTGACCTTGGTGGCAGCCGCTTCGGTAAACACCAAAGGATCTGGCATCTCAAACTCAAAATCGACATCCATATCAACCATAGTACTAACCTACAAAATTGCCGCGCAACAAAAATCCCAACAACAGATGGCGCTAAGTTCTGCGGGTGGACTTATCCTCCAACAATGGCTTGTCTCTGGCCGCCTTGTGCACCAGCTTGCCGTTGACTTCGGCACCGCGCATAATTTCGAGAATGGAGTAATACACATTGCCGGTAACACGGGCGCCCTTGTGTAACTCTACATGGCCCGATGCGTGCACATCTCCATCCACCTTGCCATTGAGTATGACACGTGGCACGCGCAACTCGCCCTCGATACAACCACGCTCAGAGATATTGATGGTAGATACGGAATCCGTCTTGGCCTCAACATTGCCGACGATACGTCCCTCTAGATACAGCCCACCCATAAATTTCACATCACCTGTGATCTCTGTGTTACCACCGATGAGTGTCTCCATTCGCCCACCATGGGTGCCTTTTCTTTTTTGAGACAATATAGACATGGAATTAGAAGTCCTCTGAACGCAAGATGCTGGGCCAATTATAAGTCACTTCGACGCCACGTGAGGTCTTTTTTGGTGGCACGATAGATAAAAACACCGTTTTTGGTACAAATCCCTTAGGCAGTACAATTTCGCCTTGGAGCTCTTTGAAATAGCGCAACTCGATCACATCGGTAAACTCTGAACCCTGAGGGGTCAACTCTTTGAATTGATAATCCACCTCGCGATTGCCGAGCGCACCGAAAACCTGTATCGCAATATTGGTACGCAAAACCCGCTGACCTCTTTGGGGTACCGCCACAAC
>CAZROX010000096.1:3025-6365 GCA_964601845.1 uncultured Halothiobacillaceae bacterium
GTATCGCAATATTGGTACGCAAAACCCGCTGACCTCTTTGGGGTACCGCCACAACTAGCTTGTATCTGTAAGTCGAATCGGCAATTTGATAAAGGCTGAACTCCTGTACAAGGATTTTCTCATCGTATCGCTCTGGCGAAACCAACTCTTTGTAAAAATTTAGATCGCGCTCTATATCGCCGACGACCTGCTGCTGGCTATCTTGTGATTTTCTAATCTCGTTGTAGGCTTCTCTATCTATGCGGCTAAATCGCTCTAGGACAGCATTCTCGGAGATCAAGGATTTTTCTGCTTTGCGCAGACGGACGATTTCTTTCTTCAGAATCTCGATCGCCTCTTTGTACTCGGTACGCTGTTCGGCAGCCAATGTCTGATCGTGGCCGCCAAGATAGCGGCCATAAGACAACACCAGATAAAACACGCCCAAGACAATTGCAACGACAAGTATCCACATCACCAGTTGACTGGCCAAGCTGCGATGTGGTGCCACTTTAAACTGGACAGCTTGGGGCCGACTATTGCGTGACTGATTGGTTTTAAAAATGTTTTTCAACGTAATAGACGTAAAATATTGCAGTAAGCTGCATCAAACAACGCAGTCTCTGAGCGTACCTAGCGCCTAAATCATTGCAGATACAGGCAGTCAAACTATCGATTGATAGAAAATTCCTTAGGCAGCGCCAGTTCTCCGACGCAACGACAGCAATCCCCAAGCAATATATGCTCGTAGCCGGCTAGGATAGGACGCAGATTGCGCCATCTTAGCAGATTGAAGCGAAAATGCGCAGCCGACCGAAGAAAATTATATAATTCACCAGCAGTCACAAAACACATGCCGCCATTTCAGTCACAAAACGTATGCCAAAATTTCATGACAAAAAACAGCTTTGACCACACGGATATTGCTCGTTCTGGACAGGGCACACTCTTTCCAGGCCATAAGCCACGCTTGCCTGTTAAGCAAATGCTGATGCTCGATGGGATCAGCGATATCAGAGACACCGGCGGCAAATACAATAAAGGCTATATCCACGCAGAGATGGACGTGCGACCAGACCTGTGGTTTTTTGACTGTCACTTCGTCGGCGACCCCGTTATGCCAGGCTGCCTAGGGCTAGATGGCATGTGGCAGCTGACCGGATTTTTTCTCAGCTGGCAGGGGCACGATGGATACGCCCGTGCGCTCGGCGCCGGGGAAATTAAATTTTTTGGGCAAATTCTACGACACAACAAGCAGATCACTTACACCATTGACATCAAACGTGTCATCGTACGCAAGAACACGATGGGGCTCTGCGTGGCAGATGGTGCTATTTCGGTCGACAATAAGCCGATCTACTCGGCGCAAGACCTGAAAGTGGGGGTCTTCCCACTAGAGAACATCCCCGATGCCTCCGGCACACCATCCTAAACTGATATAGGTAAGCCTATGAAACGCGTTGTTATTACCGGCATGGGCATAGTCTCCTGCATCGGCAACACCAAAGATGAAGTCACCCAATCGCTGCGCGAGGGGCGCTCGGGCATCGACTTTAAACAGATCTATGCAGACATGGGCCTACGATCACAGATCGCCGGCTCCCCAAATGTAGATGTCAAAGCTTTGGTCGATCGCAAGGCGCTACGCTTTATGGGAGATGCGGCGACCTATGCCTATATCTCCATGCAACAGGCCATCGAGGATGCAGGGCTGACACCCGATCAAGTGTCCAATCCACGCACAGGCATCATCGCCGGGTCTGGCGGCACAGTCAAAGTGCAGTTTGAGGCGATAGAAACCATGAAAAACCGGGGTATTCGACGCGTCACGCCCTACGGTGTCACCCAATCTATGAACAGCACCGTCTCGGCGTGTCTGGCCACCAGCTTTGCCATCCAAGGTGTCAACTACTCCATCTCCTCTGCCTGTGCCACCAGCGCGCACTGTATCGGCGCGGCTAAGGAGCAAATCGAGATGGGCAAACAAGACATCGTCTTTGCCGGTGGCGGCGAAGAGGAATTTTGGGGGTTGAGTTGTTTTTTTGATGCGATGGGCGCACTCTCCAGAAAGTACAACGACACACCGCAGCGCGCCTCTCGTGCTTACGATCTCGATCGCGATGGCTTTGTCATCGCCGGCGGTGGCGGTATGCTGGTGTTGGAGTCACTGGAACATGCTCTGGCGCGCAACGCCACTATCTATGCCGAAATCACCGGTTACGGCGCCACCTCCGATGGCTCGGACATGGTGGCCCCATCGGGCAAAGGCGCAACGCGCTGTATCGATCAAGCGCTGGCCACCACCACAGGCACCATCGACTATATCAACGCCCACGGCACCAGTACACCAACGGGCGATGTTGTTGAGTTAAACGCCATTCAAACAGTCTTTCAAGCCCGCCAAGAGGCGGTACCCCCCATCAGTGCAACCAAATCCCTAACGGGCCACTCACTCGGTGCCACAGGTGTGCACGAGGCGATCTACTGTCTGCTGATGCAGCAAGAGGGATTCATCGCCGCATCGGCCAATATCGAAACTCTAGACCCGGCGGCTGCACACATGCCGATCGTGCAATCGGTGCAACCTTGTGACATGAAGCGTGCCATGTCCAATAGCTTTGGCTTTGGCGGCACCAATGCCACTTTGGTCTTCGAGCGCTTCGATGCTTAGGCTCAAGCAATCGCACCGGCTGAACCGCCAGTGGATAACATGACAGCGAACGAAATTGCAGCTTTACTACAACAGCACCTAGCTCACGCACAGATAGAGGCCAGCGGCGAGGGGGGGCATTTCAAAGTACAGGTGATCAGCGAGGCTTTTTTGAATCAAAGCCTGGTCAAAAGACATCAGGCCATCTATCGGGTACTCCAACCCCACATAGATGATGGCACCATTCATGCATTGAGCATCGATGCCCGCGCACCAGAGAGCGACTAGTTAACCACCCAGCGCTGCCAGCCTTGCCCAATATTCAAATTGTGGAATCAGCCACGAGATGAATTGCAGAACTGACACAGCTCGCTGCTCTACAGGTTTTCAGAACATCCTTAAAGCAAGGCAATGCCTGCATTGCGCCTGTTTTAAAACCCCCTTTCCCAAGTGCTAAAAGCTATCTGAGCCTATCTGCTAGTATTTTTCACTTTCTCTTGCTCGCCACCACCTGCTAAAGACAAATTTTTCTGTCTGTACAAAGTCGGAAAAATTAGCGTCTCTTGTAACGCTGTAGTGCCCCCTCTATACAATAACTATTCAATGCCTAAATCTCTAATTATTTGTTCGAAAAAGTTTTTTAATTAAAAAAAATAATTTTAAATAAACACGTAATAATGGGTTGAAATTTTATTTAATAAATTGTATAAA
>CAZROX010000097.1:0-6358 GCA_964601845.1 uncultured Halothiobacillaceae bacterium
TGGCAAACTCTAATTGCAAACTCGCCGGCAGCAATTGCCCCAGCAGCACGCCGCCTGCGGTCGCGGCCTGCCAGCACAGCCACAGGGTGATGCCGCTGCCCAGCAGATGGTAGTGCATCGCCTTGTTGTGCGGCTGTTCGCGAAAGCGTCTAATCGAGACGGCGTAGGCTTCGTCTGTCAGCAGATAGCTCAGGCGTAGGCGCCACATCAGCGACTGGGTGCCTATGTATTGTGTCAACGACAGGCCGTAGAGCAGGTGACGCATATTGACCACCGCGACCGAGCACACCAGCGCCACCAGGGGTGTGCCGCTGGTGTAGAGCTCGACAAAGACGATCTGCCCTGCACCGCCAAACACAATAGATGACATGAAAATGGTTTGAGTCGCGCTCAGCCCGCTCTCGATACCCAGGATGCCAAACGCCAGCCCAAAGGGCACGATGCCCAACAGCAGTGGCAGCTCGGCGATCACCCCCGCTCTAAATTCGCTCGCGCGCAGCGTGTTGTCTGGTAGAGACATCGGCGCTGAGGGGGTGGGCAGCCTAGGCTTGGGGGTCACGGAGACTTGCTATAGGCGCCGGTTTTTTCTCGGCAAAGCTGGCCATTGAGTTCGAGTATCAACAGCATAGATGAGAGCTCCGCTGCGCTGAGGCCGGTCATCTCGACCAGCTCATCAATCTGTTTGGGGTGCGATTGGAGGCACTCCAGCAGTTGACGGTACAGCGGATCGGTCTCTGCCACCGTGGCCGCCGGTATTGCAGGGGCACTCGTCGGCGGATTGTTCAGTGCCTGTTGCAGATGGGGCACCAACTCTTCTAGCACCTCGTCGGCGCGCTCTACCAATTTGGCACCCTGTTTGATCAGTTGATGGCAGCCGCGTGCCTGTGGTTGGTGGATGGAGCCTGGCACGGCAAAGACCTCGCGCCCCTGTTCTAGGGCGTGAGAGGCGGTGATTAACGAGCCGCTGGCGGTGCTGGCCTCTGTCACCAGCAACCCGAGGCTCAGGCCGCTGATGATGCGGTTGCGTCTGGCAAATAGGTTGGCGTGCACGCCTGTGCCAATCGGCAACTCCGATAGCAGCAGACCACAGCTGGCGATGCGCTGGGCGAGCTCGACGTGGCTCTTGGGGTAGATGGTGTCCAGCCCGGTGGCGGCCACTGCCAGGGTGACGCCACCGCCATCGAGCGCGCCTAGGTGACAGGCAGCATCTATGCCGCGTGCCAGCCCGCTGACGATATTGAGCCCGCAGCCTGCCAGATGGCGCGCAAACCGATAGGCTGTGTCGCGCCCCTCGCGCGTCGGGTTGCGACTGCCAACCATCGCCAGGCGTGGTAGGTCTAGGTGTGCGATATCTCCCTCAAGGTACAGCAGCAAAGGGGCGTTGGATAGTTGATGTAGGCTGGCGGGGTAGCGCGGGTCGCTGTAGGACAGGATGTGATGATTCGGTAGCGCCGCCCAAGCTAGGTCGAGTTCGATACGGGCTTGATCGGGAGGGGCTTGCAAGGCGCGGAGTGCGCGCTCGCCGATGCCGCAGTTTTTGCGCATCTCCGATGGGGCCGAGAGCGCCAGGGCGAGATCGCCAAAATGCGCCAGCAGTTTGCGCGAGACGCCTATGCCACAGTGTTTGGTGTGTTGAAGCCGGAGCCAAGGTGCCAAACTCTCAGTGGTACCCTGAGAGTTTGGCGGCTGAGACATGGGCGGTGTGGGTGGCTCTGCCGGATGCGCTTAAGGCTAGGTCGGGTTGGTTACACGGTAGCCGACGCGTACCGATGAGTAGTTGAGATTGTTAATCAGGGCAAAGCTGGCGTTATCGACTATGTGAAAGATAATCGCGGTGCCTATCTGATAGCTAGCGCCACGCTCGGCCTGTCTGACAGAGACCACCGTGCGGCCATCCTCGTGAATGCCCACCAGATCGCCATTTTTCAAACCGTTCTGCGTGCCGAGATTCAGCATGATGACACCGTATCGGGTCGCACCGAGCGAATCGGTTGCATTGTGTAGCGACAAGACCTCGCCCTCAAACTCGATATTCGGAAGGTGGGAGTACTTGACGCCGATACCGGTGGTTTGATTGAGCGGTACCACCACATCACCCTTGGTGATCTCGCGCTTGGCCTCGGTGATTTTTAGCAGGGAGGAGTTATTGCCATCATCGTATTCCACCACCTCGGCAGTCCCAACATAGTACAGGTCAAACCCAATCGACTCGCCATTTTGCGGATCGATGATCGCCTTGGTATAGCTCGGTCTGAATATGCCGTAGAGATTGTCATCTGGGCGCACCGTTTGATCTAGGTCTGTGACGTAGATGCTATCGCCACGGATATTGGTTAACCGACCTGTGACGCTGTTGTCTACGCGACCATAGGATTCCATCTGCGCTTCACTGGATATGCGCAGATCGTCGGCAAAGGCCTGGAGTTTTGTCACAACTTCGGTGGGGATGGCACGATGAGCAAGCTTGCCCTCGTAGTGTATCTGTGGGCTGATGCGAACCAGTTGCCCGGTGCCGAGGGCGCCGTCGGCATCTTCGTCTTCGATGTCGAGCAAGGTGGTGTCGAGCGTCTCGCCAAGGTCGACGACTTCGAGATCGGTACTGTCGGAATTGTTATTGCTAACAGCGGTTCTGATGGGGATGCGCGAGCCGACGTAGAGCGTGCGCCCATCGCGCTCTAGGCGCATATTCACCGAGTCGGGTTGCTGATCGACGATCAATACATCGCCGGGGAGCAGGGCGGTTCTGAGATCGCCATCGACCAGTCGCTTGGCATCGGTCCAAACCTTGGCCCAAACCGCGCGATCTTGAATCAACGCCTCGGTTGCGATCCACAGGTTATCGCCAGGCCTAATAACATATTGTCTCTCGTAGGCTTGAGCACTAGATGCGATCACAAGACCGCCTAACAACAGTGCCGATAGCCATCCAGACAGTCGAAAGCTATACATATTCATCGACGTACCCCATAGTGGAAAATACACATAAAATTAATCGCCTTGTACGAACCAATGCCTGCTTGTTGGCAGCGTCGCTATTAGTCTAGTCGCCATCTTATATATTTGCCCGATGCGAGACAAATGAAATCACCCTTTGACGACATGTACGCAGTCATTCTACACTAAGCGATCAATTGAGTGAATGGTTGGATCTATGGCGATTTTAAATATACTGACATACCCAGATAGGCGTTTGCGTCGCGTGGCCGAGGCGGTCACCGAGTTTGGTGAGCCGTTAAAAAAACTGGCCGCCGATATGCTGGAAACCATGTATCAGGCCGAGGGCATTGGGTTGGCTGCCACTCAGGTCAATGTGCACAAGCGCGTCATCGTGCTGGATGTCTCGCCCGATCACCAAGCGCCCCTCATTTTGGTCAACCCAGTCATTCTCAAGTCTGTGGGGGCATCGGTTGCACGCGAGGGCTGTCTGTCTGTGCCCGGCTATTACGAGGAGGTCGAACGCCCCGCGCGCGTCAGCGTTCAGGCGTGTGATTGCGATGGCGGCGAGTACGTGCTCGATGCGGAGGGCTTGTTGGCGACCTGCATTCAGCACG
Organism: uncultured Halothiobacillaceae bacterium; assembly: GCA_964601845.1. GTDB lineage: Bacteria > Pseudomonadota > Gammaproteobacteria > CAZROX01 > CAZROX01 > CAZROX01. The sequence continues at coordinate 3,552 of CAZROX010000097.1, forward strand.
AGGTCGACCACCTCAATGGCAAGGTGTTCGTAGACTACCTATCGCCGATTAAGCGCACGCGTGTGCACCGTCAGTTCAAGCGCGCTAGCCTCGCACGCACTTGATGCAGCGCCTGCGGGTGGCCTTCGCGGGCACCGGTCAATTTGCCGTCGCGCCCCTGGGCGCACTGATCGCATCCGAGCACGAGCTGGTCGCGCTCTACACCCAACCGGATCGGCGCGCCGGTCGCGGGCGGCGCTATGTGCCCAGCCCCATCAAACAGTGTGCGCTGGAGCGGTTAGATATCCCTATTCAGCAGCCGGCAATCCTCGATGAATCTGTGATGCGCGCACTCCAGGCGCAGCAGCTGGATGTGCTGATCGTCGTCGACTATGGCGCGTTGATCCCACCCGCTATCTTGCAGTTGCCGCGCTATGGCTGCCTGAATATCCACCCCTCCTTGCTGCCGCGTTGGCGCGGTGCGGCGCCGGTGCAGCGGGCGTTGTTAGCGGGCGATAGCCAAACCGGTGTCTGCATTATTCAGATGGACGCCGGGCTAGATACCGGCGACATACTGATGTGCAAGCCCTGCCAGATCGACCCTGAGGTGACGGCGAGCGCGCTGAGCGAGCAGCTGTCTCATTGTGGGGGGGAGATGTTGCAAGCGGTGTTGCAACAATTCGCGCAGGGTCGGGCGCAGCCGCAGCCGCAATTGTCGGATGGCGTCCGCTACGCGCACAAGCTATCGCGCGAGGATGGGCCCTTGCAGTGGTCGCGCACTGCCCGCGAGCTGCACAACCAAGTGCGTGCGCTGGTGCCCTGGCCGGTGGCGGAAACGACCCTGGGCGCTCGGCGCGTGCGCGTGTGGGCTTGCACGGTGCCCGATGGGGTGGTGGTCGCACCGGGTACCGCTTGTGGCACGGTAATCGGTTGCGATGATCGGGGCATCGATGTGGCGACCGGGCACGGGGTGTTGCGCCTTTTGGAGTTGCAGCACGATGGGGCGCGCAGACTGGCCTGCGGCGAGTTTGCGCGCGGCAGCCACATGGCTATCGGCCAGCGGTTTGGGTGAATGGGTGCCGAGCTGCGCTCAGATGGGGCGGATTGATTTCAGATGATGTCGCACCGAGACGTTGGCGCTGAGCCAACCCAACAGGCCGCTGATGATAACGAGCGCTGGCAGGGTGTAGGCGTGCATCGCGTTGAGACTCAGCGGGCTGTTATAAAGTAGCTTGAGCTGCTGCGCGGGCGCATCGAGCGTATAGAGCACAGCCCAGGTTAAGGCCGCACTGATGAGGCCACCGCACAGACCGTGTACGAGCCCGCTGTACAGCAGCGGTCGGCGGATATAGCGCTCGGTGGCACCGATGAGCTGGGAGACGATAATCTCCTCGCGGCGATTGTTGACCTCCAATCGGATGCTGTTGCTCAAGATCAGCGCCACCCCGAGTATCAGGATTGCGCTGAGTGCCCAGGCCAATTTCCAAAAAAATTCGATCAGCGTATTGAGGCGCTCGATCCATTGCAAATCGTAGCGCACGCTGTCTACCTCGGGGTATTTTTGCAGCGCGCTGGCCAGCTGTGCCGAGGTGGTCGCATCGGCGTAGCGTGGTTTGGGCGTGAGCACAATCGTGGCGGGTAGCGGGTTGTCATCGAGCAGATCGAGCAGATCGCCCAGGCCGGAGTGCTGTCGAAACTGCGCCAGCCCCTCGCCACTGCTGATGAACTCGACCGCCAGATAATGCGGCTCTTTTTTGAGCTGCCGTGCAAAGGCTTGTCCGGCGGATTGCTCGACATCGGGTGCCAGATAGAGCGTCAACTGCACGCTGCTCGGCCAGATGGTGGCGAGCGACTTCACATTGCCCAGCAAGGTAAAAAATATCGCACAGAGCGCCAGGGGCGCGGCTATGACCAGTATGGTAAACAAGCTCGAAACGGGCGCTTGCAGCATTTTATACAGACTGACCGACAGGGCCATCCTGTGGGCGACAAACCACTTCCCCAGCACCCCCAAGGTGTCGCTGGGTGGGGGCGCGGCGCGCCCGTTGTCCACAGCAAATTTAGTTCGCCTGGGCAAAGTCATTCCTTACCAGTGCCCCTTGATGCAGCACGAGGCGCGGCTTGTTCATCGATTCGATGAGGGGGATATCGTGGGTGGCAATTAGCACAGTGGTGCCCATCATGCGGTTGAGCCGGTAGAACAGGTGCATGATTTCTGCCGATAGCTGCGGGTCGAGATTACCCGTCGGCTCATCTGCCAGCAGCAGCTTGGGCCGATTGACGATGGCGCGGGCAATGCCGACCCGCTGTTGCTCGCCACCGGAGAGATTCTGCGGCAAGCTGCGCTCGTGCTGCATGAGGTCCACGGTGTTGAGGGCGGCGCGCACGCGCGGGGCGATGGCACGCCGCCGAAAACCACCAATTAACAGCGGCAGGGCGACATTGTCGTAGACGTTGCGATCGAACAAGAGCTGATTGCTCTGAAAGACCAGCCCCATATCTTGCCTAGCGCGGGCGATCTGATTGCTGGACATGCGCCGCAGGTTTTGCCCCCATAGCAACACCTGCCCGCGCGTGCACAGTTCAATGGCAGCGAGCAGTTTGAGCAGGGTGCTCTTGCCGGCACCAGAGTGGCCGGTTAAAAAACCAAATGCGCCATCGGGCAGCTGAAAGCTGACATCGTTGAGCGCGCCTTTCTTGGCACTGTAGGATTTAAAGACGCGATCGAGCGCAATCATGGCGCGATCTGTAACAGGCTGTCGATAAAGGATTCGGCATCAAAAACTTGTAGATCCTCTAGGTTTTCACCGAGCCCCACATAGCGTACC